>NZ_JARANU010000012.1:0-99054 GCF_029889855.1 Halopenitus sp. POP-27 | reverse complement strand
TCGCGGACTCTCCAAACTAGGAGTGGGACACTCCGAAGCAACGCCTGTGGAGACTGCGCTCCCTGTGGATACACCCGTATCTGCAAAGCGCGTCGTGGAAACAGGAAGCCCCACCCTCAAGGAACGAGCCGCGTCAGCGGCGAGTGAGTAGGGTGGGGTAGTTCACCGGTTCGGACTCCAGCGCAAACAGAGATTGACAAGCGGTACAGCAACAGTCACTGCCGGAGCCGTAGTGGGTCTCATCTGGTTGCTGTCACTCGCGTAGTCACCAGCCATCTGCTACGGGTTCGGAGCGACAGTCGAGGGAGCCGTCATTTGTGTACCCGGAACCGATGTCAAAAACAGACGCAAGCACGGCTCTGATGTCATTCTGAGTCTGTGAATCCGAGACTCGCCGTCCCAGCGCCGATTATGTCTGTTGGATAGGATTTCAACAGAGCTAATCTACCGTAACCAATAACAGGTTTACTCTTGACTACCGAATGATGATTTCTGTCCTCTGTCTGTCATCACGTGGCGAAAGGCGGGAGGGTTCGGAGATAGTGACGGCGTGGCGTCGCGTACTCGGGGTTGCTGTGCTCGTCGTCTTGAGTTCGCTCACCGGGATCGGAGCGGGTACTGGAGCGACTGGAGCAGCCGCCGGGAACGGTATCGCTATTGAGGGGGGCCAAACGATCCCGGCACCGACGAATGTGTCTGATACGCCACAGCAATCGAATCCCGACCGTTTCTCCGTCTCGATCGTCGAAGGAGGGGCGATCACCCAAGGAGCCGAGCGAGATGTCACGATTCACGTGACGAACCACGGCAACGAGCCGGTCCGAAACGTGGCTGCCAAACTGTTCATCGATGATCCGTTCGACGCGAGCAACGACACGGCCCGTCTCGATTCGTTGGCCCCTGGAGAGACACGGAACCTGACGTTCACCGTCAACGCGTCGGCGTCGGCCGCCCCGGAGACTTCTCACCCCCTCGAGATGGACTTCAGGTACGACCGACAAGGGAGCACCTATCTTTCGAAGACGTATCGGCTCAATCTGACTGTTCTCCGGCCGGCCGTCATTGGCCGGCTCGTTCGCGGCGACGGCACTCCCGTGACGAACGCGTCGGCGGTGCTCGTCGGCCCCGACGGGAACCACACGCGGGAGCCGCTGAACGCGACCGGCGGGTTCGCGTTCACGTCTTGGCAAGGGGACTCCGACCTCCCGAGCAACACCTACGTGCTTGGCGTCGTCCAGACTGGCAGTCCGCGCGACGGCGTCCCGGACGCCGCGGGTCTCGAGAACGTCACCGTTCCCGACAACCGCTCTATCGGACGCGTTACCGTTCCGAATGCGGATCGCGTGACCGTTACGGTAGTCAACACCACCGGCGCCCCGGTCAGCGATATCGCGGTCAACGTCGGGAGCGACGGGGTGACCCTCCGCGGCGAGACCACCGCGAACGGACGGCTCGAAGTCGGGAACACAACCCGGATCGAGATCGCGGGTCGTCCCACGTTCGAAATCAGTGACACCTACACCGTCGAGAACCGCTCGCGGAGTGGATCGGAGGTCACCCTCGTCCTTCGACAGGCGTCCAGCGCCAGCGGCGTTCCCGGGTTCGGTGTCGGCGTGGGGGTGCTGTCGCTCCTCATCGCGGGACTCCTTATACGCCGGCGCACAGGAGGGTGACGTCGGAACGCCACAGCACCGACGTGATATCCCTCCGTGGTGGCTGGGGACCGCTACCGTGGCCTCGGTGACCGTCTCTCCCTGTAGCATCCGAGACTATACGACGTTCCTTTCCGGGTCAACCACGTGCGACTTGGTGGTTGGTGCCCTCCAGAGACGACGTCGGCACCGGCAGGACCGCCACCTCGCCGGCGCCGGTTACCGACGTCCGTCGGCTGCCATCCAGGAGTACACGGCGCCGGTTCGCGTCACGTCGGAGCCGTCGAGCAGCCGCGCGGTCAGGTTCAGGAAGTACGGCCGTTCCGCGTCGGCGGCGGCGAGGGCGCTCTCTAGCCGCTCCTCGATGTCGACCCTATGAATGCCCCAGCTGGATCCGGAGCGCGACGACCGCGACGCCCGCGACGACCGTTACCGTCGATCGACCGGTCCGGAACGCGATGATGCTCCGGAGTCGGAGCCCGTTCGGGAGTCCCGTGTACCCTCACCGTCGGTGACGATCGCCCGTTTCGGCGTCGAGGATCGGGGCAGCGACGATCCGTTGGGCTCGGTGGTAGGGTGGTCGGTGGACTCTTCGTCCGAGTCCTGCGCCGTGAGCGCGCGCTGTCTCTCGACCTCGGCGTGGATCGCGTCGGTGAGTCGGGAATGGTCGCCGAAGGGGTCGCCGTAGTCGATCCCGCCGCGATCGAGTTCGAGCTCGGCCGGGATCCGGTCCTCGGTCGCTGCCGACCGGCTCACGAACAGCGGGACGGCGACGATGCGGTCGCCGGTCACGGCGTACCGCACGCACTCGACGGCGGGGTTCTGCAGGAGGTAGCAGGGAACGACCTCGGCGTACGCCGACCGGGAGCGGAGTCGGTCCGCGTGATACTCCGCCATCCGGCGTCCGTGCGGCTTCGAGCTGCTGCCGAACGCCACGAGCACCAGCGAGACGTCCGGGTCCGCATCCGCGTCCGAATCCGCGTCCGTGGAACCGCGACCTGCAGCGGTCGATGCCCCCGCCCGCGATCGTGCCGCGTCGGCGCGCGCCGCGATCACGTCCGTCGTCGCCGAGCTCGTTCCGACGGGGTCACAGTACCTCACGTCGCCGGGGATCGCGGACAGCGCCGCCGGGATGGCGTCGACGGTGTCGTAGCCGTGAGCGGCACACATCGGGACCGCGTACGTGACGTCGGCGTCGATGTCGCGAAACCGATCGCGGAGTTCCCGCCCGGGTTCCTCGGCGTAACGGGCGATCTCGACGTCGATACCGGTGCGATCGGCGAGCCGATCGGCGTGCACGTGGAAGGTCTCGCGGGCGCCGCGTGTGTCACGACCGATGAGCAGGAGTGTTTCAGATCTCATTGGTTTCTACAAACTCACTTTATCTACACCAATTTAACTTGCTAAAGGCGAGGGTCACGGATCCCAAATAGGTTGTGGTCGCGCCGAGCAGATCGGCCGGACCGGTCAGCCGGACGGGGTGACCGAACGGATCAACCGGACGACGGTCCACGCTCGAAGGAGGCCATCACTGGATCGGCGCCCGGACCGCGAGGACGGAGAGATCGGAGAACGTGGAGGTGGCGCTTCCCTCCTCCCCGGTTTCACTCGCTGCGCTCCCATCAGTTCGGGCGGCGGCGAGTTCCCCGAGCGTCGATCGAGTGATCTGCTCGTCCTCGTGCGTGAGTCGCTCGAGGACGAGAGCCTCAAGCGACGGATCGGCGTCGGTCGTCTCGAGGAGGTCCGCCGCAACGTCCTCGGGCATCAGATCGAACGGGCGGGGAAGCACCAGCAGATGTCGGTCGCCGACGTCGTCCCGCAACCGCGCGAGATCATCGTCAACGTCGCCGCTCTTGTGTAGCGTCACGAACGTCGTCGTCTCCATCGGCGTCCGTGCCCGACTCGCCGCGACCTGCAACGAGGAGATCCCGGGGATCACCCGCACCGGTCGATCGACGGCCGACTGGACCTTCCCGACGAACTGGTAGCCGGAGTGGTTCGGATCGCCCATCAGGACGGCCGTTCCGGCCGCACCGTCGGCGACGCGATCGGCGAACGCTGCCAGCGTGTCGGCCTCGTCGCGGTAGCCGCAGGCCAGGACCTCGGCGTCGACCGACATCGCGTCGGTCAGGAACGAACAGACCGTTTCGAAGCCGACGACGACGTCGGCCTCCCGGACCGCTCGGCGCGCTCGGGGGGTCAGGTACTCCGGATTTCCCGGACCGATCCCGACGGCGTAGACCGGGGGGATGTCGGCCCCGTCGGCCCCGTCGGACTCCGGTTCGGCAGCCGCCAGCGCCGCCGGATCCGGACCGGTCTCGAGGTCGTACGTATCGCTCACGATGACCCCGGCGACTCCGGCACCCACTCGGCGTCGATCTCCCCCTGGCGGACGTCGCTCGCGACGTGGATCAGCTCGTTCGTGAGGCCGGCGGCGAGCCCGCTGCCGCCGCGGCGCCCGACGTTCGTGATCGTCGGAACACCGTGTTCGGCGGCGACCTCGCGCAGGCGGGCCCGACTCTCGGCGGCCTTGACGAACCCGACCGGCGTGGCGACGACGACCGCAGGGCGAGTCCCGTCTTCAATGCAGTCGGCGAGCGCGAGCGCGGCGGTCGGCGCGTTTCCGACCACCGCGATCGCGTCGTCGTAGACGCCATCCCGATCGAGTTCGAGGACCGAGGCCGCGGTGCGGGTCATCCCGGTTTGCTCGGCCAGCTCGGATCCGTTCCCGATCGCCTTTCGAACCGGACAGTCGTGGCCGCGGCCGGTGATCCCGGCCTTCACCATCGTGATGTCGGTCACGATCGGCCGCGAGTCGAGGACCGCGCGCGCGCCGGCACGGACCGGTTCGTCGTCTTCGTGGGTCAGTCCGTCGTCACTCCCCTCGTCGGCGGTCGGTCCGTCGTCATCAGTTGCGCCCGTAAACCGGATCAGGTGCTGGAACTCCGGGTCGCCGGTCGCGTGGACGGACTTCCCCCGGATCCGGTCGGCGAGCGTCTCGTGGGGGACGATCTCGCGGACCCGGTCCATGCTCGTCTCGGCGATCGCCATCGCGTTCTCGGTGGTGGCGCCGAGGTCGGCGTACTCCTGATCCGGACCGTCAGTATCGGCGGCGTTCTCAGTCGTCATCGCTCGACACCTCCGAAACCCGCCGGTCGCCGGCACGTGTCTCCGAGTCGCCGGCCCGGGCCTCCAGGTCGCCGTCGGCCTGCAGGAGAACGTCGCGAAGCCGGTCCTCGACGGCGGCGTCGGCGTCCCACAGACCGCGGTCGATCGCCTCGAGCAGGGTGTCGGCGATGCTCTCGAGCGCCCAAGGGTTCACCTCGCGGAGCCACTCGCGGCGGTCCGCATCCAGGGCGTACTTCCCGGCGACCTCGCTCCAGAGGGCGTCGCTCACGACGCCGGTCGTCGCGTCCCACCCGAGAACGACGTCGACCGTGGTGGAGAGGTCGCCGGCACCCTTGTAGCCGTGCTCGGTCATGCTGTCGATCCATTCGGGGTTGAGCACGCGGGCGCGCATCGCCTTCCGGACCTTCTGCTCGTTCGTGTACACCGAGACCGCGTCCGGGTCGCTCGAGTCGCCGACGTAGGACGCCGGCTCCTCGCCCGCGATCTCCGTGACGGCGGTGATGAACCCGCCGTGGAAGGCGTACCAGTCGGAGCTGTCGAACTCGTCCTGCTCGGCGGTGTCCTCGATCTTCACGGTCGCCTCGACGCTCCCGAGCCGGCGCTCGAAGGCCTCGTGGGCCTCGGTCACCCGGCCCCGCGACCCCAGCGCGTAGCCGCCCCACTGGGTGTAGACGTCGGCGAGGTCGGAGCGGTCCTCCCAGTTCCCCTCGTCGACGGCCTTGTTCGTGCCGGCGCCGTAGCCGCCCGGTTTCGTCGTGAACACGCGATGGGTCGCGGCCGCCTCGGGGTCCTCAAGGCCGGCCTCGCGGAGGCGGTCGGTCTCCGCCTCGACGTGTTTCTTCACGTAGTTCCGGTCGTGCGGCTCGTCGAGCGCGACGACCGCCTCGACCGCGTCGTGGATCACGCCGGCCGCCTGCGGGAACGCGTCGCGGAAGAGCCCCGAGACGCGCGTCGTCACGTCGATCCGGGGCCGACCGAGCTCCTCGAGCGGGACCGGATCCACGCCGTCCACCCGACCGGCGTCGGTCCACTCCGGCTCGACGCCCATCAGCGCGAGAACCTGCGCGATCGTCTCCCCTCGGGTGCGGACGGTCGGGGTCCCCCAGGCGACGACGCCGATCTCCTCGGGATACTCGCCGTGCTCGTCACGGTGGCGTTCGGCGACGCCCGCTGCGACCTCCCGGCCGACCGCCCAGGCGCTCCTGGCCGGCACCTTCCGGGGATCGAGCGTGTAGAAGTTGCGCCCGGTCGGCAGCAGGTCGACGCCGCCGCGCGTGGGCGCGCCGCTACCGCCCGGCGGGACGTACTCCCCTGCCAGCGCGTCGGCCGTTCTGGGGATCTCCTCGCTGGCGCCCCGGACGCGGGGCGCAGCCTCCTCGCAGACGAACGCGAGCGCCTCCCGCAGGTCCTCGTGGGCGCCCGGTTGCGCGCGTGCGTCGCCGATCGGGTCGAGGTCGACCACGAGGAGGTTCATATTCACCTCGCTGTCGGGGTCGGCGAGTTCGGACGCCGGCACGTCGAAGTCGTGCTCGGCGAGGGCGGTGACGAGCTCCAGGCTCGTCTCGTGGACGACGTCGGCCGCCGCCGACAGCGTCATCCCGAGGTCCTCGTCGTAGACGCCGGGCTCGTTCACCATCCGGTCGTGGTCGACGCCGAGGACGCCGGCGACGCTCTCCCGCAGGCTCGGGCCGCCGGGGTTCTCGAGGCGCGTGAGCGCCACGAGGTACTGCACGAGCCGATCGTCGGCCGGCGGCTCGCCCATCGTGTGGAGGCCGTACCGGATCTGTGTCGTCTTCACGTCCGTGAGGTACTCGTGAACGCGTTCGACCAGCTCGTCGACGCCGACGACGTCGCCCTCGACGTCTCCCTCGGCCAGCGTGGACCCCGCCGCGTCGGGACCGCGAACGTCGGCGCGCTCGTCGATCGCGCCCTCGATCCCGAGTTCGACCGCCAGATCGAGGTCGTCGACCGTCTCGCGAAGCTGCCGCTCGAGGCGTTCGCCGTCGTCGGTCCGGGCGTCCGCCATCCCGGCCTCGCGATAGCGGTCGGCGAGCTCCTCCAGCTCGGCGAGCTCGTCGTAGGTGCCGGCGGTGCCCATCACGGGCGTGAGATGGTCGACGATCGCCGCGTACGAGCGACGCTTCGCCTGCGTCCCCTCGCCGGGATTGTTGATGATGTAGGGATAGACGTTCGGGAGATCGTCCACCAACCCGTCCGGCGCGCTCGACCCGTCGAGTCCGACCGTCTTCCCGGGGAGCCACTCGAGGCTCCCGTGGGTGCCGAGGTGAACGACCGCATCCGCCGCGAAGGTGTTTCGCAGCCAGGCGTAGAAGGCCACGTAGTCGTGTGGCGGCTGGAGATCGGAGTCGTGATACACCTTCGAGGGATCCATCCCGAACCCGCGGGGCGGCTGGACGGTGACGAGGACGTTCCCGAACTCGACGCCGGGGATCGCGAACGGCCGGTCCGGCGGATCGCCCCACTCCTCACGCACGGCCTCGACGAGGTCGTCGTCGAGCGCATCGAACCACTCGCGATACCGGTCGGGCTCGACGACGTCGACGCTCGCCTCGCGGACGTCCTCGGGCACGACCCACCGGTCGTCGAGCGTCAGCTGGCTCGTCAGCTGATCGATCAGGTCGGCGCCGTCGACCGGTGGGCCCCCGGTGGAGGGGTCGTCGACCGGGGAGCCCTGAGTCGACGGGTCGTCGGCTCCCGCGCCGGTGCCGAGGTCGTAGCCGCGGTCGGCCAACTCCTCCAGGAGGTTGACGGTGCTCGCGGGCGTATCGAGTCCGAAGGCGGTTCCGATCCCGTCGTCGCTCGGCGGGTAGTTGTGCAGGACGACCGCGACGCGCGTGTCGGGATTGGGGATGTGTCGGAGCCGGGCCCAGTTGACCGCGAGCCGGGCCGCGTGGTCGACGCGGTCGTCGATCGGGAAGTGCTGCTTGGGCGCGGTGCCGATGTCGGCGTCGTCGTCGGTCCGCTCCTTCCCGCTTATCGGGTGCGTGATCACGTTGCCGTCGAACTCCGGGAGTGCGACCGAGAGGGCGAGTTCGAAGCCCATCACGCCCGTGTCGCTGGCGGCGTACCGCGACCGCGAGCGCATCGTGGTGACGGTCTGGATGACGGGCACGCCGAGGCGATCGAGGAAGACGTCCTCGGCCGACTCGCCCTCGTCGCTCGCCTCGCGGCCCCGCTCGTCCATCGAGAGGGAGAACATGAACGACGAGCAGACGGCGTCGACGATCGGCTCCCCCGACGCGTCGGTGAGCCACTCGTCGGTGACGCGCTCGGCGTCCCAGCCGCCGTCTTCCTCGGAGGCCGGGTTGCAGAAGACGGGCAGCGCGTTCGCCCCCTGGGCCTCGATCGCCCGGACCTGCGCGTCGACGTACCGGAGGTTCTCGTGGGTCCAGTGGGACTCGTAGAACCAGACGGCGACCGTCGGCGCGTCGGGATCGAGGGTCGCCAACAGCTCCTCGTAACTCGCGCCCGGATGGTCCGGGTGGTAGACGCCCTCGGTTGGCAGGGCGACGGGGTCGTCGTACGGACGGTCGTCCGAGGTTGGGTCGTCAGGGGACACGTCCTCGTCCGGCGACTCTTCCCCTCCATTCGTGCCGCCGTATTCGTGCGCGAGGAAGCGGAGGCAGTTGGCCACGTTGACGGTGCCGCCCCGATCGAGGTACTCGTACACGCGATCGCGGACGGCGGCGTCGACGGTCGTGTCCTCGAGCGCGTAGGCGTCGCCGGTCGATTTCACCACCAGCGGGACGCCCGCCTCGGTCAGCCGGTCGACCGCCGGCTCGTAGCCCGGCATACTCGCCTCGGAGCCGTGCAGCCAGCAGATCACGGCGGTCACGTCGGTCAGCTCGTCGACGAACGCGGCGGCGTCGGCCTCGTCGTCGAGGTCGCTCGCGGACCGGACGACCAGCTCGGCGTCGACGTCGGCCGCCGCGCGCTGGATCGCCCCCAGTTCGTTCTCGGTCGCGGTGTAGATCCCGATGGTTGGCATAAGGTTGTTAAATCTCCTTGTGTCTAAGACAAGTATGGTTGAATTAGGATCGGACAAAAAGGCTTCGCACGATCGAGGGGCGGAGCGGTCTCGGAGATCGGAGCAGGAACGCGGCCGGGGGGACGCTCGGGAACGCGGCCGGGGGAGCGATCGGGAACGAGACCGGGAGGTAGCTCGTGGACGCGAGCGGGAGGGAGCGCTCCCGTTCGGGGCGATCGTCGGCCAGGATGACCTCAAACGGGGGCTCCTCGCCGTCGCGGCCAACGACGATCTCGACGGGCTCCTGATACGCGGCGCGAAGGGGACGGCGAAGTCCACGGCGGTGCGTGGCCTCGCCGGCCTGCTGCCGACCCAGACCGTGGTCGAGGGGTGTCCGTACGGCTGTCCGCCGGACGATCCCGGCCGGCAGTGTGCGGACTGCCGATCCCGTCCGGCGGCGGAGATTGAGACGACCGAACGGCCGGTGCCGGTGGTCACGCTCCCGCTGAGCGCGACCCGCGAGCGCGTGGTCGGAACGCTCTCGGTGGCCGACGCGCTGGCGGGCGAGTACGAGTTCGATCCCGGCGTGCTCGCGCGGGCCAACCGGGGGATCCTCTACGTCGACGAGGTGAACCTCCTCGGGGACCACCTGGTCGATACGCTGTTGGACGCCGCCGCAAGCGGCGTCAATCGCGTCGAGCGCGACGGCGTGAGCGTCACCCACCCGGCGTCGTTCACCCTCGTCGGAACGATGAACCCGGAGGAGGGCGACCTCCGACCACAGCTGCGCGACCGGTTCGCCCTCCAAACGACCGTGACGGGCTGTGACTCGATCGACGACCGAGTGGCGATCATCGATCGCGCGCTCGGTGATGACGGGGAGGAGCGGGGACGGGAGGACGGACAGGGGGAAGCGAACGCGAACGACCCCGACACGGACGCGTATCGCGAGCGCCTTCGGCGGGCCCGTCGGCGCCTCCCGGACGTCACGCTGCCGCGGTCGTTCCGCGAGGAGATCGCCGAGCTGTGCCGCGACGCCGGCGTGGAGGGCCACCGTGGCGACATCGCGACCGCCCGCGCCGCGCGTACCTTCGCCGCCCTGGAGGACCGCGGGCGCGTGCTCGAGTCGGACGTCCGCGAGGCCGCGTCGTTCGCGCTCGCCCACCGGCTGCGGTCGGACCCGTTCGACTCGGCCCCCGAACCGGAGGATCGCATCGACGAGCACTTCGCGTCCGACGGCGACGGGGACGTTCCGGAGGACACGGAGGGTGCAACATCGGAGGATGAGGACGGTCGGCGCAACGGGGGCGCGACGCCGAACGCCACGGCCGGCGATCCGGAGGGCGCCGACGGCGCGGACGCGGAGCCCGCGGACGGCGTCGAACGCGACGCGGACACCGAAGCCGGGTCCGAGGTCGATCGCGATGCACCCGGTCGCGGCAGCGATCCGGAACCGGCTGGCGAGCATGCGGACGACGAGGGTGACACGGACGAGGACGATGTGAACGAGGGAGCGATGAACGAAGGTGGGGCGAACGAGGGGGAGACGGACGGAGACGATGCGAATGGAGACGATGCAACCGACGGGGACGCGATCGACGGAGACGCAAATAACAGCGATCGGGAGGAGCGAACCCCGATCGTTCCCGGCCAGTCACGCGCCTCCGTCGGCCGGAGCCGTGCGCCCGAGATCTCGGTCCCGGACGCCAAGGACGCCGGTCCGGACGCACACGACGCAGCCGACCTCCGGTCCGGATCCGGGACGCGGCCGTCCGCGGAGGGCGACGTGGCCGGACCCCGCGTCCGGTCGGAGCGGGCCGACACGACCGCGGCGAGCGCGGACGTCGACGTCGGCGCGTCCCTCCGTGCGGCGACACGTCGGGGGGCATCGTCGATCGAATCACGGGACCTCAGGCGGTCGGTGCGGCGCGGGGACGCCGACACGCTCGTGACCTTCGTCGTCGACGCCAGCGCCTCGATGCGGCCGGCGATGCGGGCAGCCAAAGGGGTCGTGCTGGAGCTGCTGCGGGACGCCTACGAGGGCCGGGAGGAGGTGGCGTTCGTCGCTTTCGCCGGGACGGACGCCGACGTGCTGCTCCCGCCGACGGACAGCGTCGGGATGGCGGCTCGGCACTTAAAGGACCTCCCGACGGGCGACCGGACGCCGCTGCCCGCCGGCCTGCGGACCGCGGCGACGGTCGTTCGGCGGGCCGATCCCGCAGCCGGCGTCGTCGTGGTCGTCACCGACGGGCGCGCGAACGTCGCCGACGGGAGTCCGAGCGCGGAGACGCGCGCCGCGGGCCGGGAGCTCGCTGAGACGGGCGCGCACGTGGTGGTCGTCGACGCCGGGGCCGAGCCCGAAAACGGCGGCTCCGGACACGGCGATCCCGGACGCGGCGACCCCGGATACGACGGTGCAGAGAAGCCGTCGGGGTCGGACCGTGGCGGCGGGAGTCGTCGTTCGGACCGAAACCGGTCGAGCCTCATCGGCCCCCTCCTCCGGACGACCGGCGGCGAGCGGATCCCGCTGTCGGCGCTGTCGGCGGACCGGATCGACGGGCAGGTCGCACGGGTCGATCGGGACTGACCGCCGTCGCCGACGTCACGTCGTGTTTATAAGCCATCACGACGACACCATCCGATAGTTTATAAGCTCTAGCGGCCGGTGTCCGGTGGGATTTATATATCGTAGCCGATCCGACTTGATCGGTTCGATCGGGGTGATCAGTTCGACCGAACTGACGGAGTCGACCCCACCCGTAAGTTTTACAACTTAACTTGATTTTATACAATTTGTATTTACAATGGCGCCGACCACCGACGTCACGGCCGATAGTGCACCGACGATCCCGACCGGAAACGCGGGGGACACCGTACAGGGGCGGCTCGATATCGCGCGACGGGAGGCGACGCCGGCGCAGATCGCGACCGCGTTCGCGCTCGTCGCGGCGCTCGGGTTCGCGCTGCTGTTCGTGCAGGAACCGATGGTCCACGACTCGCTTCACCACTTCCGACACGCCGCCGGCGTCACCTGCCACTGAGGATGCTCGCCGAGTACCTCACCCGCGGCGTGAAGGCCGGTGCCGTCGCGGGCCTCGTGTTCGGCCTGTTCGTCGCGCTCGTCGCGGCGCCGACCGTCGCGTTCGCCGACGAACTCGGCCACGACGACGCCGTGATCGAGGCAGGTGGCACGGACGCGACGGGGGCCGATCACGCCGACGACGAGGGAGACCACACGCACGGAGAGGACGGCGACCATACTCACGGAGACGATGGCGGCCAGGCCCACGCTGAGGACGGCGGCGATACCCACGACGCCGCCGTCTCCGGACCGGTCACGACCGTGGTGAGCATCGCCTCGAGCGCGCTCTGGGGGGTGCTCCTCGGCGCCGTCATCTTCGGGGCCGGGTTCTACCTGCTCGAGCCGCTGCTCCCCGGCGCACCGGGGTCGGGGATCAAACAGGCGGTCCTGGCCGGGATCGGGTTCATCACCGTCTCGGGTGCGCCCTGGCTCGTTCTGCCGCCACGGCCGCCGGGCGTCGAGGCGTCGCTGGCCATCCCGACGCGTCTGTGGCTGTACGGCGGGATGATGGTTCTGGGCGCGATCTGCGGCCTGCTCGCGCTGTGGACGTTCGATCGGCTTCGTCCCGCCGAGAGTGCCGGCGTCGCCGCACGCGCCGATGTCGACGGGCGTGTCGACGACGACGGACGTGACGGACACGGTCGCTCGCTCGCGCTGGCGGCGGCCGGTGCGCTGGCGCCGTTCGGACTCCTCGGCGTCGCGGCGTTCCTCGCCCCGACCGCCGCGATCGAGAGCACGCTCCCCGCGAGCCTCTCGACCGGGGTCGTCGGAATAACCGTCTTCGGGCAGCTCCTGCTGTGGGCGACCCTGGCCGGTGCACACGCGTGGCTGGTGCGTCGGCGACGCGGAACCGGTCGGCCAATCGACGCGGTCAACAGCGAGGCTGACGCCGGACGCACCCTCGATGACGATCCGGGGACGGGATCGAACCGCCCGCGGAGCGCGGACTAATGCGCGATCGAACCGACGCGGTCCGCGATCGCGGCCTCACGGACCACGTGCTCGTCTGTACACACGATCGCGATTCGGAATACGCCTGTTGTGCCGGTGCGGGCGGCGAGGCGGTGCTGGACGCTGTCCGGACGTGGCTCCGCGATCGTGACCTGTTCTGGTCCGGCGTCGCCGTCGCCGAGACGAGCTGTCTCGGGCTCTGTAGCGCGGACGGGGCGGCAGTCGTGATCCATCCGCGCGGACGATGGTACGCGGACGTGACGCCCGAGGACGTTCCCGAACTGCTGTCCCGGGAGTTCGGACCGGAGGACGTCGACGAGGGCCCGGGCACAGGTTCGGACGAGAACTAGTCCTGCAGGAACCGAACGCCGAGCAGGGGTCCACCGACGCAAACCGCGCGAGCGTCCGGTCACGGGAGGGATCGATCCGTGGTTCGGGGGCTCCGCGGATACCGTCTCGGGGGAACGTGTTCGCCGGCCATCCCGATCACGAGCGCTCGCCGCCGCGTCGACTCGGTCCCGTGCCCTCGTCGTCCGCGTCGACGCCGACGGTTCGGGTGGGGTATGACTGCCGCGATCCGGTCGACTTTCGCGCAACGACGCGGGCGGTCGCGCGTGACTTCCCGTCCGGCGGCCGCTCGGTTCCCTCGTCGTAGTGGAGGACGGTCAACCCGAGCGACGCCCGGAGCAGCTCGTTCGCGGCCAGTCGATAGCGTGGATCGCTCGACCCGCCCGGCGTCGGATCGGTCGACCGCAGGTGATGTTCGACGAAGAGGTAGCCGCCGGGCGTGATCGCCTCGATCAGGTCCGTAAAGCGGTCGAGACACCGGAAGAAGCTCACCGTCACCAGTGCGTACCGCTCGGCCGGGAGTCCGTAGGTCGACAGGTCGCCCTGTATCCAGTTGATCCGGTCGTCGACCCCGACGTCGGCCGCGTTTCCCCGGGCGATCGCGAGGCCGGTCCGCGCCAGATCGACCGCGTCGACCGTGTATCCCGCCTCGGCGAGGGCGATCGCGTTGCGGCCGGTTCCGGTTGCGACGTCGAGCGCCCGCCCGTCGGGCGCCGCGGACATATATCGACGCAGCACCGGCGACGGGTCGGGATTCGTCGGGTACGATCCCTCGCGAAACCGCCGCTCCCACTTCGATCGGATGGTCCGGTCGGTCATCGACGACGTATTCGGGCGGCGGGGATACGGAGGTATCGATCGTCAGGATCGGTTTCGTCGGCGGAAGCCACGAGCGAGGGTCAGATATCTCGGACGAGGGAGAACTCTCTCGAACTACGGCCAGAGTCCGCGGGCGTCGTGCGCCTCGGCGACGCGCGAGAGGGCGACGACGTAGGCGGCATCCCGCCAGGTCACCCCGCGCGACTCGTGTTCGCTTCGGACGGCGTTCCAGGCCTCGAGCATCTCGTCCTCGAGTTCCCCGCGAACCCGCTCGAGCGACCACGACCGGCGGTTGATGTCCTGGAGCCACTCGAAGTAGGAGACGGTGACGCCGCCGGCGTTCGCAAGGATGTCGGGGATGACGGGGACGTCCCGGTCCGCGAGGATCCGATCGGCGGCACTCGTCGTCGGGCCGTTCGCGCCCTCGACGACCATATCCGCCGAAACGCGCCCGGCGTTCTCGGCGGTGAGCACGTTTCCGAGCGCGGCGGGGATCAGGACGTCGACGTCGAGCTCGAGCAGCTCGTCGTTCGTGAGCGTCTCGGGGGCGGCGTGGTCCATCACGGCCTCGGGCTCCTCCTCGTGGGCGGGGATCGCGTGCGTGTCCAGACCGTTCACGTCGTAGACGGCGCCGTTGACGTCGCTGACCGCGACCACGTTGGCGCCCCAGTCGTCGAGCAGTCGGGCGGCGTTCGCGCCGACGCTGCCGTACCCCTGGATCGCGACCGACGTCTCGTCGATCGGCTTCCCGTAGTAGTCGATCGCCTCTCTGGCGATGATCGCGACGCTACGACCGGGCGCCTCGGCGCGGCCCTTGCTCCCGCCGATCACGGGCGGCTTGCCGGTGACCACGCCGGGAACTGTCTCGCCCTCCTGCATCGAGTAGGCGTCCATCAGCCACGCCATCGTCTGCGGGTCGGTCCCCATGTCGGGGGCCGGAATGTCGATCGTCGGGCCGATCTCGTCGCGGATCTCCCCGGCGAACCGGCGGGTCAGCCGCTCCGTCTCGGCCTCGCTCAGGTCCTTGGGGTTCACCGCGACGCCGCCCTTGGCCCCGCCGAAGGGCAGGTCCATCACGGCGCACTTCCAGGTCATCCACATCCCGAGCCCGACGCACTCGTCGCGGGTGACCTCGGGGTGATACCGCAGCCCGCCCTTGTACGGTCCGCGGACGCTGTCGTGCTGGGCGCGATAGCCGGTGAACACCTCGACGCTCCCGTCGTCACGTTCGACCGGAACCGTCACCTCGTGGACCGCCTTGGGATGGGCGAGTCGCTCGACGATGTTCGGGTCGATGTCGAGCCGATCGGCGGCGTGATGCAGCTGGCGGCGCGCCGTCTCCAGGGCGGATTCCGGTTCCGGTTCCGCGTCGGCATCGACGTCAGCGACGTCGTCGACGGCGTCGGTATCGGTGGCGTCGACGACGTGATCTGCGTCCGATCCCGCCGCCATTATTCGATCGGTGTCCCGCGGTTCCGGAGCTCGCCGCCACACTCGGAACATTCTCCCGGCGGATCAGCGGCCACAACGGTCGTTCCGCACTCGAAACACTCGTACTGCGTTCGGTCCTCGGTGGATAGGGTTGCGTCCTTCATGGGTTCGTGAGCGTCGTCCGCAGCACGCTCTACCAGGGGATAATAGGCGTATAAGGGTATGAGTGATCATTAAGTAGTGAACATAGCCCTGGGAAGGGTGTTCGTTATGTAACCACCTTCGAGAGCGGACGGCTGCAACCCGGCGTCGTCGTGCCCGAAAACCTACTCGCGAGCAGCGAGCGGGACGGTTCCTTCCTCAAAGAGCGCCGTGAACACCTTCCGTTGAACCGTCCGAACGTGTCGGTAGAACGCCGGCGGGGAGATGTCAAGCGTGTCCGCGACCTCCTCCCCGGTGTGTTCTCGGGGTGACTCGAAGAAGCCGCTGTAGTAGGCCGTCTGCACGACCTCCAGCTGGCGGTCGGTCACGTCCGCAAGCACGCGCGCGGACCGGTCGTGGTCGGGCGATCGATCCAGGGTTCGCTTGGACCGAAGTTCGACGTCCGAAAACGTCTCCCGCACGAGTTCCGTGACCCGCCGGAGGCCGATCCCGTCGGGAACCGCCACCACGAGCGTCGCCGAATCGGGATCGGCGGTCGCCTCTCGAACGACGGCGCCGTGGTCGGCGAGGTCCAACGCGAGGAAGGGACTGGTGAGACGGAGCCGCAACACGCCGCCCGTCCCGGCAGCACCGTCGGCATCACCGGAAGTTCCGGCGCCGTTCGAGCGTCCCCCGTTGATCCGGCGGACGTCGTCGATCGCGACGAGATCGGCGGCCGCGTCCGCCACCGCATCGAGCGGCGCGTCCTGGACGGTGACGAACACGTATCGTCCCTCGTCGGTCTGTCGAACGCCGCCGTGGTAGGCGATCGTACAGTCCGCCCGGCGGGCGAGCCGCGACAGGACGAACGTCGGGTCGTCGACCGCGAACTCGACGCGGGTCAGCGAGGTCGTGAGCAGCGCCTTCTTGCGCTCGTTGGCGCTGAGTCCGGCGGCGATCGTCTCCCCCAGTTCGCCCAGAACCGCCCGCGTCGTGTCGTCGACGGCGTTCCGGGTCGTCGTATACACCGTGAGGATCCCGTGAGAGAGGTCGTTGTACACGAGCGGAATGCTCACCGCGGATCGGTACTCTCGGGAGAGGGCATCCCGGCGCCAGGACTCCTCACGCACCCTCTCGGCGACGTTCTCGACGACCGTCGTCTCCCCGGTCGCCGCGGCTCGGCCGGCCGGATCGCCCCCGTCGGCGTCGATCGTGAACGGTCGTGCGTCCAGGTAGCCGTGTGCCTCACCCGCCCACGCCCGCGGTTCGACCGTGCCGGATCGCTCGTCGATCGTTCCGATCCACGCGAACCGGAACCGGTCGTCGTCGGTGAGATGCTCACAGACGGAGTGGTCGATCTCCTCGCCCGTCTCAGCGCGGACGACGGCCCGGTCGATCGCCCGAATGGTCTCGTTGACCCGGTTCAGTTCGGTCAACTCCTCGTTGCGACGCTGGAGCGTCCGCTCCTGTTTCCGGAGTCGTGATTCACGGGAGACGCGGTCGAGCGCCGCCTCCGCGGTCGCAGCAAGCAGGTCCGCAAGCTCCCGGGTGACGGCGTCGAAGGCGCCGACCGTCGTGGACCCGATGAGGAAGACGCCGTGTGATCCGAGCGGAATGGCCGCCATGCTTCGGAGGTCGCTCGCCCGGTTTCCGAGCCGGTCGTCACCGTGGGCGTCGTCGAGGAACAGCGCGTCGTCCGCGACGAAGCTGTGACCCACGAGCGTCGTGTCGTCGGCGCCGACGGCCGGCAGCGGTCCGTGTCGATCCCGCATCCGCCGTGAACGCGCAGCCGGGCGCAGCTCGGTGGCGTCGTCGTCGAACAGGTAGACCGCGCTCGCGTCCAGATCGAGCACGCCCGGCGTGTCGTCGACGACGTGGCTCGCGATCTCCTCGTGGGTCTCCGCGTAGAGGAAATCACGCGCGGTCTCCTGCAGGGTCGCCAGCGCCTCTTCGCGCTGTTTCCGCTTCGTGACGTCCCGGCAGCTGTACAGCAGCGTTCCGTCCTGGATCGCGACCTCGCGGACGTTGACGAGCAGGGTGTGTTCCCGTCCCGCCTTGTCGGTCGCGGTGCACTCGATGTTCTTGAGGACGCCGTTCTCGGCCAGCTCCTCGCGGTCGAAGAGGTCCGCGCCGAGGAGGTCGTCGATCGTCCCCAGGTCCTCGATCTCCGCGGCGGTGTATCCGAAGATGAAGTGGACGTTCGGGCAGACGTAGGTGTACTCGCCCGCCTCGTTCGTGATGAGGACGGTATCGGTCATGTTGTTGAGCGTGACCCGATGCAGCTCCTCGGACCGACGGAGGTCGCGCTCGAGTGAGACGCGGTCGGTGATGTCGACCCCCTCGACGACGATCGAGGTGACCGTCCCGCCGTCGTCCCGGACGGGCCGGACCGACAGGTCGATGACGTCGGGATCCGCCAGCGACGCCGATCGCGAGACGACCGCGTTGCCGAACGATCCCGACTGCGCCATCTCCACGAGTCGGCGTACGTCGGCCATCGTCCCCTCGGCGGCCGACCACCAGGGGAGCGTCCAGAAGGGATCGCCGACGAGCACGTCGACGTCGTCGTCGATCAGGTCCCGCGCCGTCCGATTGGCGCGCTCGAGGGTGCCGTCGGCGTCGAGCACCCACGTCGCGGTTCGCGTGTCCTCGAGAACGGCGTCGAACCGCCGGGCCCGTTCGCGGCGCGTCTCGGCCCGTTGCACCCTCTCGATGGCGCGCTCGGTGCGGTCCACCAGCTCCTCGACCGACCGCTCGATGGACTCCTTCAGTCGACCGTCCCGTGCGTCCGATCCCGCGTCCGGTCCGGGAAGCGCCAGATAGTCCGTGACGCCGGCGCCGATCAACTCGCTCGCGACCGCCTCGTCGCCATCGGCGGTGGCGGCGATCACGGGCAGCGTCGACGACTCGTTCCGGACTCCCTCGAGGATCTCGACGGCGGTCGCGTCCGTGAGGGTGATCTCGGTCACGAGGCAGTCGATCGGTTCCGATCGAACGGTCTCAAGGGCCGCGGCCACAGTGTCGGGACGCCGCACGTCGGCGCCCGCGGCGGCCAGCGCGTCGGCGTAGTCATCGATCGCCGCGGTGTCGCCGGCGACCACGACGTGAGCCGAATCGAGGGGTGCTGTAGTGGGTGTCATAGGTGGCAACGGTGTGATCGTCCCGCAATCACGGGGATCGGATCGAATAGCGGGGGTTAGTAGTATACACTCTAGACGCTACCGGTTTGATAGTGAACCACACGTGGCGGCGGCGCCGACGAGAGTCGACCGCCGCTCCAACCGATCGCCGCTCCAACCGATCGCCGCTGGAACCGAATCGGACTCCGGACCGACGCCGTCAGGCGGGATACGCGTCGTGCCACGGTCGCTCCCGTTCGACCGCGGCGCTGGCGGCCAGCACGACGTCGTCGGCGTGGCGCCGCCCGACCACCTGCATCCCGACGGGGAGCCCTTCATCAGTGAGTCCGGCCGGGACCGCCCCGACGGGATGGCCCGAAAAGTTGAACGGCTGCGTGAGGAGCCAGCCGCGCAGCCGGTCGACCGGCGTTCCGTCGACCGATTCGGGGTGCTCACCGTGTTCGAACGGGGTGACGCCCAGCGTCGGGGTCACGAGAACGTCGTACTCCGCCAGGAGGTCGACGATCCCGTCGTAGACGTCGCTCCGGACCATCTGTGCCCGCGTGTACTCCCGCGTGGAGACGTCGGCAGCCTCGAGGATCGTCTCGACGGTCACGGGACGGAGTCGGTCGCGGTCCGCCCCGCGCGGGTCGAGCCCGTGATCACGCTCGAGACCGTCGAAGAGCGATTCCCAGAGGATCTTGGCCATCGTGTAGTACGCACCCAGGATCTCACCCTGGTCGTGACCGAGATCGGGATCGGCACGCTCGACCGTCGCGCCGGCGTCCTCGAAGGCGTCGACCGCGTCGTCGACGACCGCCCGGACGGTTGGCTCGACGGGATAAGTGTCCAGGTCGGGACTATAGGCGACCCGGAGGTCGTCCACGGGCCGATCGGTCGCCGCCAGGTAGTCCGTGTCGTCGGCCGGTAGGCTGAAGGGATCGCCCGGGTCCGGTCCCGCCATCACCTCGAGCATCAGCGCCGCGTCCGCGACGGTGCGGGCCATCGGACCGGTGTGGGAGAACGGCGTCTGGTCCGAGAAGGCGTTCGGACGGTCCACGCGCGGAACGCGTCCGAATGAGGGTTTGAGCCCGAACACGTGACAACACGAGGACGGAGTTCGGATCGATCCGCCCGTATCCGAGCCCTGCGCGATCGGCACGAGCCGGTCCCCGAGCGCGGCGCCGGCGCCGCCCGAGGAGCCACCGGAGATCCGGTCCGGATCGAACGGCGTCCCGGTCGGCCCCGCAACGCGGTTGTCCGTGGTACACCCGAGGCCGAACTCCGGCGTGTTCGTCTTGCCGACCACGATGGCGCCGGCTGCTTTGAGCCGACGGACGAACTCGTCGTCGGCGTCGGCGACGTTGTCCGCGAACAGCTTCGACCCGAAGGTCGTTTTGACGCCCGCGACGTCGTCGAGGTCCTTGATCGCGACGGGGACGCCGTGCAGCGGTCCGAGATCGTCGCCCCGCTCGACGGCCCGTTCGGCCTCGCGGGCGGCCTCGCGGGCGGCATCGGCGGTGACGGTCACGAAGGCGTTCGTGCGGTCGTTTCGCTCCTCGATTCGGTCGAGCGTCGCGTCGACGACGTCGACCGGCGACCGGTCACCGGCGCGGATCTCCCGCGCGATCCGGGTCGCCGAGTGTGTGTGGATATCTGTCACGTTCGTACAGACGAGATGTGGAACAAAAGTCTACCTATCCCGTGGTGCGATACCACGGGACTCGCTATCGATCACCCCTCGACCGGGAACGTCTCGTGGAGCACGTCGTGGGCGTCCGCGAGCCCGTCGAGGACGCTCTCGCCCTGGGCGGTCAGTCGGTGCACCGCACGTTCGGCGTCGCGAACGGCGACCAGACGACCGCGGAGGTAGTCGTATTCGGGGTCATCGGCGTCGGTCGCGGCGACCTCGGCCTCCAGGTCAACGAGCGCGGCGTCGAGGTGACGCTCGATCGCGTCGAGCGTCTCGGCGTTCGCGAGCGCCGCGATCGGCCCCTCGAGGTGGCCCTCGAGTTCGGCCTCGGCGTGTTCGCGGGCGGTTCGGTCCCCGGTTCCGAGGACGTTCAACAGCGCGAGTCGGAGCGCTTCGAGTTCGTGACAGCTCATCGTGGATCGTGTGGTGTTGGGTATCGTTCGGGTGTGTCTGGTTCGGTTCGATTCGAGTCGGTTCGGGTCGAGCGGTTCGAGTCGGGTCGACCGATGATCGGCCAGTCACCAGTGGGATCACAGCGTGACGTCGACGAGGTCGGAGACGATCCGGCCGCGGTCGAGGTGGGACGAGACGATGCGTTCGGCGTCGGCCTCGTCGACGTCGCCGTACCAGACGCCGTCGGGGGAGACGGCCACCATCGGCCCGTCGCCACAGCGACCGAGACACGACGACCGCGTGATGCGCGCGTCGCAGGCCTCGGAGTCCCGGGCGGCCTGCCGCAGCCGCTCGAGAACTGCCGCGGAGCCGTCCGCCGCGCAGGTCCGATTCGTGCAGACGGCCACGTGGTGGGCCGGCGCGTCGTGAGTATGGGGCTCGTCGTCGACGTCGTCGCGGTCGGCGTGTGACTCGCGGTGGGTGAGCGCGCGCAACATCGCCCTGGCGCCGCCGACGTCCTCCTCGTAGCCGTCCAGTTCGACCTTGTACGTGCAGGTGTCACAGGACATCTCCACGCTGTCGGTTCGGGCCTCCTGCCAGCGATCACTGAGGACGTCGAGCAGCCGTGGATCGGTTCCGAGCGGATCCCCCGCCGCGGCGTCGACGTAGGGGTACTCCGCGTCGAAGGTCGCGGCCCCCTCGCGGATCCGCTCCGTCAGGACGCCGTCGCCGAGCATGTACGGGAGCACGACCACGGCGTCCGGTCGGTCGGTCGCGATCCGGTGGAGCGTCTCCGCAAGCCGCGGCTCCGTGACGCCGATGAACGACGCCGCGACGCGGTCGAAGACGCGCCCCTCCTGAAGCAGCCGAGCGAGCTTGTGGACGTCGCCGTTGGCGTCCGGGTCGCTCGACCCGCGGGCACAGAGCACGACCGCGACGTCGTCCGTCTCCCGATCAACGTCCAACTCGGCCTCGACGGTCGCCGCCCGGTCCTCGAGCAGGTCGAGGATGGCCGGATGGATCCCCAGATGCGAGCCGTTGTGGATCGTGAGCTCGGGGTGTGCCGACCGAGCCTCTTGGACCGCGAGCGGGACGTCCGCCTTCACGTGGCTGGCGGCAAACAGCGAGAGCTGGACGACGGTGACCCGCGAGACCGACGCCGCGAGCCCGGCGATCGCCTCGTCGATCGACGGTGACGCCAGCTCGATGAAGCCGGCGTCGACCGGGATCCCGAGTCGGTCCTCGAGCCCGGCCGCCAGCTCGCGAACCTGCTCGTTCGACCGCTCACGGCGGGAGCCGTGGCCGACCAACAGCACCGCCTCGTCGTCGAGCGTGGTCGGAACCGCGTCCGCCGTCCCCGGCGATTCCGCTCCCGCCATCACTCGCCCTCCAGCGTGCCCACGTCGGCGCCGGTCGCTCGCTCCACACTCCGCCGGAGCTTCGCGCGTCGGTCGTCCGCATAGAGGCCGGACGCCGCGCTGCCGGCGTAGACCCACTCGGCGAACGTGGCAACGTCGGCGTCGTCCGCGAGCCCGAACCAGTAGCCGCCCGACGACGTCTCGGCGAGGTCGTCAGTCGGGACGTGGGGCGTGGCCGCCGACAGCTGCGAGCGGATCGTGTCGAGCAGCGCGCGGTCCTCGTGGACGAACGAGACGCCGACGGAGCCGGCCGACTCCCGGAAACAGACCGTCCCGCAGGCCTCAAGCAGCCCGCGGATCAGTTGGACGCGGTGGTCCGAGAACGCGTCGAACCGGTAGCCCCCCGGCTGGCCGTCGATCGGGAGGCCGAAGGCCGCGCTCGCGCGCTCGGCCGGCGCGCCGATCACCTGGATCTCGTACTCGTCCTCGAACCGGACGATCGAGGCGTCGTGTGCCGACTCGCGAGCTTCGACCCGATGGTCGGTCCCGGTCCGGCTCGTGCCCGCGATCGCCGCGAGCGCCTCGGCGGCCGTCTCGTCGCCGGCGCGGGTCGTGACGCCGTCCGCCGTCACCTCGCCGTCGCCCGCCACGCGGCCCCAGAAGTACGCCGTTTCCGGAGTCGCATCGAGCAGGTCGGCCGCGGGTTCGATCCCGGTCTCGTGGTTCGGGGCCGCATCACTCATCGGGAGCCACCTCCGACTCGACCGTGATCGCGTCCACCGGACAGGCCGTGGCCGCCTGGCGAGCCTCCGCGATCCGGTCATCGTCGAACCGGGCAACCAGGACGTCCGCGTCACCAGGAACGTCCCCGTCACCAGGAACGTCCCCGTCACCGGGTTCCCCCGCCGATGGCGCGCCAGCGTGGTCGGCCCCTCCATCGTCGATCGTCGCCAGTCCGTCCGCGGCCTCCCGAAACCGCTCGTCGCGAACGAGGCAGGCGAAGACGCCCTCACAGGCGTCCCGGTCGAGGGTCACCCGGTAGGCCCCGTCACCGTGGGCGGAGTCAGTAGTCATACTTGGACTCGTACCCCCGCGGCGTCACCATCCGGTCGTCCCAGACGTACGTCTCCTCGTTGCCGACCAGGATCGTGGTCGTCATGTCTATCAGATCGGTCTCGCCGAGGTCCGCGAGCTCGCCGAGGTCGACGATCTCGACGCGTTCGTCCTCCCGACCCGCCGCGTGGACGATCCCAACCGGCGTCTCGGGGTCGCGGTGTTCAAGCAGAATTTCACAGCAGGTCTCGAAGTTCTCGCGGCGCTTGCGGCTCCAGGGGTTGTAGATCGCGATCGTGAATCCCTCGGGTGCGACCGCGTGGAGCCGGGACTCGATCTCGTCCATCGGCGTGAGGTGGTCCGAGAGGGAGACGCTGACGGTGTCGTTGACCAGCGGCGCGCCCAGACGGGCGCCACAGGACTGGGCGGCGGGCACTCCGGGAACTACCTCGAAGTCGACGGCCTCGGCGGTCGCGCCCTTCGATTCGAGGATCTCCAGCGCCAGCCCCGAGAGCGCGTAGACGTTCGGGTCGCCGCTGCCGATGATCGCGACGTCGTTGCCCGAAAGCGCCCGGTCGATCGCCTCCTCGGTGCGGGAGACCTCCCCGCACATCGGCGTGTCGTAGATCTCCTCGGCCGAGTCGGTGATCTCCCCGGGAAGCAGCTCGACGTAGGTCGTGTACCCCACGATGTGTTCGGCGTCGGCGAGGGCCGCGCGAGCGCGCGCGGTCATTCCGTCCGGTTGGCCCGGCCCGAGCCCCACCGCGACGAGGCGGCCGGGGTCGGCCGCGAAGTCGTCGGCGGTCGATCCGACCTGCTCGTCGGTCGCGGCCTTCTTGGCCGCCGCGGCGTCCGTTTCGGAGCCGCCACAGCTCCGTCCGGAGCTTCCGTCCGCCGCCGAGTCGTCCACGGAACTCCCGGCGCCGCAGGCGGAACTCGACGCCGACGCCGTCGTGTCGGCGACCGCGTCCGATTCGGTCGCGTCGGTCGTTTCGGCGGCAGCGTTCGTCTCGGTGGCGTTTGCCTCGACAGCGTCAGCCGTTTCGGCGGTGGCGTTCGTCTCGGTGGTCGTGGCGTTCGATTCCGTCGTCTCGGTGGTGTCGTTCGTGCTCATTGGTGTGGTTAGAAGTCGTCGACGTCACGCCCGCCGCGCGGGGTGACGAGGTGGGCGCCCTGGTCGTTCTCCCAGACGGTCGTCTCGTGGGTGCCGACGAGGATGGAGGTCCCCATCCCGCCGACCTCCTCGTCGTGGTCGGTCGCCTCGCCGAGGGTGGTGATCGTGTGCGTCTCGTCCTCCAGGTTGCGTCCCGCGTCGCCGCGGCCGGCGTCGTTGACGATGCCGACCGGGACGTCGTCGGACCGCTCCTCGCGGATCACCGCGATCGCGCGCTCGTAATCGCGCCAGCAGTTGTATAAGACGATCACGAAGCCGCTGATCGCGGCCGCGCGCAGCTTCTCCGCGATCTCATCCCACCCGCGCCACTTGTCGGACAGAGAGATCGTACAGAAGTCGTTCGAGAGGGGCGCACCGAGGTTGGCCGCACAGCCGAGCGCCGCGGTCACGCCGGGGATGATCTCGATCGGCACGTCGCGGGCGTCGTCGGCGTCGGCCATCGTGTACAGGAGGTCGCTTTTCCCGTAGACGTTGGGGTCGCCGCCGGAGACGTGTGCGACGTCCTGGCCGGCGCGGACGCGCTCGAAGGCCTCGCGAGCCAACTCGACCTGTCGGCCCATCGAGGACCGGACGAGTGTCTGGCGACTCCCGTTCGGGCGCTCCAGGACGGTCCCGGAGTCCTCGGTCGCAGCGCCGCCGTCGGTGACCGTTGAGTCCGCCGCCTCCGTCCCGGTCCCCGCTCCCGTCTCCGTTTCAGCCTCCGTTCCCGCCTCCGTCTCGGCCCCCGCCCCCGCCTCCGTCTCCTCGACCGCCGCGCTCTCCGGCGGGAGGGTGCCGTCACGGCGCAGGAACTCCTGGTAGAGGTTCGAGGCGATCACGCAGTCGGCGGTGGCGATCACGTCCCGGGCCCGCTGGGTCATCGCGTGCGGCAGGCCGGGGCCGATCCCCACGACGTAGAGGGTTCCGTAGTCGGTCGTCTCGGCGTCGGTCGTCTCCGCTGCGGACGTCTCGGGATCGGTCGTCTCGGCGTCCGGAACAGCCGGCGCGGAGCCGGAGTCGGCACCCGCCATCCTACCGACCCACCGCCACGGTCACGGCGTCGTCGAACCGCTCCTTCTCGCGGGCGAGCTCGTGCTCGCGGCCGCCGGCGATCGCGGATGCCTCCGCGATCCCCGGCCAGCCGATCAGCTCCTTCGAGCGGGACGGGGAGGGGCCCTCGAACTCCAGGAGCGTCTCCTTCTCGAAGAGGACGACGCCGGCGTCGATCGCCTTCGCGGCCTCGTAGAGTCCCTCCTCGTCCTCCTTTCGGGTCCCGGTCGCGACGAAGTCGACGTCGTCGACCGTCAGATCGAGGTCGTCGAGGGCGGTCTCCCAGGCCTCGAGGACCTGCTCCGTCCGGACGCCCGAGACGGTTCCGGTGCCGAGGACGACGCGATCGGCCGACTCGTTCGCGTCGGAGTGGCTCCCGCCGTTCCGCTTGAGGACGGTCACGCCGTCGTCGACGAGGACCGCCGCCGGCCCGTCGAGGCGGGCGACCGGCCCCAGCTCGTCGTTCAGGACGGCCAGGTTGGTCGCCACCGTCGAGTCGCCGTTGACGACGTGGCTGTCGAGCGCCTTCGCCTGGCTCTCGACGCCCTGCTTGCCGGCGGCCTCGCTGGCGGTGGTCATCGCCGGGACCGCACCCAGCCGCGAGAGGTCGTGGGCGACCTGGTTCGCGCCGTGGTGGCCCCCCGTGATCGGGATCGCCCAGGTGAGCGCCTCGTCGACGACGACGATCGCGGGGTCGTCCCACTTGTCGTCGAGCAAGGGGGCGGTCTTGCGCATCGCGATCCCCGAGGCCATGAGCCCCAGGAAGCAGTCGTACTCGCCCCAGTGCTCCGCGAAGACGTCGCCGTGGTACTCGAGGACGTCGATGCGCTCGTAGTCGTCCGTGAGTTCCGCGACGATCTCCTCGGCGGTATCGAGCTTCCGCTCGAAGCTCACGATCGCGATCTCCTCGGCGACCTCGCCGTCCGAATCGGGCGTCGAACAGTGGCCGCCGGAATCGGTCGCTGCGTCGGTGTTTGCGTCGGTCGATGCGTCGTCCGGTGTGGCGTCGGTGTCGGTGCTCATCAGTGGGTCAGTCGAATCAGTCGAACTAGTCGTCCGCCTCGCCCGCGTCGACCTCGGGGGACTCATCGCCGGCAGCGCCGCGGTTTGCCCAGTCGCCGTAGAGGTAGGACCGCTCGTACCCGGTCTTCCGGGCCGCGTCGCCGATGACCACGAGCGCCGAGGCGCGGTAGCCCGCGTCCGTGACCGCCTCGCCGATCGTCGCGATCGTGCCCTCGATCACGTCCTCGTCGGGCCAGGAGGCGTGGTAGACGACCGTCACGGGCGTTTCGGGGTCGTGTCCGTCCTCGAGCAGTCGGTCCATCGTCTCGGGGATCGCGTGCGTCCCGAGGTAGATGCAGGTCGTCACGTCGCCCATCCCGACGAACTCGCCGATGTGGTCGTCCTCGGGATCGAGGGTCGTTCCCTGCGGGCGCGTGAACGCGACGTGGTTGGCCACGCCGTTGAGCGTCAGCTGGGTCCGGAGGGTCGCGCTGGCCGCGAACGCCGACGTGACGCCCGGCACGATGGTGGTCGGGACGCCCTCGTGTTCGAGGGCATCCATCTGTTCGAGCGCCGCGCCGTAGATCGCCGGATCGCCGCTGTGGAGCCGGACCACGTTCCGGCCCGCCTCGTGGGCGTCCCGCATCAACGGGACCAGCTCCTCGAGGTCCTTGCCCACGCTCGAGACCCGTTCGGCGTCGGCGCAGTACGCCTCAAGCAGCTCGCTGTTGACGAGCGACCCCGCGTGGACGACGAGGTCGGCGGCCTCGACGAGCTCGCGACCGGTTACCGTGAGCAGCCCCGGATCGCCCGGACCGGCTCCGATGAAGGGGATGGCGTCGCCGGGATCGGGGACCTCGCCGGCTGTCCGCTCGTGAATGCGGGGGTCACGATCGGTCTCCGACGCGGCGGCCGCCGCGTCGATCGCGTCCTGCGGGTCGGTCCCCGCCTGTGGGCCAGTCTCCGTCTGCGGATCGGTCTCCGTCTGCGGATCGGTCATCGACGGTCCCCTCCAGCCCCTCCGGCCTCTCCGGACCGTCCAGTCCCCCCGTTCTGTCCAGTCCCCCCGTTCTGTCCAGTCCCTCCGGTTCCGCCGGTCTCTCCGGTTCCCCCAGCGACGTCGGCCGAACCGCCATCCCGGCCGAACCCGGACGCTTCCACCGGGCGGTCGCCGCAGGCCTCTCCCTCCGCCAGTTCGGTACGTGCGAGGGCGTCGACGCCACCGTCGGTCGCCATCCCGTCCGCGGAGACGGCGTCAGGCGTCGACTCGAAGGCCGCGGTCGCCGGTTGGTCGAAATCGGCGTCGCGTCGTTCCGCGTACGCGAGCGTGTAGTAATCCCGGTCGGCGAGTTCCGCGGGATCGTCGGTGACGACGGTCTCGCCCTGTTCCATGAAGAGGCGCCGACCGTAGACGACGTCGTAGCCCGCATCGGCCAGTTTACCGTGGGTCGCCTCGACGTCGGTGACCTTGAACAGCACCATCCGGTCGGGGCCGGTCGGGGCTGCGCCGCGGGCGGCCTCCCGAAGCGCCAGGCTCGAGCCCGCGGCCACCTCGACCCCGAGCGCGGTCGTGAAGGCGGTGACGGCGCTCACGCCGGGCACCACCTCGAGGTCGACGTCGGGGTGAAACGCCGCGAGCGTTCGCCGGAGGTGTCCGAACGTCGAGTAGACGTTGGGGTCGCCGAGCGTGACGAACGCGGCCGTCCCGTCGCGTGCTCGCGGCGCGATCTCGGCGGCCGCATCCCGCCAGGCGTCCCGGAGTTCGTCCTCGTCGCGGGTCATCGGGAACTCGAGGTCGCCGATTCGCGAGTCCGGGACGTGTTCGGTCGCGACCGACCGCGAGAGCCGGCCGGGGGAGTAGACCACGTCCGCGGCCTCGAGGACCTCCCACCCACGGACGGTCACGAGGTCGGCCTCGCCCGGACCGAGTCCGACGCCGTAGAGGGTCATCGGGCAGCCTCCGCGCGGTCGGCATCCTCGGCGGGCGCCGGATCGTCGTCCTCCCCGTCGACGCCGCCGACGAGCATGTACACCGGATTGTCCGAGTCGAAGCTCGTCGCGCCGGCCAGCTCGTAGCCGTGGCTGACCTGGAACTGCACGACGTCCTCGAGGAGATCGCGATCGCGGAACGCCTTGGTCGCGGCGCCGGCGACCTCCAGCCGGGAGACGTTCATCACCACGCGATCCACGCCGGTCGCGGCGGCGTGGTCGAGCACCGCCTCGTAGTTGCGGCTGCCGCCGAGGAACAGCGCGTCGGCGTCGTCGGGGAGCCCCGCGGGCGCTTCAGCCTCCCGGAGGGTGACCGTGGCCGGGCCACGACCGCCGTCCGTGGAACTTCCCAGATCCACCGGAGTCACCGGAGACGCCGGATCCACCGAATCCGTCGGATCCGCGGCTGCGAGCCCGGAACGGTCGTCAACGCCGATCCCGTTGGCCGCGAGGTTGCGCTCGGTCACGGTCAGTCGATCGGGTTTCCGTTCGATCGCGGTCACGCGGCCGGCCCGGCGGGCCGCCTCGATCGTGACCGCGCCGGTACAGGATCCGACCTCCACGAAGTGATCGGACCGGTCGAGGTCGAGTTTCGACAACAGGACGGCCCGAACCTCGGGTTTCGTCGGCCCGGCCTTCGCGTCGTGGGGAAGCGAGACGTTCGCCATCGAGGTGAACAACTCGCGTAGGACCTAAAACAATTTTGGTTGAATTAGTGCCAATTGAATTGTCTAAATGCCGCGTTTCCGCCGAGACAGCACAACTCACGGCGGAGTAAGCCAAAGGTATTTGAGTTGCACGGTCACAGATTCGGTAATGGCGGGAAACGCGGACGAGTCCGAGGCGTTCGGCGTCCTCCGGAGCAAGCGCGATGCCACCCGGTATCAGATCCTGGTGGAGATCGCCGAGCGCCAGCCGGCGGTCAACCAGCGGGAGATCGCCGACGCGATCGGCGTCACCGCGCAGGCGGTCAGCGACTACCTCCGTGACCTGATCGAGCAGGGTTACGTCGAGAAGCACGGTCGGGGACGCTATGAGGTCACCAAGGAGGGCGTCGACTGGTTGATCTCGCGAACCGAGGAACTCCGTGGGATCATCACGCACGTCTCCGAGGACGTGATCGGACAGGTCGAGGTGGAGACGGCCCTCGCGACCACCGCCATCGCGGAGGGCGAGACGGTTTCGTTGACGATGCGGGAGGGCGTGCTCCGGGCGATGGCCGGCGACACCGGCGGCGCGACGGCGGTCGCGGTGACCGACGCCGAGGCCGGCAGCGACGTCGGGATCACGAACTTCCAGGGGGTCGTGGAGTACGATCTGGGCACCGTCACCGCCGTCTCGGTCCCGCACGTCCGCGACGGCGGGAGTCGGGCGGTCGATCCCGACCGGCTTCGGCGGGTCGCCGCCGACCACGACCTACTCGCCGTCGCCGGCGTGGAGGCGTTCGTCGCCGCAACCGACGCGAATCTCGATCCCGACGTCAGGTTCGGGAGCACGGCGGCGGTCCGGGAGGCCGCCACCAAGGGCCTCGACGTACTGCTCGTAGCCACGGCCCCGCGTCTGTCGGCACACACGGACGAGCTCCGCGAGAGCAACGTGAGCTACGAGGTCGTCGACGCCGCCGAGGAATGGGCCGACCAGGAGTGATCCCGCGGCGAGGATGACCTCGCCGGGGAGTGACCTGCCGCCGAGAGTGGCCAGCTATTTGCCCGCCGGCGCGAATGGCTCGGGTATGAGCCAGGAGACCGACCCCCTGACGTGGGCGCGCGATTACTGTCCGATCCTCCGATCGTTTCAGGACGAGTACGGCGACGAGGAGCCCCTCGCGGGCCACACCGTGGCCGTCGCGACACACCTCGAGGCGAAGAGCGGGATCCTGATCGAGACGCTGCACGAAGCGGGCGCGGACGTGCTCTTTGCACCCAGCGAGCCCCAGTCGACCCACGGCGACGTCGTCGAGGCGCTCGACGCGATCGACGGCGTCACCGCCTTCGCCTGGGAGGGAATGAGCGACGAGGAGTTCGACGCCCAACAACACGAGCTGCTCGAGAACGAGCCCGACTTCATCCTCGACGACGGCTGTGAGCTCATCTCGAAGGCCCACGCCGACCATCCCGACGTCGCGGCGAACGTGATCGGCGGCGGCGAGCAGACGACCGCGGGCATCACCCGAGTGGAGGCGATGGAGGAGGAGGGCGTTTTGGAGTTCCCGGTCTACACCGTGAACGACACGCCGATGAAGCACTTCTTCGATAACGTCCACGGGACCGGCGAGTCCGCGCTCACGAACATCGCCATCACCTCGAACACGATCATTTCGGGCAAGGACGTCGTCGTCGCCGGCTACGGCTACTGCGGCCGCGGAATCGCGCGCAAGGCGCGCGGGATGGGCGCACAGACGATCGTTACCGAGGTCGACCCGCGAAAGGCCCTCGAGGCGCACATGGACGGCCACCGCGTGATGTCGATGGCCGAGGCCGCCGAGGTCGGCGACCTGTTCATCACGACGACCGGCAACCGCGACGTCATCCGCGAGGAGCACTTCGAGGCGATGGCCGACGGCGTCCAGCTCGCCAACGCCGGTCACTTCGACGTCGAGATCGACGTCGACGCGCTCGAAAGCCTCGCGAGCGATACCTCGACACCCAAGGAGGGCGTCACCCGGTACCACCTGCCCGACGGCCGCGACATCAACCTGCTCGCGGACGGCCGGCTCGTGAACCTCACCGGCCCCTACAGCCAGGGTCATCCCGCCGAGGTGATCGACACGACCCACTCGATGATGTTCGTCGCCGCCTACGACCTGATCGTCGAGAACCGCGACCTCACGCCCGGCGCCTACGCGATCCCGGACCGCCTCGATCGGGAGGTCGCCGAGCGCAAACTCGAGACGCTCGACGTCTCGATCGACGAGATGATCGAGTCCCAGCGCGAGTACGCCACCGACTGGCGCCACGAGGGCAGCAGCTTCTGAGGCGATCGAACGCCGGACGCTCTCGAACTGAAACTCACGAACGGGACGACCGCGAGTACGCCTCGGAGAACTCCCGTTCCCGTCGCATCAGCTCTTCGACCCCATAGTTGAGTATTCCTCGTCCCATCGCGGTTGGCCGATAGTAGGTATAAAACCCCTGGCTATCGGCAGTTCGTCGCTGGCGTTTATCGACGAGACCCACATCGACGAGCTCATCCAGATGGTAATGGAGGTTATGCGCCTCGACGTCGACCGCCTCCTTCAGATCGCTGGTGCTCAGTTCCTCGTTGGCTTGCAGCGTTCGGAGAATTCGAAACCGTGTCGGATGGCCGATCGCTTGCTGCATCGCGAGGTACTCCTCAAGCGTGAGCCCGCTTTCCTCAGGGAGCGGCGGATCGGGTCGTCGAACGTCCGTCGCGGTGTGACGATCGGCTTCAACCATATGGCGTTCCTCGTCCGAGGATCAGGGTGCGACGTACTTAGCTGTTCTCTACTAGATGATTCTCAATAACGCCAGTATTTATATACTAATATACGAAACTGACGTGCGGAATGCGAGACCGGATCATCGAAATGCTTCCACGATCCGTGGGGAACTCGACAGCTCTCCCCGAAGTCCGTCGGGAGCGGTTTCTCGTGTATCTGATGGGACCGTATCGAACGTTCGACGTCTCGGCTCTGGTTGGAGACGATGCCGACGTCGAGTCGGACGTCCCCTCGTTTGCAACCTGGGACGCATCAGCCGGGGAGTATGCCGAGGACGACGTGCTCCGTCTGTTGGAGGAGACGCGTGACTGTCTCCGAAAACGAGGGTTCAATGCGTTCCTCGCGATCGATGTCGGAATCGATCTCGAGGAGATGGACGCAGCAACCCAAAGCATCGCCTTCGCGAAGGCAAGCAACGTGACCGTATTCATCGCGCCACAGGTCGGAGATAACCTCGGTGTCGGAATCGAGATCGGAAGCGTCCTCGAGGACGTATACTCCACTCCTGGGATGATGAAATCAGCACCCGACGCAACGCCGCCGTCACGTGCACGCCGAATGATGGTCGCGTCCGAGCCGACGGTTCGAAGCGCAATGCTCGGTGCGGTGAACGCGCGCTGGGACGCGAGCGTTCGAACGTTCACCGACGCCGAGGATTGCTGTCGACTCTGTGCACAGTTCTGTACGCATATCCAAAACGAAGAGCTCTATGGAACGCTCGATCGGCTTGATACGAAAACACCCGAATCCCACGACACGCAGTGACACGATGGTCTCACCCAGCGGTCGGTGCTTCGGGATCGACGCCCGACGTTTTGAGCCTCGAACCCCTCTTTCCGGGTATGCCCGACCTCGTCCCCCTCATCCTCGTCGCCCTCCTCGCCGTGCAGATCCCGATCGCGGCGATCGTCTACCTGGATGCCCGCCGACTCGGGCTGAAGAACCCCGAGACATACTGGCTGGGGATCCTGATCCCGACCGGCGGCCTGATCGTTATCCCGGTATACCTCTCCCGGCGGCACGAGCTCCCGCAGGAGACGACGACCGGGGAGGAAACCGCGGACGAACCGGCCGAGTCGGACCCCGAATCCGGGGATCGCGTTTAAAGGGTGCCGTAGCCGGCGAGCCGTAGCCCGACGACGCCGACGATCACGACCAGGGAGGCGACCGTGACCGCCCAGTCGACGCCACCCATCGAGCTGGCACCGTAGAAGGTCCGGTCGCGGCGGGTGTCGAAGCCCCGGGCCTCGAGCGCCATCGACTGGGTGTTGACGTTCCGGAAGGCGGTCATAAACACCGGCACGAGCAGGGGAACGAAGCTGCGGAGCCGTTCGATCAGGTTGCCGTCCGAGAGGTCGAGCCCGCGGGCCTCCTGGGCCTGTTTGACCGTCCCGGCGGCGTCGATGAACGTCGGGAACAGCCGGAGCGCGGTCCCGACCGCGAAACAGAACGCGAACGGGATCCCGACCTGGCGCATCCCGCTGACGATCTCCTCGTTCGACGTCGTCGTCACGAACAGCAGCCCGCCGACGATGAAGACGGCGATGCGCTCGGAGCGCCCGAGCGCGAACAGCAGCTCGCGCTCGGAGAGCACGAGCGGACCGACGTCGATCACGGTCGGGCCGCCCGGCCCGGTGAACAGCGGCCAGACGACCAGTCCGACGACGAACAGCGCGGCGACGATCGGCGAGAGCCGCTTGAAGTTGGGCCACCCGCCGACGGCGAGCAGGGAGACGAAGGCGATGACGAGCGGGACCGCGGCAAATCGCGGGTCGTCGAAGATGTACCCCGAGACGAAGATCGCCAGCACGAACGCGAGGGTGCTGCGCGCGTCCAACCGGTGGATCCACGTCCCGCGGTCGACGTACAGCGAGGTCGCGCTCATCGGTCCACCTCCGCGTCCGCATCTGCGTCCGCGTCCGCATCTGCATCCGCCACCAAACCCACATCCGCCTCCGAGTTCGTCTCTGTCTCGGTACCCAACCCGGCCACGAGCTCATCGATCGACAGCGCGGGCAGCGCGTCATCGATCCCGGCCGCGGCCGCCAGTTCGTGGGAGGCCTCGACGACGTGGGGCGGCTGGAGGTCGTTGTCGGCCAACATATCGGCGTCGGCGAACAGCTCGCGCGTGCTCCCGTCGAAGACGACCTGCCCGTTCTTGAGGACGGCGGTGCGCGGCGCGTACCGCGCGACCGTGTCCATCGAGTGGGTGACCATCACGACGGTGACCGACTCCTCGCGATTGAGTGTCGCGACGAGCTGCATGAATCGCTCCTGCTGGGTCGCATCGAGGCCGGTCGTCGGCTCGTCGAAGACGATCACCTCGGGATCAGTCGCGAGGATGCCCGCGAGCGCGACCCGCTGGCGCTGGCCCTTCGAGAACGCGAACGGGTCGGCGTCCTCGAGCCCGTCGAGCTCGACGGTCTCGAGCGCCTCGCGGACGCGTCGATCGAGCTCCTCGCCCTCGAGCCCGAAGTTCTCCGGACCGAAGGCGACCTCCTCGCGCACCGTGTCCGCGAAGATCTGGTGGTCGGGGTTCTGGAAGACGTAGCCGACGTCGCGGCCGATCCCGGACATCGAGTAGTCCGCGACCTCCCGGCCGTCGTACCGGACGCTGCCGGTGTCGGGCTCGTGGAGCCCGTTGAAGTGTTTCGCCAGCGTCGTCTTCCCCGATCCGTTGTGGCCCACGAGCGCGAGCACCTCACCCTCCCGGACCGTCAGCGAGATCCCGTCGACGGCGCGGACCGGCCCCCGGTCGGTGTCGTACTCGTACACCACGTCCTCGAGCTCGAAGACGGGGCCGCCGAGATCCGTCCCCGTGTCGGCCGGGGCTCCCGGACTACCGGATTCGGATTGCTCCGTATCGACCCGCCCCGGCGGCGTCCACCGCAAGCCGTGCTCGTCGGCGGCCGCGGGGACCTCCTCGGGGACCAGCGGGAGGTCCTCGTTCGACACGCCGAGGCGATCGAACGCCTCCACGAGCGGGGGGATCGCCACCCGCGAGGCACGCAGCGATTCGACGTCGGTGAACACCTCGCGGGCCGGCCCCTCCCGGTAGACGGTGCCACCCTGGAGGAGGACCGCGTGGTCGGCGAGCAGCGCCTCCTCGATCTTGTGGGTCACCATCACGATCGTCTCGGGGCCGTCCCAGTCCGCCTCGGCGGCGACGGCCGTCTCGGAGGCACCGGGACTTCGGTCGAGGTTCGCGCCGGCCAGCGAGCCGATCGCCGAGAGCAGCTCGCGGGTGCCGGAGGGGTCGAGATCGCTCGTCGGCTCGTCGAGGACCAGCAGTCGCGGGTGCATCGCCGCCACGCCCGCGAAGACGAGCCGCTGTTTCTGGCCGCCCGACAGTCCGGATGGCTCCCGTCGGCGGTCGAGCGACTCGAGACCGGCAAGCCGGAGCGTGTCGTCGATCCGGTCGCCGATCTCCGCGGGCGGGACCGCGAGGTTCTCGGGACCGAAGGCCACTTCGGCGGCGACGCTGGTGCCGAACAGTTGGGCCTCGTAGTCCTGGAGGAGCATCCCGACGTCGGTGGCCATCTCGCTGACGCGCGTGGCGGTGGCGTCGCGCTCGAGCACGTCGACCTCGCCGTCGAAGGAACCGGTGATGAAGTCCGGGATGATCGCGTTGAGCGTCCGGAGCAGCGTCGACTTGCCGCCGCCGGAGGCGCCCATCACGACGGTGAAGGAGCCGGCGGGGACGTCCAGATCGACGCCCCGGAGGACGGGCCCCTCGCGATCGTCGGGATCGACGTCGGTGGTCTCGAGGGTCTCGGGGTTGGGCAGCGTCTCGTCCCGATCGTAGGAGAAGACGACGTTTCGGAGTCGGGCCGCGATACCGTCTTCCTCGTCCGTCATTGGATATCTGTCCAAAACGAGGCCGCCCGGGTAGCTGTTTCGACTCGTGGTGATCGGGCTCTCGATGGCGTCCGAATCAGACGCGACCGACGATCGACGAGAGGCGCTCGCCGACGATGACCGCGCAGGCGGCAAGGATCACGATGCCGACGGCCCCGAGTGCGGTGACGCTCGTGAGGCCGGCGCCGGCGCCGGTGCTGAGGAAGAACCCGACACCGAGCCAGACCAGCGGAACCACGACCAGTCCCCACGCCGCGATGGGGTTCAGGTTCGAACCGGCGCTCGAGAGGTCCTCAGCGCGGAGCAGATCGGGATAGAGCAGACCCATCTCCTTGAGCCGCGGGTACGTCAGGTACAACAGCGGCGGGCCGAGCACGACCGCCGCGATCGAGTTGTTGATCAGGATCGTCGGACCCAGGACGGCGAAGGGAACCAGCCCCAGAAGGTCCACGACCCACGCGATGATGACTGCACACGCCGCGGAGGCGGCGACCGCGATAACAACGTATTCGGCCAGCTGGACGCCGGCGTTCTCGCGGAAGTCGGGTTCCACTCGCGAGGACAGCGGGGAGAGGTTCCCCCACAGCTTGTAACCGACCAGGCCGAACGTGAAGTTTCCGACGAACCCGCCGACGCTCCCGGGACCGAAGGTGCCGCCGAAGATGTCGCCGATCAGGTTGCCGATCGCCGATCCCCACGCCGCCGCGGGGCCGAACATGATCCCGAAGATGACCGGGAAGACGTTCGCCGGCCTGATGCTGGTGATGCCGGGAATGATCTGAAAGGCCTGAAACGGGATGAGCACCGCCGCGTACACCGCCGCGACCACGGCGACGAGCATGATCATCCGTGTGTCGCGCCACATCGTGAATATTTCGCGCATCGGCCGAGAGGTTACGAGGCAGAACCATAAGCTGATCGGTGGACGGAACGCGTCGCCGGGATGGAACGGTCGATATCGGCCGACGGTGGTTTTGCCTCCGGTCATTTCACCATGTTCAGTGAAACATGTGAACCACTGGTTCCGATCGCGGGTACTCGAAACGCGCGGGACCGGCCACCGGTCCGAACGAGCCGGCACCACAAACTGTTAAGAGACTCGCGGGTCACCGCCTGAACAGTGATGCGGATGGCCATCGGTCGTTCGAATCGAACCGCCGATCGACGCGTCGTGGAACCACCCACGACGATCGGGAGACGGTTCGGGGCACCCAACACGTCGACCGCCACCGGTCGACCGCTTCCCCGCGACGGCACCTAACGATGTCCACGACCGCCCGGATCAAACGTGAGCTCGCGATATACGGCGGGATACTCGGTATCGCGCTCGTCCTTGCTGGACTGCTCGCCGTCGGCGGCGCGGGATACGCCTACACCAACCCGCCGGTCGAGGACCTTCCACCCGAGGAGTACGACGTGCAGGAGTTCGGCGTGACGGTTACCCACGCCGCGACGGTCACCGGAGAGACGCCGCTGTACGCGGAGGGAGAGACGATCGAGAACAAGCCGGTGTACTTCACCAACTCGACGCCGGAACTCGACCTCACGGTCGAGACGAGCGTTCCGGACGACCGCACCGTCGACCTCACCCACCGGCTCGTCCTCGTTCATCGGGGAACGTTCAACGACGACGTGGTGTGGGAACGCGAGGAGACGGTGATCGCCGAGGAGGCGTCGATATCCGACGGCACACACGAGACGACGGCGTCGGTCGACGTTCCCGACGTCGTCGAGCGGGTGACCGCCTACGAGAGCGCGATGGCCGGCGTGGGCAGCGTCTCGACGGAGCTTCGGCTGGAGACGACCTACGCCGCCCCGGCCCAGGGCGGGGAAACCTACGAGGGATCGCTCTCCGGGACGGTTCCCTTCGAGGTCGGCAACGACGCCTACTGGCTCGACGGCGACCTCTCGGCGACGACGACCGAGAGTCGAACGAGACAGCGAGGAACGCGCCAGCTATCACCCGATATGTCGACGGTCTACGGCGGTCTCGGGATCGGGGTCGTCCTCATCCTGGTGGGGACGGGACTCATCGTCTGGAACGTCCGGGGACAGGACGTGCACGAGCTGGAGATGGAGATCGTCCGATCGAAGTACGACGAGTGGATCTCGACCGGGGAGTTCCCGGCGGACTCCGACAAGCAGTACATCTACATCACGACCCTCGAGGACCTCGTCGACGTCGCGATCGACACGAACAAACGCGTCATCTACGATCCCGACCTGGAGACCTACAGCGTCGTCGACGACGACCTGATCTACTATCACGCCGCCGATCCCACACAGATCGACTCCTGGGTCGGGCTCTCGGGGAGTCAGTGATGGCGACGGCGGTCGGACCACCGGTGGGACTCCGACCGGCGGGACTCCGATCGGTACTCCCGTCGGTGGGACTCCGGTCGATAGTCTCCCGTCGGTAGGTCTCCCGTCGGTGAGGCCCCCGCTCACTTGAACCAGCGGCGGATCCGGACGCGGAGCGGGGCTCGCCGTCGTCGGTCGAGTCGGATCGGGTCGATCCCGATCAGCGCGACCGCGACCACGATGAATCCGACCCCGAGGAGGACGTCGGTGACCACGATCGGGAGCCAGGGGTGAACGGCGTACAGCGTCAGAATGACGCCGGTCGGGAGCAGCGCGAGGTATCGGTGTTCACGAATGGATTCGGTGTACACGCCGGTTTCGGGCGGCGCCTGGATCGTGACGGTGACGTTCGCCGTCTCGCCGCCGGGAACGGTGACGGTTTGCGGGGACACCGACACCCCGCTACTTGCCGGCTCGATCACCCCCACGACCGGGATCGGTCCGTTCGAGGGCACGACGTAGGTGACGTTCGACGCCGTTCCCTGTTGAATGACGCTCGGGTTCCCGGAGGCGACCTCGGAGCTCACGAACTGGAAGGTGTGGACGCCGGCGGGAACGACCATACTGGCGGTCACCGCGAGGATCAACACGACCGCCATCGCCCCAATAACGGTCTGTGGAGTGACGTACCCCGACCACCGTGAGGTCCGTCGATCGCGGCGCCGTGACCCGGCCGTCTCCGCCAGCGAGGCGAGCACGTAGGTGACCACGCCGAAGCCGAACACGAGATAGGCGGCGCCCTGGGTACCCAGGAGCGCTCGCGTTCCGAGCGTGGACGCCAGGAACTGCTGCAGGGACTCGATCAGTCCGCTTGCGCCCGAAACCACGGTGCCGAAGCCCGGGATCACGACGACGTCGCCGCCGACCTGAAGCGCCGTCGCTTCGACCCGCCCCGGATCGACCGGCGGTTCCTCGCCGTCCTGGTCGGTGACCGGGTTCGCGTCGCCGCGGGTGATGTATCCCGACTCGGTCTCGCCGACCACCCGGTGTGTCACGAGCCCCCCGTCGTGGATGTTGACCGCGTCGAAGACGATCACGTCGCCGGGTTCGATCGGCCCCGCCACCGCCGTCGGAACGGCGATGAACCCGTCCCCGGGCTCCAGCGTCGGCGACATGCTGCCGGTTTCCACGTAACTGATGCCGATCGGCTGCCCGAGGACCGCACCCGCCAGTATCGAGACGGCGATGAGCACGGCAATGATCGTGAGGAGACCGGTCAGGAGGCGTGTCGGGTTCATCTATCTCACGGGCGGCGTTTCGGTGTTCGATACGCGTTCGTCGCGGATGAAGGTGTTCCCCCGAACTGCTGGCGTGTCCCGTCGCACCGTTTACCTGTAACCCCTCCGAATACTTCAATTAATTAATTATAGCTACAATATATATGTTCGCGTATGACGGGGGATGCTTCGGGTCCCCGAACACGGACCGACGATCGGCTGTCGGAAGCGACGCCGACGCCCCGAACGACCGCGTCGCCGAGATCGATCGACGTTCTCACCGGGATGACGCCGTGGTGGTGGGGCGGCGCGCTCGCCTTCTTCGGGGCCGGGGACGTCCTCACGACGTTGATCGGGTTGTATCTCCCCACCGTGGTCGAGGCGAGCCCCGTCGGGGTTCGAATCGTTCGGTCCCTCGGGTTGTGGTCGATCGCCCCGATCAAGGTGCTTCTGATCGCGTACTTTTTCGCCCTGTGGGTCTGCGTCCCGCGACCCCACAACACCGGGATTCCCCTCGGGCTCTGCACACTGGGTGTTCTCGTGACGATCTGGAACCTCTGGATCATCGCGATCGGGGTCCTCTGAGCGTCCGTCCCTCCACGTCGATCCTCGTGCGTCGTGTCTTGACCGTTTCGTCCCGATCGTCGGGCGCTACAGCCACGTGTCGTTCCGACCGATACGCTCAAGCCGATCGGGGCCGTTTGTATGATCGTGTAGTGTAAACGGGGTTACATAATTTCGGGCGATCCCCGAAAAAGTTCAACCAATGCCAACACTGGTCAAATGGCTGAGTCTCCTGGTGATCGTCACCAGCCTCTCGGCCATCGTGTTCGGAACCGGCGCCTTCTCCGCCGTGACCGCCGACCGGATCGGCGAGATCGACGCGGCGAGCGACGAGTCCGCCCTGCTCGGCATCGATATCGAAGACCGGTCGATCCGAACCAACCAGGAGGTCGTGCTTGCTACTCTCACGAACCGGTTCGACACCGACATAGAGTCCCTCTCGGTGCAGGTCGCCGACGATGGCGGGTTCAATCGGGTACGGATCGCCGGAACGCCGGACTCGCTAGCCCCCGGCGAATCCGCTGACGTCCACGGCCGCATCGTCTGTGGCCCGCAGTCGAGCGGGACGGTCGTGATCGCTATCACCGCCGAGGGGTCCTTCGGCAGCGTCGAACTCACCCGACCGATCTCCATCGACTGTGCCACCGGCGGTCCGGTCTGTACCCCGAGTGATGACGACCGTATCGGCGACCGGGAGTTCATAGTCGAGGAGGAGTTCTTCGAATGTTCGATCGAGATCGACGCAAACCAGTATCGAGTCGGACTAGAGGAGACCACGATCGCCGGTGACTTCGACCTCACGGCAAACGGTCATCGCACGTTCGCCGTCTCAGAAAGCGACATCGGCGGCGTGACGACCGTCTTGGTTCAGAACAACGTGCAGTCGGTCGATATTGAGTCAACCTCGTTCGGCGGCCCGACGACGATCGAGGCCGGGCGCAACCTCAACGGCGATGTCTCGGTTGAATCGTCGACGTTCGGGGGCGATACCGAGATCCGGATCGGATCGAACGCCCACAGCGTCAAGCTGTCCGAGACGACGGTGAACGGGGATCTCCGGATCGTGATCGACGGAAACTTGAACGACGACCTGTCGATCGAGGACGTCGACGTGAGCGGTGACATTGAGGTCGCTATCGCTGGGAACAGCAACGGCGATATCACCGTCGAGGGGTCCGAAGTCGACGGCTCCGTGGACGTGACCGTGGACGGAACGACGAACGGTGACGTGACGGTCAGCGAGAACGACGTGAGCGACGACGTTCTGGCGACGATCGGAGCGCTCAACAGCGGCCTTACGATCAGCGAGAACGACGTCGGAAGCGATATCGACGCTACGACCGCCCAGGTTCTCGGCGGCGGCGAGGTCACGATCGAGGGTAACACGGTCGGCGGCGAATCCCCGGCGGACGACGATGGTGACGGCGATAGTGACGACGACAGTGGCGATGATCACGATGAGGATGGCGACGACTGACCGAACACACGAACACGACACCCAGCGTCGCCATCGCCCACACAACTTCTCACCCCGGCCGGCGTCCGGCGACGCCGCCGATCACTCGTTCCAGACCTTTTCGGGCATCGGCAGGCCCTCCCACACGGCGGAGTCGATCGGATCGATGTCCTCGCCGAGTTCGTGTTCGAGGATCCACTCGAGCTGTCGCGTGTGCTGGCCGGCGTGCCAGACCGTTCGCTCGAAGAACTCGTGTCTCGTGGGCTGTCCCCAGAAGACGGAGACCGTCGCCGACCAGTCCGTCGTGTCCGCAGCCGCCGCGAACCAATCGTCGAATCGCCCCTGCACGGAGGCGCCGTACGTCGCGAGCGCGACCGTCGAGTTCGGGTCCCAGTCGTGTTCCATCCGCGGCACGCTATCCATCGGCGTCCCGGCTTCACGCATCAAAAAGACGTCCGGCAGCGCGAAGACGTGTCGAACGAGTTCCGCGTAACTCCGCGGCCGGTTCGGGATGTCGGTGTCGAGTTCCGACTCCGGGATCAGCTGTAGGTACTCCTGAGTCGCCTCGAGAATGGTCCCCAGCCGGTCGTACAGCTCCTCGACCGGAAGCGGGTCGGCCGCGTGGTCGATTCCCACGAGGTCCGCGACCGCCTGCAGGTCCTTCGCGTCGGCGTGGTCGTCGTCGACCCGCACGATGGGCACGTGATCCGGAAGTCCCAACTCGGCCATCTCGTCGATCATCGCCGGATCCGCACCCTGCACCCCGATCCGACCTGGATCGGCGGGGTCCGCGTTCGACTCGTCGCTTTGCACCACGTTGTGGGAGACGAACGGGACGTCGTTTCGCTCCAGAAACTCCTTGGCCCGCAGACAGCTGGTACAGCCGGTCGCCCAGTACAGGTGGACATCGGTCGTCGACATATGTGTACTGGTACCACATTACGGTGTATAAACCTGCCGTGCTGCGTCCGGACGGCATCGACGGGTGATCGCGTGTCGAGCTCAGGCTGCGTCATCGAGCACCGCTGTTCCTGCCGGCATCTGGATCAGCGACTCGTCGGCGAGGAGCTGTCCGAGGCCGTCGGCGACCGCGACGCGATCGACGACGGCCTGCTCACGGAGGTCGTCGATCAACTCCGGATTCCAGTACTAAAAGGTTGAGCGGCGTCAGCACAGGCTTGAGACGGGCCTATGACGGATGATCGAAAACGATCCATCCGAACCATCTCTCGGTCAAGATCTATCGAATGACGGCCCTTTTTAACATATTACGTCCAGTCCATTGACATCCTCCCCGCGCTGAAGCGCGAGGATTCCTTCGTGGGGCGTCGGGCCGTCCGACGCTACCCCGAAGGCAACTTCCCCATCCACGGCGGATGAGTACCGGGTTCGTGCGCTACACGTCGGCCCCCGAAACGAGGGTATGGCGTATTCGGCGTCCGAGGTGGACGCGGTATCCGCTTGTGCCGTACCCGATACCGCCCATCGCACCGAGGCGTCCGAATACCGGGCAACCACCCACCTTTGGACAGTGGGCGGACACGGGTCGTGCCATCGACCGTACTCCGCCGACAAGGGCGGAGTGCAACCGCGAACGGGGCGTGTTTTGGTATGCTGTCGCCCCCTCGTTTGCGCGGTCGTTGCCGACCGTCTCCAGTGACGGGTAGGGGTACTGTGAGGACGGCGAACGAATCTCAACCACGTACTCCCCACCGGGTTTGCCGGTGGTGGGCGTGGAACCGTCCGTATCAGCGGGAAGCGACCCCGGTTCTTCCGATTGAGAGTTTACGCGAGTTGTCTTACCGCACGATACGACGCCGGGCTACTTGATAATGTCGGTTGCGTAGGGTTTGTCGGATTCATCCCCGCGCTAAAGCACGGGGCTTTCTCCTCGTTTTTCCGGTAATAGCGGTCGTGTCAAAGCGATCGCAAGTCGGCGTAGACCGGCGATCTGTGTGGATGAAACACCACGCAGAGGATGGATTTATGTCTGGGATTTCGCTTCTACCCGGTGTTACAGCACCAGGGTTTGCAGTTCTTGCAGGAGCATGGCTCGTTCACGGAGGCGCCGTGATGGTCGGAGCGGGGTTCGCCCTCGCCGGACTCATCGCGTGGTCATACGTGAACTGAAAAAGGCCGCCAGCTAATCGCTGGTGGCACTACTCATTTGCAGTGAAAGGATGGATAGTCTGGGATTTAGCTCCCTCACAGGAGCTGGCTTACTCGCCGTTACAGCGGCGAGGCAAGGTGGGGTGGTGGTGATGCGTGGCGCACCCTTTGCAAGCGGTACTTCGTGGTACTCGTTGAAAATGCTTACTAATTACTAAAGGTTATCAACACGAGAAGAGACTCCGGTTCAACCACTCGATCGAGGTCATTTTTTGTTTGTTGGTAGCCTCGATGTATCTCGTTCTCAGTCCCGCCGCTCTTCAGTCCGCTTCACGAGAGGATAGATCCACCGCACCCACAAGCTGGTCGTCGAGCACCCTGGCGTACAGCTGACGCCCTTGCGGACATCGTAGATGGGAAGAGAATCGCTCCGGATTGGACACAGAAGCTACTCGAGGCAGGCTTAAGTGAGACCTCATCCTCGAAGCGGACTCGAAGTACTGGGTGGTTCAGAAGGGCGAGTACGCCTACCACGAGTACGATCATCTAGAACCGTGAACTGGGACTATACAGGCGTATGTGTATTCCCCTCACAGCGGGATTACACCTTTCTCCAACGCTAGTACGACAGGAAAAAACCCTGGTTAAAGCAAACAGAACTAGCGAATTACGACGTTGCGGCGACTGCAAGCCGGAGGAGGGATTTGAACCCTCGACCTATTCCTTACGAAGGAATCGCTCTGCCAGCTGAGCTACTCCGGCGCGTGCACTCCCGTCTACCCGGATGAAGGAAATAAGACTTCCGAAACCGCACCACGACGGCGCGGGAGAGCACGTCCCACACGCCGTGGCTGCAACGATGCTCCGGCTCACCGGCTCGTGAGCCGGACGTCGAGACAGACGTTCAGTTCGTGGGGCGCGTACGACCGAACGACTCGCTCCGTCTCGACGGTCACGTCGTAGGCGTCGCCGGCCGCACGCTCGATCGCGGTTCGACCGGGGCCGAAGGGGTCGTCCTCGTGTTGAATGTCATAGTAGTGGATCACGCAGTCGTCGCCGGCGATCGCCACCGCCGTCTCGAGGAACTCGTCGGCCGAGTGCGGGAGGTTCATCACGATCCGATCGGCCCAGCCGGCCCAGTCGTCCCCGACCTCGCGGACGTCGCCGTGGATGGCGGTGATCCGGTCATCGACGCCGTTTCGTCGCGCGTTTTCCCGGAGGTACTCGATCGCACGCTCGTTCAGGTCGCAGGCGACGACCGCGGCGCCGGCATCGGCCATCGGGACCGCGTAGGGCCCGACACCGGCGAACATATCGAACGCGTGTTCGTCCGGCTCCACCTGCTCGACGACGCGGTGCCGTTCGGTCGCCAGCCGCGGGGAGAAGTAGACCTCGGCGATGTCGAGCAGGAACTCGTGGCCGTACTCCCGGTGGACCGTCTCGGTCCCGTCCCCGGTGAGGACGTCCCACCGGCGGACCCGGAGTTCGCCCTCGATCGGCGAGGCACGGTTTACCACCGTCTCGCAGGGAACGTCCGAGTTCATCACCGCCTCGGCGATCTCGGCGGCACGGTCGGCGTCCGCCTCGTCGACGATGACCACGTCGCCGAGCCGCTCGATCGAGGGGTCATACCCGAGCAGGTCCGCCGGCGTCGTCGGCGTTTCCCGCGGCTCCGGGTCCCGATCCACGACCGACTCACGCAGCGGCTCCGGAACGGCGTCTCGATCGGTCACCGGCAGGTAGATCGTGCCGTCATCGACGTCAATATCGTACTCGCCCGCGAGCGCGTCCGCCTCCGCCAACCGGCGGCGAACGGCCTCGCCGCGCTCGCGATCCACGCCGACGCAGGGAACGGTCATTGCCGGATCGACGCGACGGGCCCAATAAGACGTGACGGTTCATCGTTCGACAGCGGTCACCGTCGGCGGCTGGCGCGCGGCCGACCGGCCGCCATCGTCGAACTTTTCACGGCAGCCGGCGTCCCATTCGCCGTGAACGGCCTCGTGAGTCTCCTGGCGGGCGTGGTGTTCGGGCTGGCGCTTGCGGCGCCGCCCGGCCCGATGAACGCGATCATCGCCGAGGAGGCCGCCTGGCGCGGCTGGCTCGCGGGGCTCGTCGCGGGACTGGGTGCGGCGAGCGCCGACGCCGTCTTCTTCGTCCTCGCGTACCTCGGCGTCGTCTCGATGGTCGAGTCGCGACCCGCGCTGCGGGCTACGATGGTGGGAATCGGGGGCGTCCTGATGCTCTATTTCGCCTACGGCGCCGCGAACGGCGTTCGGGCGTCCTTCCGGCCGGGCAGCGGCTCGCGCGCCGTCGCCGAGAAGAGCAAGGGCTTTCGCAAGGCGTTCGTGCTCGCGTTGACGAACCCGTATCAGGTCCTCTTCTGGCTCACCGTCGGAGTCGGACTGCTGCGCCCGGGCACGCTCGACGTCCTCTCGTGGGTCCCGCTCGTCGGCGCCGACCTGGCGGGGACGTTCGTCGTGGCCACCGGCTCGCCGGCGCTCATCGTCGGCTTCTTCGCCGGGATCGGCGTCTGGATCGCCGGCTTCCCGGCATCGATCGTCCTCGCGGAGCGCCGGATCGAGAGGTTCGCTCCGGTCATCGCCGCCCTTTCGGCGGTCGTGCTGGCCGGCTTCGGGGTCTACTTCCTGTACGACGCCGGATCGTTCGTGTACGCGGCGATCGCGTGAGCCTCGCGGAGGGCCGTTCCGTCGACCGCCTTCCACCGTCGACGACCCACACCGAAGCGGCAACGCCTTTGGACTCGGCCGTGAGACGTCCGGTATGTTCGAGAAGTCGACGTGGATCACGCTTCCGCGGAACGTGTTGCTCGGCCACGGCGTCCTCGCGGACCTCGGTGCGGCCCTCGAGGACCTGTATCTCACCGGCCGACCGCTCGTCGTCACGAGCCCGACACCGAACGAGTTGGCCGGCGACCGGGTCCGCGCACAGCTGACGGATCCCGAGACGGCCGTCGTGGACGACGCCTCCTTCTCGGCCGTCGAGGAGGTCGTCGACGTCGCCGAGGCGGTCGATCCCGGCTATCTCGTCGCGCTCGGCGGCGGCAAGCCGATCGACACCGCGAAGATGGCCGCCCATCGGCTCGGCGTCGGGTTCGTCTCGGTGCCGACCGCGGCCTCCCACGACGGCATCGTCTCCGGCCGGTCGTCGATCCCCGAGGGTGACACGCGCCACTCGGTGGCGGCCGACCCGCCGCTTGCGGTCGTGGCGGACACCGAACTCCTCGCCGACGCCCCCTGGGAACTGACCACCGCCGGCTGTGCGGACATCATCTCCAACTACACCGCGGTCAAGGACTGGCGGCTCGCGCGCCGGCTGCGGAACGTCGAATACTCCGAATACGCGGGCGCGCTCTCGGAGATGACCGCCGAGCTGCTCGTCGCGAGCGCCGACTCGATCAAACCGGGTCTCGAGGAGTCCTCCTGGCTCGTCGCGAAGGCACTCGTCTCCTCGGGCGTCGCGATGTCGATCGCCGGGTCCTCGCGGCCGGCCTCGGGCGCCGAACACCTCATCTCCCACCAGCTCGACCGGATCGCCCCCGGCAAGGCGCTCCACGGCCACCAGGTCGGCGTCGGCTCGATCCTGACTGAGTATCTCCACAGCGGCGAGGACGGGGAATGGCGGTCCATCCGCGACGCGCTCGCGAGCATCGACGCGCCGACGACGGCGGCCGGGCTCGGCATCGACGACGAGGAGCTGATCCGGGCGCTCACCACCGCCCACGAGATCCGCGACCGCTACACGATCCTCGCCGGGGGAATTACCGAGGCGGCGGCGATCGAGGTCGCGACCGCGACCGACGTGATCTAGTCCGGACGCGAACGGCGGACACAACCCACGCGCGCGAATCCTCGACGTCGACGACCCCTCCCTCCGGCCGGGAACCAAATCCCCCGCGGGCTGGGAACCAAAGGACGCATTACGCGCGTGTCCCAACCACCACGTATGGTAGCCGACGGTCTCCGTCAGTGGGCGAAGCGCCACCCGGCAGCCCTCACCGGGATCCTCTCCGTCGTCGGGTACGGCGTCGTCCTCGGCGTCTTTCTCGTCCCGTCGTTTCAGGCACTGTTCCCGGACCTCTCACGATCGACGATCGACCTCCTCACCCACGCGATCGCCGTGGTGAACTCGGTCACGATCGTGACGCTGGCGCTCGGGTGGTACTTCATCCGAACCGGCGACGTCGAGAAACACCGAGCGGCGATGGGGACCTCCTTCGTCCTGATCGTGACGTTCCTCGGGATCTACGTCCCCCGAGTCGCCGGCGGCGGCACGAAGCATTTCGAGGGCCCCGAGCTCGTCACCTATGCCTACTTCGTGATGCTTGCGGTCCACATCCTACTATCGATACTCGCGGTTCCGATCGTCCTCTACGCCATCGTGTTGGGGCTCACACACTCCGAGCGTGAGCTCCGCACCGAGACCCCACACGCCCGCGTCGGTCGGATCGCCGCCGGGTCGTGGCTCCTCTCGCTGGTGCTTGGGGTCATCACGTACCTCCTGTTGAACCACGTCTATTCGTATACGTACTGACGGACACGGGCCGACCGCCGTCGATCGGCTCGTCGTTAGCCGTCCGACGGTTTCCGCGCGAAGATGTTCGTCGCCTGCCAGAAGACGACCTCCTCGCCGTCGTCGTTTTCCGCCCGGACCTCGTTCTCGATGTAACCGCGATCGTCCCGCGAGCTCGAGGGGGTCTTCTCGGCGATCCGGTGGTACGCGTGGATCGTGTCGCCGGCGCGGACGGGCGTCCGCCAGCGGAGCTCCTCGAGCCCGAACGACCCGATGCTCGCGGTCTCGTTCAGGAAGCCGTCGACGAGCAGTCGCATACAGACGCCGGCGGTGTACCAGCCGCTGGCGATCAGCCCGTCGTAGATCGTCTCCTCGGCGACGGCCTCGTCGACGTGAATCGGCTGTGGGTCGTACTGCCGTGCGAACTCGACCATCTCCGATCGGGGGACCGTGTACGTTCCCAGATCGCGTTCGGCCCCGTTCTCGAGGTCCTCGAAATACAGCGTCGACATTCGAACACACGGTTTGCCGCGACCGGGAAAAGCGATCGTATCCCGGACGGGGCTGCCGGCGCTCCCTCCCCGCGAGCACGTCGAGCCGCCCGACCGTGTCGGGGGGTTTTTGCCGCCGCCTCTCCCAACCGGTGGTATGAGCCGAACGGGTCGAGAGGTGGCGATCGTCGGGGCGGATCGGGGGCTGCCTGAAACCGTCCGCCGGCTCGGCGGATCGGTCGTCGAACCCGCCGCGGCCGACCTCGTCGTCGCCGTCGGCGAGGACGCCTTTCGGGACGCCGCCCGGGGGGACTCGACGGTCCCCATACTCGTCGTCGGCGTCCCCGACGCGTACTATGCCGTCGCGTTCGAGGACGCCGAGGTGGCGATTCAGGCCCTTCTCTCCGCACCCGAAACCGATCGACCGTCGCCCGTCGATACCTCGTCCGACGCCGACCACCCTGCCCATATCGACCGCTCGCGCGTCATCGATCATCCGATCGTCGCGGTGACGGTGGACGGCGACCGGCGCGACCTGGCCCTGCTGGACGTCACCCTCCTCACGAGTGAACCGGCACGGATCTCCGAGTACGGGGTCACACACGGCGGCGAAACGCTGCAAACGTTTCGTGCGGACGCCGTCACGGTCGCGACGCCGGCTGGGAGTACCGGATACGCTCGCGCTGCCGGCGGCCCGGTCGTGCGCCCGGGCACGGGTCTGGTCGTCGTTCCGATCGCGCCGTTTACCACCCACACTGACACCGTGGTCCTTCCCGACTCGGTGACGCTCTCCGTCGAACGCGACGATGAACCCGTCTCGATCGTCGTCGACGGGAACGACCGGGGGCCCGTTCCGGCACACGCGCCGATCGAGATCTCGGTCGTCGACCACGCGTCGGTCGTGTCACCACTTCACCGTCGATCGTCGGCCCCGAAGTGACGCCGACCCCGACGTGACGTCGAACCCACCGTCTCCTCGACCACGAAACGACATCGAAACCGCGCCCGATTGGAAAAACTCTAATGAGTCGTGTTCCCAGGTACGTGTATGGACCCACTGCAGTTCCTCGTTCCCCTGGACTGGCTCGCCGTCGTGGGACCGGCGCTTCCGTTCGCCATCCTCGTGTTGTCGCTGGCCAACGTCGCGACGCGCCGTCGAGCGCACACCAAACACGTCGAACAGGCGGCCGACGGCGACAGCGTCGACCGGTATTTCCCACACGTCTTCACGACGATCGGTCTCGTGTTGGTGAGCTTCCTGTTTACCCTCGTCCAGCCGACCGGCGGCGCGATCATCTCGATGGTTGCTGCGACGGTGCTTCTCACCGACGCCTTCGAGTTCGAGGCGCGTAACGTCGAGGCACGTAACGAACTCGAGATCGAACGGCCGAAGAGTTCGATCGCGATCGTCCCGATCGTCATCGTCTTTGCGCTGTATTACTCGCTGGTCGCGCTCGATGCGACGTTCTGGTCCGGGCTCTTCGCCTGAGCCGTTTCGAGCGCTCGTTTGACCTCGTCGTGGTGCCCGGCCGCCGCGCCGTCCGCTCGGCGCTCGATCGCTCACGGCTGTCCCACCTCCGCACTGCCGACGGAACGTGTCGTCTCCGATCGCTTTCTGCGTCCTCGTCCCGTTCGTGAGTCCCGGAGCCACGAGGGCACTCACGACCGTCACGCGTCCAGCAATCCGGCTGGCGGTTCGGTGTTTCCGTTCTGCACCCGACAGACGGAACCACCGATCTCGGTACAGACGAGTGGCTCGACGTACCAACCGGGCGAAAAAGAGAAACGCAGATGCGTCAGTTCGCTGATTCGGTGGCGCTTCGACCGAGTTCCCGCAATGCGGGGATCACGACCCAGTACACGAACGGACCGAGCAGCATCAACCAGTAGGAGACGTCGCCGGCGAAGATGCCGACCGCGTGATAGACGTTGCTCGGTTCGGGTGCTGCCGCGGTCAACTGTTCGATGACGTAGTAGCCGGGGGTTCGATACCAGCCGCCGAAAATGAACCACCCGAGGGCGCCGACCATCGACAGAGCCAGTCCTTTGATGAACTCGTCGGCCATTGGTTCATCCTTCGTCGGAGTCCTCTTGAGACTTTCCCATTCCCTGCGCCCGGAACCGGGTTCCATAGACGTAGACGGTCGAACCGAACACGATCGACGCCAGCCCGGCAAGCGCCAATACCGCGGTGAGCACGTCGGGGTCCGGCGTGATCCCGATGCCCCGGAGAAGGCTCGTCACCGCCGACCGGAGGAGGCTCACCTGTAGCGTTGCGGCATCGATGAGCACGAATCCGCCGACGAACGTGACGATCGCGATCAGGGTCGAGAACACGATGACGGTTTTGTACAACCGCAACGGGACGACGATCTCGCGGCCGCCAGGTCCCTGCGTCGGTCCCGTTGGCTCGGGAGCGGTCTCCGGCTCCCGATCAGCTTTCGGAACGGCATCACCTGTCGAATCCACGTCCCGGCCGCTCTCGGGCCGGTCGTCGTCGGGACCACCGCCGTCGGTTCGGTATCGATCGCTGCGTGGATCGGCATCCGATGCGTCGGCGGAATCGTGGTTTATGACAGTCATCGGTGATGGTGCGGATACGGCAGGCCTGCTCCCCCGCAGGTGGTTCGAAGTCGATCGGGGACGGGCCCGGAGAAACGTTACTTCGGCGGCCGAAGCCGGTAGTACCGCTTGTTCAGGTCGTACATATAGCCCTCCCGCATCGTCTTCAGGACGGCGTAGGTGACGGCGCCGCCGAGGGCGGGCAGAAGGAACGACATACTGAACAGCAGCTCCAGCTCGAAGGGGAAGAAGTTCTGGATCGCCAGCGCGGCCAGCGTGATGGACAACAGAACGCCCATCACGCCGACGGCGGACCAGAACGGCTGCTCGACGGGGCGACGTGCGTTCCCCTTGTTGAGGAACGGCACGAGCGCGACCACGCCGATGATGAGGCCGTGTGCGAGCACGCCGTAGAACTCGTGGGAGACCACGAGGTTGCCGCCCAGAACCGACAGCTCCGGATTGATCGGGTTGAGCTTCAGCAGGCCGAACGACCAGTAGAGGTACCAGTCCGGGAGGATGATCGACGGCGTCGAACTGGGGTTGGCCGGATTCTCGAAGTACATCGGGATCGTCGCCGAGATGAGGATGATGATCCCGACGAAGAAGCTGGTGATGGCCAGGTTGCGGATCGTTTCGTGGGGCCAGGCCGGGAACCCGAGCACGTCGCGTTCGACGTACGTCGACTCCTGTCGGAGGTCCTGATCCTCACGGCGCGCCCGCTCGAAGTACTCGTAGGTCAGCCGTGAGAGGCCCTGACTCCGTTCCTTCCGCTCGCTCCACGTCGGCGTCTCGTCGTCCGGCGGAATCGTCGCCGGCGGGCCGCCGTCGGTTCGTGCCGCATCGTCGGTGCCGCCGTCGGTCATCGGTTTGCGATCGGTGTCGTCGGTTCGGTCTGTGGATGTGTGCTGGGTGGTCATTGGTCTGGACTAGTGTGGCTCCGCGATGCCCTGTACCCACACGATGCCGATGTGCAAGGCGATGAGCGCCGTTACCACGAAGGGCAACAGGAACACGTGCAGTATGTACATCCGAACGAGCGTCGCCTGTCCGAGGGTGAACCCGCCGAACATAAGCTGTGCCGCCCACTCCCCGACGATCGGGGTCGCAAGCGCCATCTCGACGCCGATCTGTGCCGCCCAGAAGGACAGCTGCTTCCAGGGGAGGACGTATCCGGAGTATCCGAACAGCAGCGTCAACAGGATGAGAATGACGCCGAGGATCCAGTTGCCCTCGCGCGGTTCCTTATACGCCCCGGTGAAGTAGACCCGGAGCATATGGAGGAAGACGGCCGCCATCATGAACTGCGCCGCCCAGCGGTGGATCGACCGCAGCATAAACCCGAACTGGAGGTCCTTGATGATCATCTCGATGGATAGCCACGCGGCCGTCGGATCGCCGGTCGCTGCGGCGCCGGCGGTCGATGGGGAGTAATAAAAGCCCAACAGCGCGCCCGAGACTGCGGCCACGAGGTACGCGATGACGGACAATGACCCCAGCGAGTAGAGGGGGTACCAGTACCAGAACTTGTTGTCGAGGTCGTACTGCTCGGTGTGGCTCTTCGGCATCTGGAGGTTGATCCGGTAATACAGCGTCTCCAGCAGCTCCAGATAATCCACGATCCGGAGCCGTTTGTCGATCCAGATCAACGTGGTCAGAAAGACCGTCTCAACCGCAGTCAGGTCCTTCCGTTTGAGCCAGGCGTCGTGGTCGAATTCGTCTTTCTTTTCGAGGCTCATTGTTCGTAGTTACCGCTTGTAGTAGGGGTAGACGGCGCGTTTCACCGTTTCCCAGGCGTCCTCCGGGTCCGCGAAGGATTCGCCCTCCATATCCTCCTCACGCACGTACAGGTCCTCCCACTTCCGCCGGCGCTTCTTGACGACCATCACGTCCGGGAGGAACTCCTTTCGATACAGCGCGAGGATGAACGCGAGGTCGATGAACACCAGCGCGAGCAGGGCACCGAGGAACATGTTCCCAGTTTCGGTCGTCGCCCAGCCGAACATCAACCCGTAGACGAACAGGAACACGAACACGACCTCGATGATCGTCAAGAGGACGATCGCGATCGCGGCCGCGGTGCTCTCGCGTGCCGGTTCGTATCGGTGAATGTCGCCGTAGGAGGATTCACTCGAGCTCATTATCGGTCACCGTGTCCCGTGTGTGCGGACTCACCGTACTTGAGTACGTAGAACGTGAAGATACACGTCAACGTGATGCCGACAGCGGTGATCAGCCCGACCCAGTGTGCGTGCAGCGGCACGCCGATGTCGTGGACGTTCTCCGGCCAGCCCGTGTTCGCTCCACCGACCTCCTCGGTTTCGATGTCCTCGCCGACGGCGAGGCCACCGTGCATACCGACCTGGGCGTGTGGGTCACATTGGTAGTGGGTGATGCCGGCGTCCTCCTCGGAGGTTTCGTACTCGAAGGTGAACCCTTCCTCGCCGGTGATCTCGGTTTCGAAGGAGGCGGGGCCGTCGACCGCGTGGACGTTGTGGTCGCCGCCGTTACCCGTCCACTCCCAGACGATGGTGGTTCCGGGGTCGACCCAGACCTTCGTGGGGTCGAACGCGAGGCCGTCGCCCGCGCCGACCGAGATCGTTACCTCGTCCTGTCCGCGGGCGTCCGTGTAGCTGTTCACGTTCCCCTCGACCTCGGAGGGCCACACGGGTCGCACCTCCTGGGCCGCGGCCGTGCCGGCCGCCGCGCTCGTGGCGGCGACCGCGGCCGCTGACCCGCCGGCCGTACGCATAAACTCCCGCCGTTTCATACGGATCCGAGTCGGATCGGCGCGCGCTTAAACCCACCGACTATCGTCGATCGGCTGGAGCGCGTGTTCGGCGGTTCATCGGGCGTTCTCGCCCGGATCGGCGGCGTCGCTCCCGTTCGTATCAGCGGCCGTTCCACTCGTGGTCATCGAGTCGCCAACCGATTCGTCACCGGCCGACGCGTCGTCGACCACCGCCTCGTCGACCACCGCCTCGTCGGTCCCGGCGTCGTCGGTCTCCGCATCGTCCGCGGCCGGCGGCACGTCGGGTCGGGTTCGCGCTGCCTGCAGCGCGCGGAGTCGATCACGGTACTCCGCCGACCGGAATCGGTCCGAGAGTCGGGCGTTCGCGACCGTCGAGAAGAAGAACAGTGACCCGAGCAGAAAGAGAACTCCCAGTGCGGGCGCCACGAGCGTTTCGACGCCGGCAAATATCCACGCGCCCAACAGGGCGAATCCGGCGACCAACTGGACACCCGCGACGACCTGCATCATCAGGTTCCCGAGCTCGTTCGAGCCCTCCGAGACGTCCTCGGGGTCCGGAAGCGCCCAGTTCGCCGGCGGCTCAGGAACGTCATAGTCGTCCATCGAGCAGAGCGCGACGATCGGCTCGAGGTCGCGAAGCACCGTCCCCCGCCCCCGCACGTCGCCGGATTCGGAGACGACCGCGTAACCCTCATCGGAGTAGACAACGAGGCGTTCGGATCCGTCCACGACGTCCCGCTCAAACGTCGCGAAGACGTCGCGGCTCGCGATCCGGTTTTTGAGTTCGGCCTCGACGCGGTCGAGCAGTTCGCTACCGGTGATCCACGTCTCGGGGTCGAAGGCCGCCTCCCACTCCTCGACGGTCATCTTCGCCATATCCGCCGGCCCGAAGTTGTCGAAGTCGTACTTCCGTTCGACCTCCTCACGGAGGGTCGTCCCGTCCGCGTGGGTCTCCGGGTCCGCGGACGAGCTCTCGTCGGGTCCCTCGTCGATCGGACCGGCAGGCTCCGTCATCGTCGATCGGTACGGTCGCCGGGGATGTTACCGCTTTCGTCCCAGGCGTCGATCGACCCCTCGAAACGGACGGGACCCGCGTCGTCAATGCCGATCGCAGCAACGATGGGGATCGATCGTGACGCGGTCGCCGTCGGCGGATCGGGAACCTTTACGCGCCGTACGTCGAACGAACGGTATGGTCGAGGAGTCACTCGTGGCGATCGCGGTCGCCATCACGGTCACGGCGAGCCTCCCGTGTTTCCTCTACGGCGCGTGGGTGATGATCGACGCCGAGATCGTCACGTGGGAGCTTCTCGTCTACCACTTGAAGTTCGTCGGCGTCGGGCTCGTGTTGACCACGGTCCCGATGGTCGGCTGGATGATCCCTCGACTGTTCAACCAGCTGTCGGGAACTGCCGTCGTGCACGCCTTCTTCGGGGTCCAGGCGTACGCGCTGTTGACCTTCGCGCTCACCGGCATCGTCCACATCCTCCGGGCGAAGCGAAACGCCGACCTCTATCAGGACCCCGACCAGGACGTCGACATCGACGAGCTACACGAGGACATGGGCCACTGGCGAACGCGACTTCGCGTCGGCGTGTTCGGCTACACGATCCTGTGGATCCTCGCGTGGCTCACCGGGCTCTACCGGCTGCTGAACCTACACTTACTGTAAGCCGGTGTCGGGATCGTCCGACCGACGTCGTGGCGTGATCGTTACTCCCAGGATTCGCCGCTGGCCAGATCGACGTCGTGATCCGCCTTCGAGGACGGACAGACGCCCTCGAGCACGCAGTCCCCACAGTCCGGGTTCCGCGCGGTGCAGGTCGCTCGTCCGTGGTCGATGAACAAGTGTGTGAACTCCTGCCACTTCGCTTGCGGAACGATCCCGGTCAGGTCCGCCTCGATCCGCTTCGGGGACGTTTCCTCGGTCAGCCCGAGCCGTCTGGAGAGGCGCTGAACGTGGGTATCGACGACGATTCCCTCGACGACGTCGTGACCGTGTTGAAGGACGACGTTGGCCGTTTTCCGGCCGACGCCGGCCAGCTCCGTCAGCTCGTCCATCGTGTCGGGAACCTCGCCGTCGTGCTTCTCGATGATGTCCCGTGCGGCCGACCGGATGTATTTCGCCTTGTTGTTGTAGTAGGTGATCGAGGAGATGTCCTCGGCCAGTTCCTCCTGGTCGGCGGCCGCGTAGTCCTCGGCCGTCTCGTACTTCTCGAAGAGGTCCGCACAGACCGTGTTGACGCGTTCGTCGGTACACTGCGCCGACAACACGACCGCGATCAACAGCTCGAGCCGGTTCGAATATCGGAGCGAGATCGTCGAGTCGGGGTACTCCTCCTCGAGCCGGTCGATCACCTCGCGGGCCTGCGCCTCGCGCGTCTCCCGTCTGGTTCCCATACCGATCCCGATCCGCCGCGCCGGGTTGAACGGTTCGAAGTCGATCGGTGTCCGAATGGTGACGGCGCGGTGGATACACGTCACTCCCGCGGACTTCCCTGCCGGTTCACCCCGGCAACGCGTCCTGATCGACCCGGTAGACCGTCACGCGATCGGTCTCGGTGGCGACCGAGACGCCCTCGAGGTGGTCGAACGCGACGTCCTCCCCGTACCGCTCGCGCTCCGTTGGCCCAACCCACACGTAGGTCACATTGTAGGCGTCGAGCGTTCGGACGCGCTCGACCGTCGTCCCGGCATACGCCCGGTCGACGACCGCAACGCGGCGCTCGTAGGGCTCGACGCCGCGGTAACCGACCTCGTGGTCCCACCCGGCGACGGTCGGAATCCCGGTCAACGAGGAGGCCGGATTCGCCCGCCAGGTGTACATCCCGGGTTCGGCCGCTCGCGCGAGGCCCTCCGGCGACCGCGTCGTTCCAGGTGCCTCCAACAGCACGTCCTCGCGCGTCGCGTGCTCATCGAGCCACGCGATCGCCGGTGCTTCCTCTGGGTGTTCGGTGGCGACGAAGGCGGTCGCGTCGAGGGTCCCGACGTCGTGCCGGTCGAAGTGTGCGTCGAGCGCGAGCGCGGCGTACGGAAGCGTCGAGACGACGAGCAGGGCGACGAGAACGCGCGCGAGGGTACGCCCCCGGGGCAGGATCGCGGACGCCGTCCGGCGGACGCTCGTTTCGCGGCTGCGTCCCTCGCGCTCGCCCGCCTTCCGGACGCGCTCGACCCCGGCGATCCCGCCCGCCCAGAGGTCCGCAAGGACGACGCCGGCGGCGATCCCCCACAGCGTCCAGACCTGAAAGTACGTCTTGAACACGGTGTTGAGCCGTCCCGGTCCGGCCTGTTCGGCCAGATGGACGATCTCGACGAGCCCGACGAGCCCGGCGCCGCCGACGATCAGGACCGTTTCGAAGCTCGCACCGCGGTCAGCCCGCAGCGCGACCCAGCCGAGAACGAGCAGTGGTGCGACGACCGCGATCGCGGGAACGCCGATGAGGAGGCCGATCGCCGCGACCGCGACGACCCCGACGAGGAGCGGGCCGCACCCGGCCAACCGCGAGGGAGCGTCACCGGCCGTCAACACCCTCGTTCGCGCCGCCGCCCCAGCGCCGATCAGGCGGCCGACGAGGAACGCGAGAAACGCCGCGAGAAACGCGCCGTGGACCGTGAGCAGCCCCCCGAGTCCCGATCGCTGATCGGGAGGAACGAGCGCCGGCTCCTGGCCGCTGCTCGCGCCGAGCAGGAACGGTGCGGCGAGGACTCCGGCGATCCCGGCTGCGACCACCGTCACCGCGATCGCGCCGCCGGTTCGTTCGACCTCGGTCCGGAGAACTGACCGAGGGAGCCCAACACCGACGCCGGATTCGGCGCCATCCGGGGAGACGTCGCCGATCGGTGGACCATCGCCGGTCGGCAGGACGTCGCCGACCGGAAACAGCGTGAGCGGGCGGGCGGGCGCGAACGTCACGGCCAGCCAGAGGACGCCGAAAAGCGTCGCCAGGTCCCAGGTGTGAACCACCGCGATGGTCCCGCCGAGGACGGGGATCGCGCCGAAGACGAGCAGTCGGCGACGGCGCAGCGCCGATTCGGGGGTCCGCCAATAGGCGTAGGCGAGCGCCGCCCCGAACACGAGGAACGGTGCGCCCATCATGTGTGCGTGAAGGTCGCCGTTGAGGAACGCGAAGAACGGGAACTCGTTTATCGTTCCCTCGATGACCCGGCTCGCGTCCCAGTAGTGGAACGGCTCCGCCTCGGCGGTCGCTCCCGAAGCAACGCGTGCGAGCAGCGACCGCACCGTGGCGAGATTGCTTGCCAGCCCGACGGCCACGGCCGCGGCGACGCCGGCACCGGTGGCGATCCGGTCGGTTGCCTCCGGACCGTCGGTGTTCCGATCGGTTGCCGGGTCGGCGTCGATCCGGTCCGCGGCGATCCCGCGGGCGAGCTCGAAGACGGCGGCGATCAGACAGGCGTAGACGGTCGCCAGCGCGAGGTTGTACGCGTACGCGGGCGCCACTCCCGAGAGCATCGTCACGAGCGCGACGGCGAGATGACCGCCGTAGTAGTAGTTCACCGTCTCGCCGGCGAACCAGGGGTCAAGCGGCGGCAGCGTCTCGGCCCTGAGCAGGCTCCGCAGCAGGCTGTAGTCGAGGAACTTCTCCCCGCCGACGGCGACGACCGCCGGGTCCGCAGCACGGATGAGCAGAACGAGCGCGAACGCACAGAGAAACACGACGATCGCAGATCCGGCTGCTCGCCGGTCGGACGGGAACGCATCGGCCGAAAGCGCGAGCGATCCCCGCCGAGCCGCCTCGAGGTCGATCGTCGCACCCAACGAGCCGACGCCGAGGACGAGGAGTCCGGCGGCAAGGGCCTCGACGCCGAAGCTGACCCGACCGACCCAATAGCCAATGGTCGTGAGGATGGCGACCGCGAGGATCGGCGCGAGCCCGATGCCACGGCCGGGCGTCCACCGAAACAGCCGCCTCGCGATCGGGGTCGCAAGCACCGCGAGGACCGCGACCGTGAGAAGCCACCGTCCGACCAGCAGGACCTCCATATCCCGGGAAGACCCGGCCACGGTGTAATCCCTTCGGGTCGGGCCGGTGTGGTTTCGGGTCGGGCCGGTGTGGTACCCGTGATCCCACGACGGTTCACGCCGCCCGGCGTGGTTGCGTGTCCGCGTGACGAGTCACGGCGTTTTTTAGCGGTGGCCGGGTATCGACCGGTATGTCCGCGACGCTCGGGATCGTCGTCCCCGCGTTTCGCCCCGACGTCGACCGACTGATGGCGTACGTCCGGTCGCTCGACGACGGGCTCGACCCGGAGACGATCCGGATCGAACTCGACGATCCCGAGCCGGCCGTTCGCGACGCGCTTCAGGACGCATCCGACCTCCCCGCCCACGTCAACGCCGTCGATCGTCGCCGCGGGAAGGGCACCGCGATAACGGCGGGGTTCGAGGCGCTCGAGACCGACGTCCTCGCCTTTTTCGACGCCGACGGGGCGACCGACGCCGACGCGGCCGCAGCCGTCATCGATCCCGTTCTCGACGGCACGGCCGACCTCGCGGTCGGCTCCAGGCGACACCCGGAGGCGGTCGTTCAGTCCCACCAGACCGTGCTCCGGCGTGCGCTCGGCGACGGGTTCGCGTGGCTCGCCCGCCGCGTTCTCGGTCCATCGCTGTACGACTACCAGTGTGGCGCGAAGGCGATGACCGCCGAGACGTGGCGTCGAGTGCGGGACGACGTCTACGAACCGGGATTCGCCTGGGACATCGAACTCGTCGCGCTTGCGGGCGCGTACGGCGCCCGTATCCGTGAGGTCCCGATCAGCTGGGAGGACCAGCCCGGATCGACGGTCGATCCGGTCCGTGACACCGTCCGGATGTTTCGCGGGCTCGCGGTGGCCCACCATCGGTCCGCGGTCGTCTCCGGGAGCCGGCTCCACCGACTGCTCCCGATCGATCCCGGACCGTCACTGTTGGACCGGCTGCACGGGGCGGCCGGACGCGATGGACGGAGGGATCCGACGTGAGTCTGCTCGAGGACGCCCTCGACGAGCTCGCGACCGGCGCCCGGTTCGGGAGGTTCCTCTCGGTGGGTGCGCTCGGCGCGATGATCGACCTCCCGATCAGCTCGGCGCTCACCCTCACGGCCCTGCTGGAGCCGCAGTGGGCGAAGGTGGTCGGAACCGAGTTCGCGATCATCGTGATGTTCCTGATAAACGATGCCTGGACCTTCGACGGCCAGGGCGCACCCGGCCGCGCCGCGAAGCTCCGCCGGCTGATCCGGTCGAACGTCGTCCGATCCGGGGGACTCGCCGTGCAGTTCCTCGTCGTGTGGTCGCTGACCGGCCTCGACGTCGAAGTGCTCGTGGCGGGCACCGACGTCTGGGCGGTGGTGACGATGCCCATCGCCATCGGCGTCTCCTTCGTCGTCAACTACGTCACCGAGAGCCTGTTCACCTGGCGCGTGGCCGCTACCCGGTGAGACGACCGTTTCAGCCGCACGAACCATTTATAAATGATGGGACGTTTCGCACGCGGTTAACTCGCATACGGCAGTCGAATCACAACCCTTAACCGTTGGACTCGTTTTCGTTCCAGTAGCGGGATGGGATAGCCAGGAGATTCCGCCGGGCTCATAACCCGGAGATCGGTGGTTCAAATCCACTTCCCGCTACTCCCAATCGTTTCTCGAGATCGCGTTTTTTACGCCGGAATAGCCGATCGTGTCACCGTCGTGTCGGTTCTCGCGGTCGCCGTGTTCGGCCCGAATATCCACCCGACGAAGCACGTGGCAGTCGGTCTCACGATCCAACCCCTTATACGTGACCGGAGCGTATCAAGTGTGTGAGCGAACAAAGCGGGCGTCGGGACCTCCGAATGCCCAACGACGATCAGGTATTCGCCGTTGTGACCGAGATGCTCGGCCACAGCCGCGTGCGGCTGCGATGCGCCGACGGTGTCGAGCGGATGGGACGGATTCCGGGTCGAATGAAGTACCGAAACTGGATCAACCGGGACGACGTCGTCCTCGCCGAGCCCTGGAGCTTCCAGGACGAGAAGGCGAACATCGAGTGGCGCTACGACGACTCGGCGGCCGACCAGCTCCGCCGCGAAGGCCACATCGAGTAGTTCAGCGACCCGGCGGTCGCACGTTCCGGCGGTCCCGCGTTCAGGCGTTCCGGCGGTCCCGTGTTTTCGAGCCGTCTTTTTCCCTTCGATCAGCCGCCGATCCCGCTAGTCGTCACGCCGGCCGTCCCACCCGTATTCCGTATGGACGGCGCGGCCGGCCGCGTTCGACACCGGTCCGACGACCTCGGTGACGCCTGCGAGCACGTCCCGTGACCGAACTGGCGGCATCGGTTCACCCTGAAACTCGGCGATCTCATCGCTCCCGACGGCGTAGACGACGCGACCGAGCCCCGCCGACCGGATCCCGCCCGAGCACATCGGACAGGGTTCGGTACTCGTGTACATCACGGTCCGTGCGCGTTCGGCCGGCGTGGCGTCGCGGACGGCGCGCGCGGCGAGATCGAGTTCGGGATGGCGTCGGACGTCGTCGGCAGTGTGGACCCGGTTCGACGCCTCGGCGACGATCCGGTCGTCGCGGACGAGCACCGATCCGAACGGCTCGTCGCCGCGGTCGGCAGCCACCCGGGCCAGCTCGATCGCCCGACGGAGATGCGTCTCGTGATCGAACGTATCGAGTTCGGATGTATCGGGTTCGGATGCGTCGGTCCCGGCCGAATCGCTCCCGGATCTCTCGGGAGCGATCCCATCCGCGTGGTCATCAGCGTCGGTCATCGACCGTCGTTCGCGGTCCCGCCCGAAAAGCGATCGGGGGATGGGATCACCCGTCGACGACTGCCGCGACTCGTCGGATACGCTTATGAGGACCGGCCCGCCAGTTCCGCACACGAATGAGCGACCTCCCGGACGATTTCGACTGCACGATCACCAACTGGGAGTACATCTACGGGCTCTGTCGGACCGTCTCGAACCAGGTCAAACGCGCGTCCTTCGAGCCGGACGTCGTCGTCGCGCTCGCCCGCGGCGGCTGGTTCGCCGGCCGGTGTACCTGCGATTTCCTCGGGCTCGACGACCTCACCAGCCTGAAGATGGAACATTACGTCGGCACCGGCGAGAAGGCCGACGAACCACAGGTCCGCTACCCGATGCCGGAGGGCAGCGTCGCGAACAAGGACGTGCTGATCATCGACGACATCGCCGACACCGGCGGATCCATCCGACGTGCCGAGGAGTACGTCACCGACCGCGACGCCGGAACCGTCCGAACGGCGACCCTCCAGCTGCTCGGCACCTCGGAGTTCGATCCCGACTTCGTCGGCGAGCGCCTCGCGGAGTGGACGTGGGTCGTCTACCCGTGGAACTTCATCGAGGACATGATCGACCTGATCGCCGGCGCGATGGAGCGTGCTCCGGAGACGACGTTCTCCGAGGCCGACGTCCGCGCCGTGCTCGCCGAGTACCACGGGATCGACCGCATCGAGATGGAGATCGCCCAACCCGACCGCCTCGCGGAAGTGCTCACCGAGATGGAGCGTCGGGACGTGATCGAGATGGCGGGCGACGGCGAGTGGCGGCTGGTCCAGTGATCCGATGACGGACGACCCCGCGGCCGATGGCGACCTCGACGCCGACGCCGATACCGACTTCGACGCCGATGACTCTCGGGCGACGACGGTCAGCGAATCGGCGATCGAGGCGCTGTGTGACGCGCTCGCGCTGAAGGACGAGACGCGAACGGGCTGGGCACTGCGGGGCGTCCACGATCCGGAGTCGGTCGCTGCCCACTCGTGGGGAGTCGCCTATCTCGTCGTCGCGATCGGCGAGACATTCACCGACGAGTTCCCCGATCTGGACCTCGATGCCGCCCTCCGAATGGCGGTGGTCCACGACCTCGGCGAGGCCGAAACCGGCGACGTCCCCACCCGCGCCGATCCCGAAGCCGCCGAATCGCTTCCCGACGCGGACGAGCAGGCGGCCGCCGAACGCGATGCGGTGACCGACCTGACCGCGTCCCTCGACGCCGCCGAGCGACTCCGTTCGGACTGGGAAACCTACGAACGCCGGGACCGTCCCGAGGCGCGGGTCGTCAAGGATCTCGACGTGGTGGACATGTGCCTCCAAGCGCTCGTCTACGAGCGTGCGGATCGATACGACCAGGCCGACTCATCGGCCGCCGATCCGACGACGGACGATCCGGCGGCGGGCGCTCCGACGGCGGACGCGTTCGCCGAGTACGACGCGCTCGACGAGTTCTTCGTGACGGCTCGTCGAAGCGTGTCGACGGAGACGGGGCGTGCCCTTCTCGACCGCATCCACGATCGATACGTCACGGCCCGCGATCACGACGATCCCGCGTGACGGCGCCGAGGTGCTGCCGATGGCGGCGTTCGACGGTCGCAGTTAGTCCGCGATCGCTTCCGCCTCGACGGTGGCCGCGGTCGGGTCCCGGATCCACAGGTCACCGAAGAGGTCGTCCTGCTGGAGCCGGACGCCGCCGCGGTGCGCGAGGAACAACAGCGCGAGGTAGGTCATGAAGGGCCGCCCGCCGATCGTCTCGATCTCCGCGAACAGCACCTCCGTGCGGCCCTGGTCGTACTGGGTCCGCACTGCGGCCCGGACGTCGTCGATGACCTCCTCGATGTCCTCGTCGTGGGTCCCACCGGTGACGTCGCCCTCGGTCGGCTCGCCCTCCCGGCGGACGTCGCCGGCGGCGCGGTAGTCGAGCGTCTGCGTCCCGCGGTCGTGCCCTCGCGGCGATTCCGAGGTGTCGTACTCCCGCGATCGCTTCCACCACGAGCCGCGCTCGGCCTCCCGGAGCTCGCGGACCAGCTCGTCGAGCGTCTCGGGCGACCCCCGGGTGTTCTTGCGATCCAGCCGGCGGTCCATCTCCGCCTCGAGGTGGTCGACCGGATCGAACCCGTCGCCGTCGGTCGGATCCCCGTCCCCGTCGCCGGCGTCGACGCCCGGGCGTCCCTCGCCGCGCATCGCGGCCTCCCAGGGCTCCAACTCCGGCTCGTCGGCGTCGTCCTCCTCGTCGTCGGAGAGCATCGCGTCGCTTTTCATCCGCAACAGAACGCTGGCGTAGAACAGCGCTCGTCCGGTCGTCCGCAGGTCCCGGGCGTCGAGTTCGGCCAGGAACGCGTCCGTCACCTGCACGATGTCGATGTCCCACGGCTCGATCTCGCCCTCCTCGGCCAGCTGGACGAGCAGCTCCACCGGTTCGACCTCGTCGTCCGTGGCGTCGCCGGTCGTGGCGTCGCCGTCCGTGGCGTCCGTGGCGTCGTTGGCCAATGACGTCCCGTCGCCGACCGTGGGCGGTCCAGCCACGGACGTGTCAACATCGGCTCCGCCGGCGAGGTCGATCTCGGGGACGTATCCGCCGTCGGTTTCCTCCTCGTCGTCAGTCATCCGCGGGCACCTCCTCGTCCCCGTCGGCTTCCTCGCCCTCGGCGCCGAACTGCATCCCCGTCACCGCGGAGACGTTGTCCTCCTGCATCGTCACGCCGATCGCCCGCTCGGAGCGCTCGAGGAGGGCCGAGCGGTGTGAGACCACGACGAACTGCGCCTCGCCGGCCAGGTCGTGGACCATCTCGCCGACCCGTTCGGCGTTGACCGCGTCGAGGAAGGCGTCGACCTCGTCGAGTGCGTAGAAGGGTGCCGGGTTGTGTCGCTGGATGGCGAAGATGAACGCCAGCGCGGTCAGCGACTTCTCGCCGCCGGACATCGCGTCGAGCCGCTGGACCGGCTTGTCGGCCGGCTGGGCCTTCATCGTGAGTCCCTCCTCGAAGGGGTCCTCGGGGTTCTCTAAGACGAGTTCGCCGGTCCCGGCGGAGAGGCGCTCGAAGATGTCCTCGAAGTGGTCGTTGATCGACTCGAAGGCGTCCATGAACGTCCGTTTCTTCTGTGACTCGTACTCCGTGATTCGCTCCTCGATCCCGTCGCGTTCGGTCACGAGGACGTCACGCCGTTCCTGAAGCTGGTCGAGCGCTGCTTCGACCTCGTCGTACTCGTCGATCGCGCGCATGTTGACCGGCTCCAACGCCTCCATCTCGGCGTCGAGCTCCTCGATGCGACGCTCCACCTCGTCGTGGTCGGGGATCGACTCGGGGTCGTAGTCGCCGACCTGCGACTCGAGTTCGTCGATCTCCCACTCCAGCCGCTCCGACCGGTCGCGCAGGTCCGAGAGCGTCGATTCCACCTCGGAGACGCGCTGCCGCTGCTCGTCGCGCTCCTCGGTCGCGGCCGACAGCGTCTCCCGGAGCTCCGACCGCTCCGCCTTGAGCTCGGCCAGTTCCTCCTCGAGGTCCTCGATCGCCTCGCGCTTCTCGGCGAGCAGTTCCCGCTTCTCCTCGATGGCGGCCTCGTGGTCGGCGATCGTCTCCTCGGCCTCGGCCTTCTTGTTCTGGGCCGCCTCGATGCGGTCGTGGAGCTCCTCGACGGCGTCCTCGGCGTACTCCTTCTCGAGTTGCACCTCGTTGAGTCGGCCGTCGAGGTCATCCATCCGCGACTCGAGGTCCTCGATCTCCTCGCGCACGTCGTCGGCCCGACTCGTCAGCTCCGGGATCCGTGAGTCCGCGAGCTCGGCCTCGATCTCCGCGATCCGGTCCTCGACCGCCGCCTGCTCGCCCGCCAACTCCTCGATCTCCGCGTCGAGCTCGGTCATCCGCTCGTCGACCTCCTCGCGCTCGGTGCGGAGCGTCTCCAGCGTCGACTCCAGCTCCTCGATCCGGTCGTGCTGGTCGTCCAGCTCCGTTTCGGCCCGGTCGATGTCGGCTTCAACCGACCGGACGCGCTCCTCCGCGTCGGCCTTTCGCTCGCGTGCGTCGTCGATCTCCGCGTCGAGCTCGTCGATCTCGGACTCGAGAGACTGTCGGTCGTCCTCGAGCTCCTCGATCTCCTCGGCCAGCCGCTGGAGCTTGCCGCCGCCGGCGGTGCTGAAGGAGTATCTGGATCCGCCGCCGGAGCCGCCGGTCATCGCGCCCGAGGTTTCGACGAGGTCGCCCTCCAGGGTCACCATCCGGTAGTCGCCCATCAGATCGCGAGCCGTCGCCATGTCCTCGACGACGAGTGTCGACCCGAGAACGTACGAGAAGACCGGATCGTAGCGGGCGTCGTACTCGACGAGGTTCCGCGCGAAGTCGACCACGCCCGGCATCGTCGGCGCGTTCGGGAGGCCGCGGTCGTCGAGCTCCGTGATCGGCAGGAACGTCGCCCGGCCCGCGTTGCGGCTCTTGAGGTGATCGATGCACGTCTCGCCGACCCCGTCGTCGTCGACGACGACGTTCGCGATCCGGCCGCCGGCCGCGGTCTCACACGCCTCCGCGTACGTCGGGTCCACCGACGCCAGTTCGCCGACCGGGCCGTGGACCCCGTCGATGCCGGCGTTTCGGATCGTCGTCACCGCTCGCGGCCAGGAGGTGTCGCCGCGGTTCTTCGCGTCCGCCTCGAGGGTGGCGTATTCGCTTTGCTTCTCCCGGAGGTCGTCCTCGAGGGCGTCGAGCCGCTCCTGTCGCTCCGTCTTCTCGGCGAACAGGTCCGCGATCGTCTCCTCGATCGCGTCGCGGTTCGTCTCCGCCGTGTCGAGTTCGCCGTGCAGCTCCGAGATCCGGGCTTTCAGGTCCGGGATCCGCTCGTGGGCCTCCTCCAGATCGGACTGCGCCTCGCTGATCTCGTTCGATCGTCGCCGCGCCTCATCGAGCAGCCGGTCCTTCTCGCGCTGGACGTCGTTTTTGTCGGCCTTGAGCTCCTCGAGCCGCTCTTTGTTCTCGGCGAGATCGGCCTTGAGTTCGTCGTACTGGGTGTCGATCCCGTCGATCTCCGCTTCGATCTCCGCGAGTTCCGACCGCTTGTCGGCGACGTCGGCTTTGACCGATGCCTTCTCGACTTTGATCTCCTTGGCGTCCGCCTCGAGGTCGTCGATCGTCTCCTGTTTGCGGTCGATCTGGACGAACGCGTCGCGGCGGTCGGTCTCGGCCTCCTCCAGGCGACTCTCGGCGTTCTCGATCTGTCCCTCGAGACGCGAGATGTCGCCTTTGATCTCCTCGATCTCGGCTTTGATCGCGAGCTGTTCGTCCTCGCCCGTCCGCTCGATCTCGTCGTTGAGGTCCGACAGATCCGACTCGAGACGCGTGACGCGCCCCTGGCGCGTGTCGAGTTCAGCCTGCCGGTCGGCCAGTTCGGCCTCGGTCTCATCGATCTCCGTGAGTACCTCCTCGCGGGTGTCGCGCTTCTCCTCGAGTTCGGCGGCCTTGCGGTAGCCGCGGTACTCCTCCTGCTCCTCGCGGTAGGACTGGTACTCCAGGGCGGTCTCGCGCTCGTCGGCGAGTCGGTCGAGGCGGTCCTCCTTCTCCCCGATCCGGAGGTCGGCCTCCCCGATCCGGTCCTCGACGGCTTCCAGTTCCTCGAAGGCGGCCTCCTTCTTGTCGTCGAACTCGGCCACGCCGGCGATCTCGTCGATGATCCCACGGCGCTGGTAGGCCGTCATGTTGATGATCTCCGTGACGTCGCCCTGCATCACGACGTTGTATCCCTCCGGCGTGACCCCGGCCTGCGCGAGCAGGTCCTGGATGTCCGAGAGGTTGACGGAGCGGCCGTTGAGGTAGTAGTAGGAGTAGTAGTTGTCGTCGGTTCGCTTGACGCGTCGCTTGACCGTTATCTCCTCGACGTCGCCGACGTTCTCGGAGCCGGCCGCCGAGACGACCTGTCCGCGATCGAGGGTGCCGTCAGCGTTATCGAGCACGACCGTGACGGCGGCCTCGTCGGGACCGTCGCCGGACTCCGCGCCGTCGTGGCCGGGGTTGTAGATCAGGTCGGTCAGCTTCTCCGCGCGGATCCCGCGGGTCCGTGCGAGCCCGAGCGCGAAGAGGATCCCGTCGATGATGTTCGACTTTCCGGACCCGTTCGGACCCGTGATGACCGTGAAATCCTCGTAGAAGGGGATCCTCGTCGTCCGCCCGAAGCTCTTGAAATCGTCCAGAACGACTTCTGTGATGTGCATTGGTGGGCTCGCGAGGGGGCCGCGAGCTTACGCGACGATGATGTCGCTTTCCTCGAGGCCGCCCGTCGTGTCTTCGTCCGTGTCCGCGTCGGCGTCGTCCGCCGCCGCGTCGGCTGCGGCTTCCGCCGCTTCCGCGGCTGCAGCGGTTGCATCGGCGTCCCCGTCCGACTCGGTCTGCTCGACCACGTTCACGTGATCGTCGCTCTTCGTCGTCCGTTCCGTCGGTTCGGGAGCCTCCGGCGTCGGTCCGGCACCCGGCTGGTCGCTCCCGCTGCGGTTCGCGGCCGTTTCTGACGTCTCGTCGGCCGTCGTCCCGGTCGACCCGGACGCGTCACCCGCCTCCAGCTGTCGAACGCGTTCTTTGGTCTCGACGAGCTCCTCGGTGAGTCCGTTGACCGCCGCCTGAAGCTCCGAGACCTGGCGTTCGAGTTCCGTCACCCGATTACTCATACGTGTGTTCGGTCGGCCGAGACGTATAAATGTGTGTCAGACGCGTGTGTGACTGATTCCCATTCGGGGAGCGGAGGCGTCGTCGACGACGATGGACCGACGGGTGTGTCACTTAAACCGGAACGTTTCGAGGTTCTTCGGCGCGAACGTCCGCATGTTGTAGTCGTGATACAGCGCCGAGGAGAGGTCCTGAACCGAGCTCTCGTCGCCGTGGACACAGAGCACCTTCTCTGGACGGGGGTTCATCGTCTTCACGAAGTTCTCGAGCCCCTGTCTGTCGGCGTGCCCGGAGAACCCGTCGACGGTTTCGGTCTGCATGTTCAGCGTGAGCGTGTCGCCGCGCCCGCCGCCGCCCCAGCCGTCGACCGGGATCTCGTCCCAGCCGTTCTGGATCCGTCGACCGAGCGTCCCCTGCGCCTGGTAGCCGACGAAGGTCAGCGTCGAGTCCGACTCGGGACCGATGTGGCGCAGCCACGACATAATGGGTCCACCCTCGATCATCCCGGAGGTTGACAGGATGATGCACTGGTCGCCGTCGGCGACCTCCTGTCGTTCGTCCTCGCCGCCGTCGATGTGGTTGAACTGGTCCGCGAGGAACGGGTTCTCGTCCTCGTGGAAGATCCGGTCACGGAGGTCGTCGCGCAGATACTCGGGGTAGGTCGTGTGGATCGCCGTCGCCTCCCAGATCATCCCGTCGAGGTGGACCGGCATCTCCGGAATATCGCCGTTCCGCATCGCCTCCTCCAGGACGAGCATCAGCTCCTGGGAGCGACCCACCGCGAAGGCCGGAATCACGACCTTGCCGCCGCGGTCGTAGGTCTCGTTGATGACCTCCTTGAGCTTTTGTTCGGAGTCCTCCTGGTCCGTCTGGTAGTCGTTGCGACCGCCGTAGGTGGACTCCAACACCAGCGTCTCCACGCGCGGGAAGTCGTTGACCGCCCCGTTGAACAGCCGGGTGTCGTCGTAGTGGATGTCGCCGGAGAAGGCGACGTTGTAGAGGCCGTCGCCGATGTGGAAGTGCGTGACCGCCGACCCCAGGATGTGGCCCGCGTTGTGGAAGGTGATCTTCACGTCGGGCGCGATGTCGGTGACGTCGCCGTACTCCAGCGGGATCGTGTGTTTGATCGCCTCCCGGACCTGCGCCGACTCGTAGGGTGGCGTGCGACCCTCCTTGGCGGCGACGTCGAGGTAGTCGAGCTGGAGCAGCCCCATCAGGTCCCGCGAGGGCTCGGTCGTGTAGATGGGCCCGTCGTAGCCGTACTTGAACAGCAACGGGATGAGCGCCGAGTGGTCCAGGTGTGCGTGGGTGAGGACCACGGCGTCGATGTTCTGTGCGCCCGCGCCGAGCGCCTCCGGCACCTGTAGATACGGGACCTCGCCCTCGGCGCCGGGCTTGTCGCCACAGTCGATCAGGATCCGCGTTTCGGGCGTGTTGAGGATGAAGGCGGCACGGCCGACCTCGCGACAGCAGCCGAGCGTGGTGATCCGGACCCACTCGTCGTCGGAGAGCTCCTCGCGGTGGATCTGTCGCCCCACACGTTCGAGGATGTCGCGACGTTCCTCGCGCTCCTGTTTCAGGAAGTTGCGGACGTTCGAGACCGTCGAGGACTCGATCGGCGGGGTCCGGACGACCTCCGGGGTCCAGCCGACCTCCTGGGTTATCTCACGCAGCGTCGAGCCGCGACGGCCGATCACCATCCCCGGCTTCTGGGCCTCGATGACGACCTCGCCGGTGTCGGCGTGGAAGTCGAGGTCGCTGATCCCCGCCTCCTCGGGGACGACGTCGAGGACCTGCTGGCGGGCCTCGCTGGGCGGCGACAGCGTGCTCGGGTCCGGCCGCACCGTGATCCGCTTGCGCAGCTGGGAGGCGAGCCGGCGGATCAGGTCGCCGTCGCCCGCGAACCGCTTGGGGTCGCGGGTGTAGACGACCAGCTCCGGGCCTTCGTATTTTACGTCCGTGATCGTGACGTCGTTGGGGATCTCCTGTTCGATCTGGGATCTGATGTCTTCGAGTTGGGTATCGACTTGGCTCATAGGTACAAATCCCCCGCGGTAACCGACGCCGAGGACGTCCGTCTCCGGCTGCTCGGATGGGGACGTTCGGGTTCGAGGTCCGACGACTGCTGTGTCGTCAGTGGTGACGAGGGAGGCATAATGGCGAGTACTGTCCGTAGCTTCGTCTGCGGGAAGAGACGGTGAAAACCCGCTTATTCGCACATAGACGCCACCCGTTATAAAAGCCTTCGCAAACCACCCCTCGATCGTCGCACCGCCGATGGCGGCCCTCCATGACGATCACGACCGGCGATCGGGGAGATGTACCGGCGATCGGGGAAACAAGCCGGCGATCAGGGAAACAAGCCGGCGACCGGAAAAATACGCCGGCGATCGGGGGAACGTACTTGACCCGCTGCCACCGTAGTGAGCCACGATGCGACTCACGCCCGATCGCGTCGCGGCCGAGTACGAGTGGGTTCGCGCTCGCGAACCGACCGTCGTGGCGCTGATCAACGAGACGCGCGATGCTCTGGGTGACCGGTTCGACACGGACGTCGCGTCCGTCTCGCCGGCTGCCTACAGGGGGGCCGTCGACGACGTCTTCGCCGACGGCGAGATGGCGGTCAACGTCGCCGGCTACGTCTCGATCCTCCGGGATCTGGACGTCGCGAACGACTATCCCGGGTTCGTCGTCGACGAGGTGCTGGGTCGCGCGCTCGCGGAGACGATCGCCGGCGGGCAGCCGCTTTCCATACTTGCCGCGGCGACGTTCCACTTCGCGGACATTCACACGGACGATGAAGCAGCGGAGGCCGATCCCGCCGGACTCGACGATCTCGATGCCGCCCTCGCGGCCGGGTTCCAGACGCGACTGCCGGGCTGGACGTGGCGCGAGGAGCCGAGCCCCTTCGGCGTCGACGTGGATGGCTGAGGCGCGAACCCGGACGTCGATCGAACCGTTACCGCATCAACCGGCCATCGCGGCCGGTCAGTCGTCGCTCGAGACCGCGTTCGCGTCCGCCTCCGGAAGCGCCTCCGCCGTCGCGGCCGGGGGTCGTGCGTCACGGACGTCCTCGCCGATTCCCTCCGCGATGACGTCGGCGTAGGCGTCGGGGAACACGCGGACGAACGATTCGCAGGTCGCCTCCCAGTCGTCGAGCAGCTCGTGGGCCCGGTCGCTTTCCGTGTAGGCCGCGTGGTTCTCGACGAGCCGGCGCAACATTGCCTCGTCGCGCTCGGAGAGGTCCCGTGAGAGCGACACCATCCCCGTATTGGCCCGTTCGGCGAGGCGGCCATCGGGGTCGTGGACGTAGGCGACACCGCCCGACATCCCGGCCGCGAAGTTCCGGCCGGTCTCGCCGAGGACGGCCACGACGCCGCCGGTCATATACTCACAGCCGTGGTCGCCGACGCCCTCCACGACCGCCCTGGCCCCGGAGTTGCGGACGCCGAAGCGCTCGCCGGCGACGCCGTTGACGTAGACCTCGCCCGCGGTCGCGCCGTACAGACAGACGTTGCCGACGACGACGTTCTCGCTCGCCTCGTAGCCCGCATCCGCGGGCGTGTTCACGATCAGCTTCCCGCCGGAGAGCCCCTTGCCGACGTAGTCGTTGGCCGCGCCGGTCAGCGAGAAGGTGACGCCCTCCGCGAGGAACGCGCCGAAGCTCTGGCCGGCGTAGCCGTCGAAGTCGACGGCGATCGTGTCGTCGGCCAGCCCCTCGCCGCCGTGTGCGCTCACGACGCGGTTCGAGAGGGTCGCGCCGACCGCGCGGTCGACGTTGGTGACGTCCTCGTTGATCGAGACCGGCGCGCCGTCGGCGATGGCGTCGGCAGCGTCGTCGATGAGGTCCCAGTCGAGCCGGTCGTCGATCCCGTGGTCCTGTGCGCGGACCTTCGTCCGGATCGACCCGGTCGGCTCCGCGATGACGCCCGAGAGGTCGAGGTGTTTCGCCTTCTCGTGGTCCGTCTCGCGCTGTGCGAGCAGCTCCGGGCGGCCGATCAGCTCCTCGACCGTCCGGAACCCGAGTTCGGCCATGATCTCACGAAGTTCCTCGGCGATGAAGGTCATGTAGTTGATGACGTGGTCGGGCTCGCCGGGGAACCGCTGTCGCAGGTCCTCACGCTGGGTCGCGACGCCGACCGGACAGGTGTTCTCGTGGCACTGCCGGGCCATCACGCAGCCGGAGGTGACCAGCGAGGCCGTCCCGAAGACGTACTCCTCGGCGCCCAACAGAGCGGCGACGGCGACGTCGCGGCCGGTCCGCATCCCGCCGTCGGCCGACACCCGGATGCGGTCGCGCAGCCCGGTCGCCCGCAACATCTGGTTCGTCTCCGCGAGGCCGAGCTCCCACGGGAGCCCCGCGTTCTTGATCGACGTTTTCGGGGACGCGCCCGTCCCGCCGGAGTGGCCCGAGACGTGAACGACGTCGGCGTTCGCCTTCGCGACGCCGGCCGCGATCGTCCCGATGCCCGCCTCCGAGACGAGCTTGACGTTGATGTCCGCGTCCGGGTTGGCCGACTTCAGGTCGTAGATGAGCTGTTTGAGGTCCTCGATCGAGTAGATGTCGTGTTGGGGCGGCGGCGAGATGAGCCCGACCCCCGGCGTCGAGCACCGGACGTGGGCGATCATCTCGTTGACCTTTTTGCCGGGGAGGTGGCCGCCCTCGCCCGGCTTCGACCCCTGTGCCATCTTGATCTGGAGCTCGTCAGCCGAGGCGAGGTACTCCGCGGTGACCCCGAACCGGCCCGAGGCAACCTGCTTGACGGTGCATTCGCGCTCTGTGCCGAATCGCTCGGGCGGCTCGCCGCCCTCGCCGGTGTTGGATTTCGCGCCGATCCGGTTCATCGCGATCGAGTTGTTCTCGTGGGCCTCCGGCGAGATGCTGCCCAGCGACATCGCCGCGGTCGAGAACCGTTTCACGATCTCCTCGACCGGCTCCACCTCGTCGATCGGCACCGGATCGCGGTCGGCGTCGAACTCCAGGAGTCCCCGCAGCGTGTGCGGCGAGTCTTCCTGGTCGTTGACCGCCTCGGCGAACTCCCGGTACTGGTCGTACTCGCCCGACCGAACCGCCTGCTGGAGCGTCCCCACCGTCTGCGGGTTCCAGCCGTGTTTGATCCCCGACGAGCGGTGTTCGTACTCCCCGACGGTCTCCAGCTGTGGGTCGGCCCCGAACGCCATCGCGTGCCGCGTCCGGACGTCTCCCTCGATCTCGTCGATGCCGATCCCCTCGGTGCGGATCTCCGTGCCCGAGAAGTACTCGGCGACGAACCCGGAGTCGAGGCCGACCGCCTCGAAGATCTGGGCGCCCTGGTAGCTCTCCATCGTCGAGATGCCCATCTTCGCCATCGTCTTGAGCAGACCGTCCTCGAGCGCGCCGCGATAGGCGGCGATCGCCTTGGCCTCGTCGGCGCCGTCGGGGCCCGCGACGACGTCGGCGATGGAGGCGTACGCGAGGTAGGGGTTTACCGCGCCCGCGCCGTAGCCGACGAGGGTCGCAACGTGGTGTACCTCGTGCGGTTCGCCGGATTCGACCACGAGCCCGGCGTGGTTCCGGAGCCCGTTGCGGACCAGATGATGGTGAACCGCTCCGGTCGCGAGCAGGCTTGGGATCGCGATCCGCTCGGGTCCGAGCGCGCGATCCGACAGGACGATCACGTCCGCACCGTCCTCGATCGCGGCTGCGGCGTCGTCGCAGAGCCGCGACACCGCGTTCTCGAGGTCCGTCCCCGCCTCGAAGGTCGTATCGAGGACCCGGGATTCGAGGGCGGCGTCCGCGGCGTTCGTGCCGGCCGCGTCGGCGGCCGTCTCCTCGCCGAGCGCCTTGATCGCCTCGGTCTCGGCGTCGGTAAGGATCGGCGTCTCTGACACGAGCTGGCGCGCGTGCTCGGGCGACTCGTCGAGCAGGTTGCGCTGGAAGCCGAGCCGCGTCTCGAGGGAGGTGACGAGTTCCTCGCGGATGTAGTCGATCGGCGGGTTCGACACCTGCGCGAACAGCTGCTTGAAGTAGGTGAACAGCGGCCGGTCGACGTCCGAAAGCACCGACAGCGGGGTGTCGTCACCCATGGACCCGACCGGGTCGGACCCGGTCTCGGCCATCGGCTCAACGAGGTGGTTCATCGAGTCGGTCGTGTAGCCGAAGGCCGCCTGGCGGGCGCGCAGCGGCGAGGTTCCCTCGACGTCGTCCGCGTCTCCGCCAGCGTCGACGTCCTCGTCCGAAGCCGCCTCCTCGTCGCCGGCGTCGATGCCGGCGCTCGTCGGGTCGTCCGTCTCACGGATCTCCGAGAGGTCGACCTGCTCCTCGGCGACCCAGTCGCCGTAGCGGTCGTCGGTCAACTCCGCGAAGACCTCCTCGTCGGGGACGACCCGGCCCGACTCCAGGTCGGCGACGAAGATCTCGCCGGGCTGGAGCCGACCGCGCCGCTCGACGTCGGCGGGATCGGTCGGCAACGCGCCGACCTCGCTGCCGACGATCAGGCGGTCGTCGGTCGTGACCTCGTAGCGACACGGGCGGAGGCCGTTGCGGTCCAGGACGCCGGCGACATGGTCGCCGTCGAACCCGAGCACGAGCGCGGGGCCGTCCCATGGTTCGACCAGCGAGGCGTGGTAGTCGTACCAGTCGGCCCGATCCTCGTCCATCAGGTGGTCGTCGCGGAACGCCTCGGGGATCAGCATTCGGAGGGCGTGTGGGAGTTCCCGACCGCTCTGGATGAGCAGCTCGAGCGCGTTGTCGACGGAGGCGGTGTCCGATTGGTTGGGGTCGTCGATGACCGGTTTGACCGTCTCGAGGTCGGCGCCGAATCCGGGATGGGAGACGTCGGTCTCCCGCGCCCGCATCCAGTTGATGTTCCCCTGGATCGTGTTGAACTCGCCGTTGTGGACGATGTTGCGGTACGGGTGGGCCAGATGCCACGCGCCGAGAGTGTTCGTCGAGAACCGGGCGTGAACGAGCGCGGCCCGGGAGGCGAACCGGTCGTCATTGAGATCCGGGAAGTAGTCGGCGAGCTGCTCGCCCTTCAGGAGCCCCTTATAAACGACGCGGCGGCGATCCAGCGAGGCGACGTAGAATCGGCCGCTCCTATCGACGTCCGCGGCGGCGGTCTCGATCGCCTTCCGGGCGACGTAGAGCGCGCGGTCGAACCCGAGCAGCGCCGGGTCCCGGTCAGCGTCGGCATCGGCGTCGGCGTCCACGAACCGGTCGGCGAGGGCGGCCTCGTCGGTCGGCGCCACGAAGACCTGCCAGTGGTCCGGCTCCGACTCGAGCGCCGTCGCGCCGAGGTCGTCGTTCTCGGTCGGAACCGACCGCCAGGTGAGAACCTCGAGATCGTACTCCGCGAGCGTTTCGGCGACGACGTCGAACAGCTCCTCGCGAGCACGGTCGTTCCGGGGGAGGAACAGCGAGCCGACCGCGTACTCCGCGGGGAGATCGACGTCGACGACCGATCGGAAGAACGGGTCCGGCCGCTGGACCATGATGCCCGCGCCGTCGCCGGTGTTCGTCTCGGCACCCGTCGTTCCCCGGTGTTCGAGGTTCTCGAGCAGACGGACGGCATCGGCGACGGTCTCGTGGCTCGGTGTGCCGTCGAGATCGACGACGGCGCCGACGCCGCAGTTCGAACGCTCGTCGGTCGGATCCGCGAGGCCATCGCCGGCGTTCTCCTCGTCTCCGTCTCGCCCGGAGCCCGCCGCGCCATCGCTCGGCTCGGGGGTGATACTGTGTGGCTTGGTCATACCGTACCGAACCCGTCTCCATCTTAAAGGGCTAACCCTGATACACGTAGGGTGCCTTACCCACCCATTAGGGAATATAAGGTCATTATTCTACAGGGCCTGTGACCCAATACCACAGATTTATAATCACAATATAAACCTGCATTTTCTCAAAATAGGAAAACATATACTGGGTTTTTAAACCAAATATGTCCCATAATCAACCGCTCTGGAACACGTATTTCAAATTCTCGTCCGACGACGACCGCCTCGATGGCGACCGGACGGATAGGTCGGCGAACTGGTGCGTCCGACGGGTGGAGCGATCAGTACGACTTCGCGAAGTAGGCGGTCCGCTCGGCGGGATCGCCGCAGACGCCGCAGGTCTCCTCGTGGTCGGTCCCGAGGAGCTCGTCGTCGTCCTCGAACGGCACCATCACGATCTCGGCGGCGATCTGCTCTTTGATCTCCGCCTCGCAGTCCTCCTCGCCACACCACGGCGTCTCGACGTAGCCACCGTGGCGGCCGAGCGTCCCCAGGATCTCCGCGCGGTCGTCGGCCTCCCGGACCGCACCGTCGAGGGTCTCCTCGGCGGCGGCGTACAGCTTGGCGTAGACCTCGTCGAAGTGGCTCTCGACGGTGTCCGACACGTCCTCGCGGTCCTCGACGATGCTCTCGCCGTCCGGCCGATGAACGAGCGTCAGTTCCCCGTCCTCGACCTCGTTCGGGCCGATCTCGATCCGGAGCGGGACGCCGTTGAGCTCGTGTTCGTTGAACTTGAAGCCGGGATTGCGCTCGTCCCGATCGTCGAGGTCGACGCTGACCCCGGCGTCCTCCAGGTCGTCGGCGACGCCCTCGGCGTACTCGAGGACCTCCTCGTGCGTGTCCGACTGCCAGATCGGGACGATCACGACCTGCGTGGGCGCCACGGTCGGCGGCAACACGAGCCCCTGCTCGTCCGAGTGGGTCATAATCAGCGCCCCGAGACACCGCCAGGAGACGCCCCAGGAGGTGGTGTGTGCGACCCGCTCCTCCTCGTCGGCGTCCGAGAACGTGATGTCGAACGCCTCCGCGAACGACTGCCCGAGGTGGTGGGAGGTCGCGCCCTGGACCGACTTGCCGTCCGGCATCAGCGCCTCGACGGTCGTCGTCGTCTTGGCGCCGGGGAAGGTGTCGTGTGGCGGCTTCTGGCCGCGCAACACGGGGATCGCGAGGACGTCCTCGTAGAGCGACTCGTACTGGTCGAGCCGCAGCATCGTCTCCTCCCACGCCCCCTCACTCGTCTCGTGGGCCGTGTGACCCTCCTGCCAGAGGAACTCCTTGGTGCGGAAGAACGGCTTCGTCTCGGTAGCCTCCCACCGAACGACCGAGCACCACTGGTTGACGCGCATCGGCAGGTCGCGGTGGCTCCGGACCCACTGGGCGATGTAGGGTGCGATGATCGACTCGGAGGTCGGCCGCACCGCGAGCCGTTCCTCGAGCTGCTCGTGACCGCCCTGGGTGACCCAGGCGACCTCGGGGTCGAACCCCTCGACGACCTCCTTCTCGCGCTCGAGGTACGACTCGGGGATAAACATCGGGAAGTAGGCGTTCTGCACGCCCGTGTCCTTGAACTCCGCGTCGAGCGCGTTCTGAACCGCCTCCCAGAGCGCGTATCCACGCGGTCGCGTCACGATGAATCCGCTCATTCCCTCCGGCCCGTAGCTCGCGAGCCCAGCCTTCCGGACGACCTCGGCGTACCAGTCGCCGGTGTCGTGTGATTTGGACTCGGTGATCCCGAGTTCCTGCTCGTCGTCGGTCATTACATCGTGGATCCGCCGTGCGGGACTTAAACCGACCGAAGCCCCGTCGCGCCGGTCCGCCCCGATCGAGGCGCTCGACACGATCGACGTGATCGACGCGTCACCGATCGGTGACGCCCTCGGGATCCATCTCCGTCACCTCGGCTTCGAGCCACTCGCGGAACCACTTGACGCGTTTGAGCCGCTGGTGGGCGATGCTCTCGGCGGTGTCCGACCGCACGCGCTCGGCGTGGTCGCGGCCGCGCTCAAGCACGCGGTCAACCATCTTGGCCGCATCCATATGGGTCCGGGCCTCATAGCCCATCCGCAACAGCATCAGCGCGGCCCCGTTCGCGCCGACCTTGTCGAGCAGGTCCGCCTCCATCAGACATCGTGACTCCAACGAGACGTTCGAGAGGTCCCCCTGGTAGGAGTGGTCGACGATCGACTGGGCGACTTCGTCGATGAACGACTCGGGGTACTCGCCCCGGTTCCGGAGGTATTCGCGGGCGATCCGGGCACCCTCCTCGGCGTGGACGTCCTGATCGACCTCGAGTTTGGCCACGTCGTGAAACAGCGCCGCCACGCGAATGACGTCGAGGTCGGCGCCCTCCGCTCGGGCGATCTGCGTCGCGAGGTCGACGACGTTGAGAATGTGGTTGAACCGGTACTCCGCGGAGTGCCAGGGATACCACCGCATCCGGCCGCCGTCGTCCTCGCTTTCGACGCTGGCGGCGAGGTAGTCGTGGACGAATGCCGCCATCTCCTCGAACTCGTCGTCCGGAACCCGGGATTCCTTTATTTCAACGCCCACGGTCGGGCCCCCGGCGTCGGTTCGGAGATCGATCGCGAAATTCGGTATTCATTGTCCGAGACCATGGCCGTTTCGTTCTTAGGCGTTACGACAGCCCCGGATCTCGCGGCGATCGGCGGGTTCCACCACGGTCACCGCAGCGATTCACAGGTAGGCGGCGTCCCAGCGCGTGGGTTTGCGCCGGTTGCCGCAGTCGGCGCACTCGAGCCGGTCCAACGTGTCGACCGTGACGTCGAGTCCCTCACAGTTCCCACAGAGGTACCCGTACCGGTCCTCGTGGTCCGGATCGCGATACGCCGCGAAGAACGGGCCCGTCGATCCACGCTCGCTGTCCTCGAAGTCGACGTACACCGTCTCGCCGTCGGCGTCGGTGTACGGTTCCGACTCGAGGGTCGGGTGGGTCTCGTCGAGTCGTTTCGTGTAGATCAGCTCACGGAACGTCTCCCGGTCGATCGTGATCTCCTCGGTTCCGGTGTGGTCGTACCCCTCCTCCTCGTAAAACCGCGTCCCGGACTCGTTCGCCGCGAGCACCCGTCCCTCGATCCGGTCGACGTCCCGGTCCCGGAGCGTCTCCTCGACGCGGGCGAGCAGCCGGTGGCCGATCCCGGCACCGCGGTGATCGGGGTGCACGTGGAGCCAGTCGATCTCCCCGACACGCTCCCGGCGGTCGACGACGTAGCTCTCCGCGAACCCCACGACCTCGCCGTCGTCCACCGCGACCGGGAACACCGTTCGGCTGGAGTCGACGTCCGCGGCCAACTCCGAGGGGTCGTACCACTCGTCGATCGACCCCGAGAGGACCGACTCCGAGACCGCGTGGCCGTAGGAGTCGTTCATCGATGCGCGTGCGACCGACCGGATCGCCTCGACGTCGTTCGGTGTGGCCGCTCGAAGGTCCATACGGTCACGGTCCACGGCCAGTCACAAAAAGCCTCGCGCGCGAATCGCGTCCGGACGACCCGGACATATTCATCCGTCGCCGCACGAACCACGGGTATGGCGCGTGAACCGGAGGTACTCGTGATCGGGGGTGGTGCGACCGGCGTGGGCGTCGCACGCGACCTCGCGCTGCGTGGCGTGGACGTGGCCCTCATCGACCGGGACGGCCTCTGTGGCGGGACCACGGGACGATCCCACGGCCTGTTACACAGCGGCGCGCGCTACGCCGACACCGATCCCGAGGGGGCGGCGGAGTGTCTCGCGGAGAACCGGATCCTTCGCCGGATCGCCGGCGTCTGTGTCCGCGAGACCGGCGGCCTGTTCCTCGCCCTCGATGGCGACGACGACGCCTATTTCGACGCGAAACGGGACGCCTGTGACTCGGTCGGGATCCCGGTCGAAACCGTCGATCCCGCGACTGCACGTGATCGCGCTCCCGGCCTGTCGGCAGACGTCGAACGCGCGATGTCGGTCCCGGACGCGGTCGTCTCCCCCTCTCGTCTGATCGCGGCGACCGCCCTCGACGCGGACCGACACGGCGCCACGATCCACCCACACGCACCGCTCGAGTCGCTGACCGTCCGCGGCGGGCGAGTGACGACCGCCCGTGTCGGCGGACGGCTCGACGACGTGTTTCGTCCCGACGTCGTCGTGAACGCGGCGGGTGCGTGGGCCGGCGAGGTCGCGGCGATGGCCGGCGTGACCGTCGCGATGCAGCCCACGCGCGGCGTGATGGTGTCCGTCGACAGCGAGGGGATCGGCCCCGTCTTGAACCGCTGTCGAAGCCCCGCCGACGGCGATATCGTGGTTCCACACCGGACCGAGGCGGTCCTCGGGACCACGAGCGTTCCCGTTCGTGACCCCGACGACTACGACACGCCCCGTGAGGAGATCGAGACGGTGATCGACGAGTGCGCCGCGATGGTGTCCGACCTCGTCGATCGACCGATCGTCCGACGCTGGTGGGGCGTTCGCCCGCTGTACGCCCCCGATGAGGCCGACCGCGGCGGCCGCGGGATCTCGCGCGGGTTCACGCGCCTGGATCACGCCGACGACGGGGTGGACGACCTCGTTACCGTCGTCGGGGGGAAGCTGACGACGCATCGACTGATGGCCGAATCGACCGCCGATCTCGTCTGTGACCGGCTCGGCGTGGATGCCCCCTGCCGTACCGCCGACCGCGAACTGCCCGCAGTCAACGATCCCGACCGCCTCGATCGTGCGGTCGCTGCCTTCGACGCCGTGGGGCCGGCCGACGTGGACCTCCTGGACGTGCCGAAGTAGGGTCGGGGAATCGACGGCGATGGTGCGTAAACGAGCGGCGCCGACGATGGTGATGGCCGTGACGAGGACATCCCGTCAGAACATCCAGACGATCAGGATGAAGTAGAACAGAAACAACGAGATGATCGTCAGTCGGATGAGGATGTTGACGCTGAAGACCAGCCCGTTGTAGTGGTTCTTGAGGAGATCGAGTGGCCGCGTGGTGCGGCTCGTCAGGCCGATCGTCGCCGGCGCGACGTTCCCGGTCGCGTTCTCGACGGCGCGTCGCATCGCCGTGACGTTCGAGCGCTTCATGTTCGCCAGGTCGTGAATGGAGGCGTGCGTGTCCGTCGAGAACAGCAGGACGTGATCGAACTCCTCGCGGTACTCCTCCTCGAGGTCCCGCATATCCGCCGTGACGCCGTTGGTGTCGGTACCCAGCAGGAGCGTGCGCTCGCCGTCGACGACCTCGACCATCGCGAACAGGTCCTGATCGTCCAGATGCACGTCGAACCCTGCCTCGTACTCGTGTAACGGGGCCGCCTCCAGCGTCTCGAGGAAGTCGTCGAAGTGTCCTTTCAGCCGGTCCGCCTCGGCGGTTCCGTACTGGACCTCCTTCTCGGGGCCCTCCTGGATGTCGTGTTTGTGAAGGTCGACGAGGAGCACCGACGACTCCTCGACGTCCCGCATAAACACGCCGATGTCGTAGTCGTCGATGTGTTCGGCGTGGAGGTACACGATCGTCTTCCCGTTGAACCGACGGCCGAAGAACTCGATCTCACCGTAATCCTTACTCACGAGACGTGACGCGCGGCTGACTCGCTCGGGGTCGGCGACGGCGTCGAGGACCTTCTCCGCGTCGTCGGGGTTCGCGAGGTCCTCCTTGTGCGTGCAGGGAACGTGCAGGAAGAAGCCCGTTCCCTCCGCATTCAGCTCGGAGATGACGGTGCCGCTGAGCTGTCCGCCCCCGAACCCGCCGAGCGGACCCGGATGGATCCACGGTGCCGCAAGCGTCAGCCGGTCGCCGTTGTCGATCGACAGGGTCTGGACGTGGGGCTCGGACTCAAAGCCCAGATCGAGCGTCTCGCGGTCGTTCCTGAGCAGCCCGGCCGTGAGCGTGAACGCCGACACGTCGGTGTTGCTCTTGATCAGATACTCGACCGCCAGCAGGATGAGCACGACGAAGACGGCCGCGATGGCGACCGAGGCGAGGCTGAAGACGTGTCTGTACGTCTCGATCCCCAGCGCGCCGCCGACGAACAGGTAGAAGACGGCGATGAGTATGCCCGTCTGTGCGGAGGAGACCACGAGGATGCGCTTGTAGTACTCGATGCCCGTCGAGATCAACAGGACGAGGACGTTGTTGACGTGGAGCGTGATGAACGCCAGCCAGACGATACTCCAGGCGTTTCCGGTGGTGTCGGCCCCCGAGAGGATGAGCCCGTAGACGAACAGGACGAACTGGTTGACCAACGCGAGGAAGTAGCTCCACGAGCGCGGATAGCGGGGCAACACCTGGTGAAACAGCTCTCCCGCGAACAGGAACGGGAGGAGGAACACGAGCGATCCCGCAACGAGCACGAGCGGGATGGTCAGCCGGATCGGCGTGAAGACCGTGAAGGCCAGATGCATCCCGAAACTGTACACCAGGCTCAAGACGACGAGCGCCGGGATCTGTGCCTTCAACGGCGGCAGGCTGAACACCAACCGCTGGAAGACGTCGACGTTGTCCGCGCCCATCAGTCGATCCCCGCGTCGGTCATCCGGTCTCCGTCGGTCATCCGGTCTCCGTCGGTCATCCGGTCTCCGTCGGTCATTGCTCGGTCCCCGCGTCGGTCATCGGTCGGTCACTCCGTAGATCCGTTCGAGTTCGTCGATCGTCTCGGTCACCGAGAACCGCTCGACCGCGCTTCGGGTGTCTCGATCGTGGCGCAGGCAGTCCTCGACGGCGCGTTTCATCTCCTCGAGATCACCGTACGCGAACCGCGCCCCGTTCGCCTTTCCGATCGTCTCATCGAACGGCGGGACGTCGGCCGCCGCAACCGGCGTGCCGCAGGCGTTCGCCTCGAGCGTCGACAGCCCGAGGGTGTCACACGTCGACGCCGTGAGGAAGACGTCGATCGACGAGTAGAACGTGGGAAGATCCTCGCGCGGGAGGAAGTCCTTGAAGGTCACGTTCTCCGGAGCCGTCCGCTCCAGTGCGTCCCGTTCGGGTCCCTCGCCGACGAGCACGAACCGATACTCCGGCGTCTGGGCCGCCAGCCGGAGGATCTCGTCGACGTTCTTCTTGGCGGTCAGCCGACCGCTGTAGCCGATGACCGGCTCCGGATACGAGAACAGCCGGTCCGACTGCGGCCGGAAGGTGTCCATCTCGATGCCGACGGGGAGCCGTCGCGGCTCCACGTCCCGCCGGATCCGCGAGGTCGAGGCGGTCACGCAGTCGAACGACCGGAGGAACCGGTTCTCGTAGGCCACGTAGAGCCTCGACGCGGCCGCGGCGATCGACTCGAACTTGAGACCGCGTTCGAGGTAGTCCTCGACCGGCGTGTGGTGTGTATAGACCGATTGTACCCCCGTCTGCTTCGCGTATCGCCGGCCCATGATTCCCGTCGACGCCGGTCCGTGACAGTGGACGACGTCCAACTCCGGCAGCGTCGAGAGCCGTCGATAGGTCGGTAACCGATACTGCTCGTAAAACGGGTTCGGGAGCGACCGGACCGGGAGCTCGTGGTCGTCCGGCTCGTGGCTGCTTGCCGGATACACGACGTATACCTCGTGGCCGCGATCCTCGAGACGCTCGCGCCAGGCCTGGATCGTGTACGTGACGCCGTCGATCCCGGGGAAGTAGCTGTCCGTAAAGAACCCGATCCTCATACCGTCCTCCGTTCGTTCCGATCGACGCGTGCGCCCGAGGCGAGCCTCACGGGCCGGTCCTGCGGTGTCACGCTCCCGTCCTGCGGGGCCACGATCCGGCCCTTCGGCATCACCGTCCGACGTCGACGGTCGGGGCGGCTACGCATCCAGGACCGCATCCACGAACTCGGGGGCACCGTTCTCGTAGTCGGGACTTTCATCGGATTCACAGAAGCGTTTCGCTTTCAGGACGGCGTCGGGCACCGAGGCGGCCCTGGCGATCCCCCCGATGCCCTCGCGTTCGGCGCGCTCCGCGATCGCCTTCTGAAACGGGAGGAACGGGTAGATCACGCAGGGCGTTCCCGCGACGACCGTGTCCGCGATCGACGAGAACCCGGTACAGATCACGACGTCGGCCGCCTCCGTATACGGAGTCATCGTCGGCTTCGTCTCCCAGTCGTCGTCGCCCACCGTCCTGACCGTGTAGCCGTCCGCCTCCAGTCGGGACCGTATCTCGTCGAATCCCTCGCCGTGTGTTCCCGGATTGATGAGCACGTCGTACTCGTCGATCTCGTCATCGGCGTCACCCTCCTGGGCGAGCGGGCCGACCCGCGTGATTCCCGCCGGGTCCGGCTCGTCCGGCCACAGGGACGTCACGAGGATCCCCTCGCCGAACAGCAACGACGCCGCGTTGTAGATCCGCAGCGGAGTCCCCCAAACCGGGCCGAACAGATCCGGCGTGAGGTGGTCGATCCGGTAGAAATCGATCCCCTGGGCCGCCGCCGACAGGCCCGCGAAGACGTCGTCGGTCACCAGCACGTCCGGATCCTCCCGTTTGAGCCACTGGTGGATCTCCCGCGTCCGTTTCACTGCGGAGGGTGCGAGATCGAAGAGAGTGTGCTCAAGGAAGGCACGCGGCGTACTCCCCTCGACCGAGACGGTCGTGAGGTCCGGCTGGTCGAAACCGTTCATCTCCACGAACCGCGCGCCCTGCCCGCCGCCGGCGATCGACACGTCGATGCCGCGTGACTCGAACTCCTTGGCGACCGGGATGCTCCTGGCCGCGTGTCCGGCCCCGTCACACCAGTAGACGATCGCCACGCTCTCGACCATACCCCCCGTTGTCGCGTCCCCTATAAATCGGTCCTGGCTCCGTCCCGACGATCCGGGGATCGGCTCGTTGGGTCCAGTCAAACCGGCCCACCGATGCCGTTCGGAACCGACGTACCTAACTGCCGGGCGGTCCGGGTGGCGGGTATGGAGGACACCGTTTCGGGGACGAAGAACGTCGTCTTTCTGGTTCTGGATTCCCTCCGGACGGACCGGGTGTCCGCGTACAACGCCGACGTCGAGTTCACCGACCACATCCAGCAGCTCGCCGACTCGTCGATCGTCTTCGAGAACGCGGTCACGCAGGCACCCTGGACGCTGCCGTCGCACGCCTCAATGTTCACCGGGGAGTATCCCTGGGAGCACGGCACCACCCACGCGAAGAGCTACTTCGACGAGGACCGAGAGACGTTCGTCTCCGCGTTTCGGGATGCGGGCTACGAGACAGCCGCGATAACGCCGAACGTCTGGATCACCCCCCACAAGGGGATGACGGAGGACTTCGACCACGTCGAGAACTTCCTGGGGACGGCCGACAACCGGCTGAGCGTTCGCCTCTCGAAGGCGTTCGCGAAGTTCTATCACGCCCTCGGTGAGACGCCGCGTCGGATCCTCGGGCGACAGATCGACCGCGTCTTCCGACTGTTCGACGTCGACGACTCCACGCAGTCGGAGGAGACCGTCGACGCCGTGACCGAGTATCTCGCGTCCCGCGAGGACGATGACCGGCCGTTCTTCCTGTACACCAACCTGATGGAGCCCCACGAGCCGTACCGGCCTCCGGATCGATACGCCGATCGGCACGGTGTGGCCCCGGACGCGGCGATCCCCCACCGGCAAAAGGACGTCTTCACGATGGACGACATCGATTTCGACCAGCTCGAGCGCGTCTACGACGCCTCCGTCGACTACACCGACGACCTCGTGGGACGGATCGTCGCCGCGCTCGAGGACAACGGCCTCCGCGAGGACACCGTGGTGGTGATGCTCTCGGACCACGGCCAGGCGCTCGGCGAGAACGGCGGCGAGTTCGGCCACCAGTTCACCGTCGCGGAACCGGTGACAAACACCGTCCTGTTCGTCTCCCATCCGGATCTGGCGGCCGACAGGGTCACGGACCCGATCGAGCTCCGATCGCTTAGCCGACTCGTCCCGTATTACGCCGGCATCGCGCCCGAACCCACCCACGAGGACGTCTTCCCGGAAACGATACTGGGCGGGTGTGAGTATCCCCAGAACTTCACGGGATACATCCCGACCGATCGATGGGACGAGTATTACCGGAAACACCGCTACGCGAAACGTGACGGGGTGACGGTGGTCAAGTCGGTCACCGAGGACGGCGATGCGACCTACGAGGCGTACGACCACGAGGCGGACGAGCCGATCCCGGTCCCGCCCGACCTCAAGGCTGCCGTCGACGGGATCGGCGACGTCGATGCGGACGCCGACGATGCCGCCAACGACCGTCCGGGCGACGATGATCGACCGGTCGACGACGCCGTCGAGGACCGGCTCGAACAGTTGGGCTACCGATGACGGTTCCGATCGCGACCGGGCGACGGGAGTGGATCTGGTTCATCGTGACCGGCGTGCTGTTCGTCGCTCTCCTCGCGCTCGCCGACGTCGGGGAGGTACTGTCGGCGCTCGTGCGGGCGGACCGGTCCCACTTCGCGGTCGCGCTCGCCATCGGGTTCTCGTCGCTGCTGTTGTGGGCGTGGGTCTGGCACCGGTTCTTCCGACACATGGGGATGGATCCGACGCCGACGGACACGGTTTCCCTCTTTCTCACCGGCCACTTTCTGAACTCGATCACCCCGCTCGGCCAGTTCGGTGGCGAACCGATCATGGCCTACGTCGTCTCGGACGCCCTCGAGACGGACTACGAGAAGGCGCTTGCGGCCGTGGTCTCGGCGGACATCCTAAACGCGGCTCCCTTCTTCACGTTCACGCTCGGCGGGCTGTGCTATCTCATCGTCGTGGGATCGCTGACCGGGTTTCTCCGATCCGTCGGGGCGGTCGCCGTAGCGCTCCTGTTGATCGGCGGCGCTGTGACGTACCTGCTGTGGTCCGACGATGGACGCCTCGGCGACCTCGCGGTGGGGACGGTGAACGCGATCGAGCGGCGAACCGACCGGGCGGAGGGCGTGTTTCAGTCCCTCCGTGACCGCATCAAGCGGATCGAGGGGCATTTCCAAACCGCGGGCAGTGATCGGTCCTTTCTGCTCACGACCGCCGTCGGTTCACACCTCGCGATCCTGGCGCAGGTCGTCTCGTTGTACTTCGTGTTCCGGTCGCTCGGGATCGATCCCGACTTCGTCTCGTTGTATTTCATCGTGAACCTCTCGGTCATCGCGACGGTCTCCCCGACGCCCGGCGGGTCCGGAACCTACGAGGTGGCGTTTTCGGGACTCGTGACGCTGTTCTATCCCATCGGGCTGGCGACCGCCGTGACCGCCGCAATCCTCTTCCGGTTGACGACCTACTGGCCGGGATTGCTTGTCGGATACGCGTCGCTGTTCGTGGTGAAGAGCCGAACCGACGATGGGGACGTCGGCCCGCAGGAGTGATCGACGAGCCGGCGGATCGGTCGTCGTCGTGGGGCATTGACCGTCGACCGTCGGCCGTCAGCCATCGACCGTCGGCCGTCAGCCATTGACCGCCGGTACTCGGTGCTCGGCGACCTCCCAGCAACTCCGTGTCCGACGGCTTCCCCCGACTACTCGGCGGTCGTCTGCGTCTTCCCGGCAACCGTCACCGGCAGTTCCGCTCCGAGGATCACCGACTGCGTGACGCTGCCGAACAGCGCCTTGCCGGCCGGCGAGCGCTTCCGGCCGCCCAGATAGATGGCGTCGGCCTGCTCCTCCGTCGCGGTCTCGAGGATCGTGTCGGCGGGGTCACCGCTCGCCTCGAGCACTTGGTTGTCGATCCCCGCCTCCTCGAGGATCTCCTGGACCGCCCGGACGCTGCCAACCTGCGTCGCCGAGGCGCCGGCGGGGTTGTCGACGAAACAGTGGAAGACGGACACGAACACGTCGGTGCTCGCGCTCGGGAGCGACGTGATCGTCTCGGCGATCCGGGTACTTCGGCCCTCGTCCTCGTCCACGGCAAGTAGTACGTGGTACATACCCGCCGATACGGTCGGAGGGGTTTTGGTGTTTCCCCTCCGGCCGGACGCGCCCCGTCCGTACGAGATGGCGGCGACGACGTCGATGGTCGAAGCGACACGAAGTCGAGAGAACCAGGCTGCGCGAGCGTCTGAAACCCCGCTGCGTCGATATGCGTTACGTGATGGAGTAGGTCGCCGCGGCCATCAGCAGGAGGGCGAACGCCAGCGCGACGGCCATCAGGTAAGTCAGCGATCGGTTCTCCCACTTGAGGTGTTGGTAGTAGCCGACGATGAGCGCCCCCTTCAGCGCGGCGGCCCCCATCGTGCCGGCGAACGCCTGCTCGTAGGTGAAGAACTGGTCGAACTCGAAGAAGACGAACTTCGAGGTCGCCAACCCCACGAGCGCGACGTACACCAGCGCGTAGAGCTTGATCGAATCCGACGCCATTGTTCACGCGAAATCTGGGTGTGCGTCCTTATAGGTTTACCCATCCTCGTCGTCGGGGCCCCGCCATCGTTTCCACAGGTAGTACCCGACGAACGGGCCGACGACCCAAAACGAGACGCCGACGAGCGTCCAGAAGATCCCGCTGAGCAGCCGCGGGTCGGTGAGCACGTCCGGAACCATATCGATGCTCGACTATCGAGACGTAAATATCCGCGCAAGCGGCCTCATCGTCGACGGCGTATTCCGGGTTTCCGAGACGACGTGTCCGGGTTTCCGAGACGACGTGTCCGGATTTCCGAACGTCAAAAACGAGACGTGAACCTCAAAAGAGGTAGAACAGCGGGAAGAGGATGACCCAAACGATGTCGACGAAGTGCCAGTAGAGGCCGAAGTACTCGACCGGTCGGGAGTCCTCCTGGTAGGCGCCGTTCCACGCCCGCACGAGCAGGAAGCCGGCGATCAGCAGGCCGATCACGACGTGGATCCCGTGGAGCCCCGTCGTGACGTAGTAGATCGTCGCCTGTACCGGGTCACCGTGGGAGTTCTGGGTGAGCGTGACGCCGACGTCATAGATCTCGTGGTGCCACTCCCAGAGCTTGATCGACAGGAAGGTGAGCCCGAGCAGCATCGTCGCGACCAGATTGGCGATCAGACCGGCCCGGCTCTTGCGCCGGGCGTACACGAGCGCGAGGATGACCGTGAACGAGGACGTCAACAGTACGAAGGTGTTGATGAGCCCCGGCAGGGAGTCCGTCAGCGGCTCCCAGGTGTACCAGCCCGCAGCCACGCGAATGAAGACCGCGGCGGAGATGAACGCCCCGAAGACGATCACGTCGGAGGCCAGGAAGAACCACATCCCGAGTTTTACCTTCTCGACGCCCTCGAAGGGCCACCGCTCGGCGATCTCCATCGGCGGGGCATAGAAGTCCTCGAGACCCCACTTCACGGCCGTCCAGATCAGGCCGACGAGGCCGATGGCGGTGAAGATCGGGTACACCGGATTGCTCACCGTGATGCCGGTCCCCGCCAGCGTCTCCGCGGTCGTGACGTCGAACGACGAGGCGACTCCGGACAGCCCGAAGAAGAAGATCCCCGTGGCCAACGAGAGCGCAAACGGCCAGATGCTGGCGTGGCTCGCGTGTTTATCCCAGTAGGGGTAGCTCTCGATGTGGTCCTCGCCGTGGCCCTCACCGTGGCCGCCGTCGGTCGCCGCGGCCGGTCCGTCGTGATCGTCATCGGGCGTGGTGAGCGCCTCGGAGACGAACTCGAGCTTGCCGGAGGCGTAGGAGGGGCGTCCGCCCCAGTTCTCGAGCGGCGGCGGCGAGGGAACCGCCCATTCGGCGGTCCGGGTGTACTCCCACGGGTTGTCGGGAGCGTCGGGCCCGGACACGTAGGACTTCGCGAAGTTGTAGAACATGATGAAGAACGACAGCCCGAGGACGAACGCGCCGATCGTCCCGAACCGGTGCATGCTCTGGAAGGCCGGGTCGTAATCGAAGACGCGCCGCGGCGTCTCCCAGGCGAGGAACATGGAGAAGTACACCGCGTTGAACCCGATGAAGAAGACGACGAAGTGAACCTTTCCGAGGAACTCGTCGTACATCTTTCCGGTCATCTTCGGGAACCAGTAGTAGATCCCGCCGAACAGCGCCGTCGCGCCGCCGAACATCACGTAGTGGAAGTGGGCGACGACCCAGTAGGTGCCGCGGAACTCGTAGTCGAGGACGATCGCACCCAGGAAGACGCCGGTGATGCCGCCGAGGATGAACAACAACAGCGCGCCGAAGGCGAACAGGAACGGCGTCGTGAACCTGATCCGCCCCTTGATGAGCGTGTAGATGAGCGAGAAGACGACGAGGTCGAACGGTAACGATATCCCGATCGACGTCGCCATCATCAGCGTTTTGACCTCCAGATTGATCGTGGTGAGGAACATGTGGTGGGTCCACACCAGGAACGACTGGATCGAGATGAGACAGATCGCGATGATGACCCACTTCCGCCCGACGAGCCGGTTGCCGGAGAACGACTGGAACAGCTCGAGCATTACACCCAGCGCCGGGAAGAAGACGATGTACACCTCCGGATGGCCGAAGAACCAGAAGAGGTGTCCCCACAATAGCGCGCCACCCTCGGTCGCGGAGAAGTAGATGCTCCCGAGGATGCGGTCGGACAACAGGATGAGCGCGACCGCCAGCAGCGCCGCGAACGCGAACAGCATCATGTAGACCGTCGCAAGCATGGACCAGGTGAAAAGCGGCATATCCATCAGGCCCATCCCTTCGGCACGCGAGTGGTGGATCGTCGTGAGGAAGTTCACCGTCGAGGCGGTGATCCCGATCACGAACATCGCGAGCGCGAGGATCGCGCCCGTGGATCCCAGACTCGGCGTATACATCGGCACGTTCAGCGGGGCGTACATCGTCCAGCCCGTGCTGAGCGTTCCGCCCTGGAAGTAGCTGATTCCCATCAGTATCCCGGAGAGGGAGAACATCCAATAGGACAGCGCGTTCAGCCGCGGGAACGCGAGATCGTCGGCGCCGATCTGTAGCGGGACGAAGTAGTTTGCGAACCCGAACCCGAACGGCGAGAGGAACCAGAAGACCATGATGAGGCCGTGCGTGGTGACCGCCTCATTGTAGGCGATCCCTGAGAGGACCTGGGCGCCGGGTTCCCACATCTGGAGTCGGATGAGCAACGCGAGCATCCCACCCATGATCAGGAAGAACAGCGCCGTGACCGTGTACAGGATCCCGACGTCCTTGTGGTTCGTCGTCACCAGCCAGCGGCGGACTGAGGTCTTCGGCGGTAGTTCGGACATTATGCCTCACCCTCCGCGGTGGCGTTGCCGGTTGCGGTGGCGTTGCCGGCTGCGGCACCGGAGTCGTTCTCCTCCGCAAGCGCCGCGGCCTGTTCGTCGTACCAATCGTTGAATTCGGTGTCGTCCATAACCACGATCTCACCGTTCATAAAGGAATGACCGGACCCGCACAGCTCGAAGCATTCGACCTCGTAGGTTTGCTCCTGGCCGGCATCGAGGCCACCCTCAGTGGTGAACCACGTTTCGGAGTATTGGCCGGGGATCGAGTCCGATTTGATGCGTAACTCGGGGACGCCGAAGGTGTGCCAGACGTCCCGTGATGTCACCCGTAACTCGATCGCCGAATCCTCCGGGACGTACAGCGTGTTCTGGGTGGTGACGCCGTTGGGGTACTGGAACTCCCAGCCGAACTGGTACCCAACGACCTCGACCTCCATATCCGCCGACTCGACACCCGGTGCCTCCGGCCCCTCCTCGACGACCAACAGCAGGCCGTACGCGTAGACGACGAGGCTGATGACCACGATGGCACTGAGCCCGAACGACAGGAAGAGTTTCTTGGCCTTCGGACCACCCTTCCCGGTCGGCAGCTCGCCGAGAACGGGCGGATCGAAGCTCTCTTTCGGTTCGCTTCCGTCGTCCCGGTATTTGTATGCGTTCCAGAGCATATACGAGACGACAATGATCCCGATGAGCGTCCCGAGCCCGAGGAAGACGGAGAAGATCTCGTTGAAGATCTCGGCCTGCGCCCGGAGACCATCGGTCTGTTGCAGTAATACTGACGCTATCATGTTCTTTTCTCGGCCCTTGCCTGTGAGTTGGTGATGCCGCACTTATCTCTTTTGTAGCGCGGTCGTCAGCGGGTGGCCGTTCGGATGACGATCGGGGGTTCTCCGTCGGGACACGACCGGGCGGGCCCGATCATATACGAAGGCTATTTGTATACACGACCGGACCGTCAGTACAACGAGGACACACAGACAGTTATGGTCTCATTAACGCTTTTGAGCACGGTACTGATGGGGTTGCTCGTGATCGCCACCTTCATCGCTGTCGGTCGGGTCGGCCGCAAGCGGGAGTTCGCCGCCGACGACGGCGACGGCGACCGGTACGATCGAGCCGTCTCCCGGCTCCGAGCGATCGCTCACTCGCCGGCGGTCTGGACCGTGACGTTCATCGCCTTCGCGGTCGGGCTCGGGCTGTTGACCGTGCTTGCGGTCGGGAGCTTCGGGCTTCCGGAGGGGCTTCCCGGGACCATTCTGAACGTCGTCTACGGTCTCGTCGGCCTCCTCATCGCCGGGTTCGTGTTCCTCGGCGCGTACGCGGCGACACGCGAGCGCGGCCTCGGCAACGCTCAGGGCGTCGCCGCCGGGTCGATCGCGCTCGGGATGGTCCTGATGCTCGTCATCGCCATCCAGCTCGTCGTCGGCTTCGCCGGCTGATCAACGTCCACCATCGGTCCATCCCGGTCACGCGACCGGGATTCCGGACCGGCCGAGAAACTCGCTGACCGACTTTATCACGACTGGGCTTCCGATGATCCGGCACTGTCCCTCCGATTCGACGATCGTTACGGTGAACTCCGCCTCCAGACGGTCCCGGATCCCATCGAGCGATCGACAGGGGAGGACGATCTGGGTGCTGTCTCTGAGGCGAGCCGGATCCGGCATTCGACACTCGCATCCTCTCACAGGCCCTAAATAATCGTGACGAAACTGGCGAGTACCGGCGCCGTCGGGGACGTCGGATCGTGATCCGGGTTGTCGCCGCCGTTGGGGACGTCGGATCGTGATCCGGGTTGCCACCGCCGTCGTCGACGCCGTTCCGCCGATCCCACGAGCGCCCACACCTCCCGCCCACCGAAGGAACAGGTTTAACGAACTGAGCGGCTGAGTTGCCCCTGATGGGACTGGAAGAGGAGATCGAGGACCTCCGCGAGGAGATCGCCGAGACGCCCTACAACAAGTCCACCGAGGCCCATATCGGTCGTCTCAAGGCGAAGCTCGCGGAGAAGAAGGAGAAGCTGGAAAACCAGTCCTCCGCCGGCGGCGGTCACGGCTATGCCGTCGAAAAGCACGGCGATGCCACCGTCGCGCTCGTCGGCTTCCCCAGCGTCGGGAAGTCCACGCTGATCAACGCCCTCACCAACGCCGACAGCGAGGTCGGCTCCTACGAGTTCACCACCCTCGACGTCAACCCCGGAATGCTCCAGTACCGGGGTGCACAGATACAGATCCTCGACGTCCCGGGACTGATCGAGGGCGCCGCGGGCGGGCGCGGCGGCGGCAAGGAGGTGCTGTCGGTCGTCCGGACCGCGGATCTGGTCGTGTTTCTGCTCTCGGTGTTCGAGATCGAACAGTACGACCGGCTCCGCGAGGAGTTGTACGACACGAACATCCGACTCGACACCGAGCCACCCAACATCAACGTTCGCAAGACGCACAAGGACGGCATCCAGGTGACCACGAGCGACGAGGTGAGCCTCGAGGAGGAGACGATCAAGCAGGTCCTTCGCGAGTACGGGTACGTCAACGCGCAGGTGACGATCCCACACGACCTCACCATCGACGAGCTCGTCGACGGCGTGATGGACAACCGCGTGTATCTCCCCTCGATGGTCGCCGTCAACAAGGCGGACCTGATCGATGCTGACTACCTCCCGACGGTCAAGCGGGAGCTTCGCGATCGGGACCTCGATCCCGAGGAGGTCGTGTTCATCTCCGCCGAGGAGGATCGTGGCCTCGATGGCTTTACCGACCGCGTCTGGGAGGAACTCGGCCTGATCCGGGTCTATATGGACAAACCGGGCCGCGGCGTCGATTACGAGGAACCGCTGGTCCTCTTCGAGGGGGATACCGTCGACGACGCCTGCGAGAAGATCGGCGGCGAGTTCGACGACCGCTTCAAGTTCGCCCGCGTCTCCGGACCGAGCGCGAAACACGACGAACAGCAGGTCGGCCGGGACCACGAACTCGCCGACGAGGACGAACTCCGGATCGTCGCCCGGAAGTGACGCCGTGACTGACGCGTCCGCCGACCGGTCCGATCCCCGTTCCGACGCCCCCGGCCCCTCCGTCGACCGCGCCGATCGGTCGCGCCCTCGGTCCGATGGACCGAACGCCACGTCCGCCGGATCGGAGTCGAGAGCCGGCCGACGAGCGCTTCTCGTGATCGTCGGCTTACTCGTCGTTCCCGTCACCGTCATCGTCGACGGCGCGACGTATACCGTCGTCTCGCTCTGGGGGCTCGTCACCATTGTTCCCGGCGCCGGCGGCGATCTCGCCGTCAGCGGCTACCCGATCTGGCGATACGTTCTCGCCCATCCGCTTCCGTTCGGGGCGCTTCCGTCGTCGATCCAGGCGTGGCCGGTCGCGCTCGTGTTCCACCTGCTTGCCGCCGGAAGCGCTGCGGCCGGCGTCGTCGTGGATCGGGAAGATCCCCGTGTTACCGGCGGCTTGCTCGTGCTTGCCGGGGTCGCCAGCCTCTCGGTGGCGATCGGACTCGGGTCCCGATACGGCCTCGCCGGACCCACCGTCTCCACCCTGGTCGTCCCGATCGCGACCATCTGTGCGTGGGCGTGTGCGGCCGTCCTGTACGGGCCGCCACTTCGAGGACTTCTCGATCGGTGACCTCTCGACCGATGAGCCGGATGCCGCTGAGAACCATCGCCGACGAACCGCCGGCGACGACCCGCTGTCGGGAATCGTGGCCGTTCCACAAGCGTTGACGATCAATCGGTGCGTCCGCTCTCGCTCCCGCTGTCGCTTCCGGCCTCGTTTCCTGGCCGATAGCCCCGGCTGACCGACTTCCAGGTTCCGGAATCGAACCGCCAGTAGTTGATCGCGGCTGGGACGCCCGTCTCCGCGAGGAACCCGAGGTAGACGCCCCACAGACCGAGCGGCGTCGTCGCCCCGATGTACGCAAGCGGGATCGAGACGCAGAACATCCCGAGAAACTGGCTGAGGAACGGCACGGTTGTGTCGCCGCTCGCGTCGAGCGGCCCCGCGGCGCCGCCGGCCACGCCCTGAAACACGATCGCGACGCAGGCGGCGTACACGAGCGTGACCGCGATCGGGATCGCGGGATCGCCGGGGTCGTCGACGAACAGGCCGACGATGGGCTCGGCGAAGGCCGCGACGAGGACGGCCGAGACGAGATACGTCGCCACCGCGAATCGGATGATGTCCCGGCCGTATCGCTCGGCGGCGTCCTCCGCGCCGGTTCCGAGCTCCTGGCCGACCAGACTCGAGGCAGCCAACCCGAAGCCCCAGCCGGGCGTGTTCATGATCCCCCAGATCCGCCTGGCGATGACGAACGCGGCGACGACGTCGCGGCCGAAGACGTCGAGGATCCCGAGCATCGGGAACTCGGCGGCCGTCCACACGAGGTTACGCGCGCCGACCGGCGCGCCGATGGAGACGAGATCCGCGAGGGTTCCCGGGTCCGCGTACGCACCGATCGGCGAGATCCGCACCGGAAACGCGCCGATCCCGGGCAACCCGCCGCGGACGAGCCCGACCGCGAAGGCCGTCGCGACCACGACATTCGAGAGCACCGTCCCGATCGCCGCGCCGACGACGCCGAGGTCGAGACCGAAGATGAGGACGGCGTTGATGAGGACGTTCGCGATCGCGCCGCCGGCACGGAGCTGCATCGCCGTGTATGCGTCGTCGCTGCCGACGAGAACGCGACTGCCGACGAGGTTGAGCGCGGCGAAGGGGATCCCGACCCCGACGATCCGGAGATACCGCGAGCCGAGTTCGATCGCCCGGGCGTCACTCGACAGGAGTCCGATCAGGTCCGTCGGAACGAGCCAGAAGGTCGCCGCGACCGGGAGCGTGACGACGACCACGAGGAGGACGCTGCCGCGGACGGCCTGCCCGAGGTCCTCGTGGGCGTCGGCCCCGTAGCGCTGGGAGACGAGCGCGATCGTCCCGCCGGCGATCCCGCCGCCGATCGCGAACGCGAGCCCCCAGAAGGGGCCGGCGAACCCGACGCCCGCGATCGCGGCGGAGCCGACCGCGATGCCGACCATCGCGACGTCGACCGCGTTCTTCGACATCCGGGCGATCCCCGTCACCACGCGTGGCCACGCGAGCTCGGTCGTCCGCACCGCCCGATCGCGATCGATGAGGCCGACACGAGCGAGCGCGAGCCCGATCCACAGGATCAGGAGCCGGACCGGATTCGGGGGGCGGAACACGGGAGACATCACTCCTTCCCCGGTGATACCTAAGGCGTTTCGGCCGCCGGCAGGCGTCTCCGGGAGCTGCCGACATCGCCCGCGATCCGGATCGGTGGCGGGACCGACCAACGGCCGGGAGAGCCGAGGACGGTACGTTTTTCCACGTCTTCGCCCAACATCGATCCGGATGAATCCCCTACTCGATCACGTGATGATCCGCGTCGAGGATCTCGAGGAGAGCCTCGAGTGGTACCAGTCCAACTTCGGCTACGAGGAGAAGGGCCGCTGGGAGGCCGACACGTTCACGAACGTCTACCTCGGTCCGGAGGACGTCCACGCGGACGGCGCGCTCCTGGAGCTCACCTACAACCACGACGACCGGTCCTACGAGATGGGCGACGCCTGGGGCCACATCGCGGTTCGTGTGCCGGAGGACGGCCTGCAGGACGCCTACGACGAGTTGCTGGCCAACGGCGTCGACGACTACCGCGATCCCGAATCCTGCAACAACCGGTACGCGTTCGTGACGGACCCCGACGGCCACGAGATCGAGATCGTGAAACGCGACCACGGCGCAAAGTGGAGCCTCGACCACACGATGATCCGCGTCGAGGACGCCGACGAGGCGATCGGCTTCTGGACCCGCAAGTTCGAGTACGAGCCCGCGGGCCGCTGGGAGGCCGACACGTTCGCGAACTACTTCATGGAGCCCGCCGACGCCGCCGAGGAGGCGATGTCCGTCGAGCTCACCTACAACTACGACGGTCGCACCTACGAGATGGGCGACGCCTGGGGCCACCTCTGTGTCCGGACCGACGACCTCGAGGGCGACTGGGAGACGCTGATGGAGCGCGGCGCCGCCGACGACCGCGATCCCGAATCCTGCAACAACCGGTACGCGTTCACCACCGATCAGGACGGCCACGAGATCGAGATCCTGAACCGAGAGTAGCGTCTCTCTCACACCCGACATCGCCGTCCCGATCGATGCCGGATCGCGGACACTCACGCACGAATACATTTTTGAGTGACATTCGACGACGCTCCGACGGCTACCTTTTTGCAAATATAGACGTTGTGAATATATACTTTATTAACTAACTAATAGAGTTAATTGAACTCTATCGAGTGAAGTGATATACCGTCGGGGAGGCCGAAATGGTGAGCGGCCCCTCGATCGCGTATACCGTGTTCCGGTGTGGGTTCGTCCCCTATGACAAGAGAGCCGTTTCCGACACGATCGATGCTTCGTACCGTTTTCCTCGTCGCGCTCGTCGGTACTGCGGGTGTGGTTCCAGGTGGAACGGTCAATACAGTTTCTGCGGAAACTTCCGCGGAAATAGATATATCACCCTCTATTGGTGACTTATATACTAATGATTCATCAGATACACAACCAATCGAATCAACAAAAATCAATCTAGGTAATGCAGACGAGAAATATGTTCGAGTTTATTATAATTTAACACCCTCAGTAGCATCTGGTGTTGAGTTTAATGATTCTACTGTTGATGATGTGTATGTATTAAACATAGATAACGCACGTTCTGACGTTAAATATACTGGTGAATGGGAAATAAATCATTCAACGGTTAGTCTAGTATATGAAATTACAGGAGACTTAGAAACATATACAGAATATGATCGGTTTAATACTGGATTTTCGTTGAAGGACATATCTCTCGAAGATGCTGTTTCGAAAGATAACCTATCATATGATGTTGCTGCCGAGTTTCAATCTAATAAATCGTATCAAAATCCGCATCTAAATGGATCATCTGATTCTCCTGATTCAAGCACGGGTAATGCTGTTCAAAGCAAGGAATTTGATATCATAGACGATTCTATAGACTCCATCTCCATATCCGGACATATTGATCTTACAGAAAAGAAGAACAATATTCAACCAACGATAGAACACGGACCAGATCTCAATGAGCCAGTATCAATCGCAGTTACCGAAGAAAACGAGGTATCTGAACAGGCGCATATAAATATTCATCCTCAATCAACCACAACCTCATTCTCTATCGGAATTGATTCAGATACTAATCTTAATTTAGATAACCACAATATTAACACATATCCTTCAATAAATCATACAGTTTATGCTGCAGTCGGAGAAAATCAATTGCTTGAATCCACCGATCTCATAAATGAATCAGATATAGGCCCACAAAAATATTCTATATCTGGTATAAATATCTCATCAAATATTCCTTCATCGGTATCTTCTTCCAGTCAATTTAATTCGTCTGTTAACCTCACCAACACGGGCGGATCGACGTACACCGACACGATCGAACTGCTGGTCAACGGGACGGTCGTCGAGACGCAGTCGGTGACGGTCGACTCCGGATCGACGGTGACCACGACGCTCACACACGACCTCGAGAACGCGTCGGCCGGCGACGAGCGCTCCGTCACGATACGCGGCGATCACGACCGTGCGACCGGGACGGTCACGATCGTCGAGCCGCCGCAGTATTCGGTGGCGCTCGATCCGTCCGACTACACCTACGAACGGACCGACTCGGGATCGGTGTCGATCGCGGGGACGGTGACGAACGTCGGGGAGACCGATGGATCGGACCCGTTCGACGTGACCGTCGACGTCGGGTCGGGAACGGTCACTCGAACCGTCACCGGACTCGAAGGCCTCGCCGTCGGTGATTCGCGGTCCGTCTCGGTCTCGTTCGACGACGAGACGCTGGCCGCGCTTCCCGACGGGACGCATCCGATCGTCGCCACCGAATCGCTCACCGGAGATTCGGCGACCGGCTCGATTACGCTGTCGACGCCGACGACCGAAACGCCGACGCCCACGCCCACGCCAACACCGACACCGACACCAACGCCGACTCCCACGCCGACTCCGACACC
>NZ_JARANU010000011.1:0-99494 GCF_029889855.1 Halopenitus sp. POP-27 | reverse complement strand
CGCACCGCACCCGCAGGCGAATTTAATTCCCCTCGACCTTCCTGAGATGGGTCGGTTCGGAATAAACACCCGAACGCTCGGTGCGTCCGTGAGGGTCGGCGGCTCCACTCCACCCGACAACTCCCGTCGCACCACGCCAAAGGCGCGGATTTTGAGAGGAGTCGCATTTCCAGTCTACACGACCGCTTCAGATTAAGGTCTTTAACCCGCGTCACGGCCGGTAAACCGCGTTTCGTGACGTGGCAAATTAAGCGTGGTGACGGGCTTCACCCTCGGGGTCAAGCCCCGAGGCACTCGCCCTGTTCAGCCTGTAGAGTGTCACGTTAGCGTCGGTGATCGTGGAGTGCTATGATCGTTGTATACCACGATATCGGTGAGATAGCGGTGTATGGATGGAATATCGGTGACCGGAAGCCGTCTTCCAGTTGCGACTGGATCGAGCGACGTCGTCGAACAGTCGGAGCTCGAGCGGTACCGGTCGGCAACGTCCATCAGCGCTCTCGGCCGTCGCGTCGCTCCACTCATCAGTCGTCCTCCCAACCATTCATCCTCCCACCATTCATCCCTTCCTCGCGTCGATCGGATGATGTTACTGATTACCACAGATATATAACCACCCCGTAACCTATCTCGTGATAGGAGGTACCACGGTGCACGACCCAGTGTGGACTGACGGCGGCGCACGGACCGAGACCGACCGCGAGGCGGAAGCGGAGGCGGTCGTCGAGGCGTTCCTCGATCGTGACCTCGTGGACGGTGACACACGGTCGGAACTCCGCCGGCTGCTCGCGGCGGATCGCCCCGTGGAGGCGCTGCGGATCGCGACGCGGCAGCGGCGGAAGGGTCGGTAGATCGAGCCGACTCGGCGGCGCAGGGAGACGCCGGACGGAGGTGACACTTTTAGGTACCCTTCCCGAAGGGGCCGACGATGACGACCGGAGACTTCGCTGGATACGGCGGACGCCACGTCCCCGACCCCCTTGAAGAACCGCTCGACCGGCTCGCGACCGCATACGACGACATCGCCGACACGGAGTCGTTCCAGGCCGAACTCCGTCGCCTCCTCGAGGAGTACGCGGGACGATCGACGCCCCTCCATCACGCGGCACGCCTCTCGGAGCGCTACGGCGCGGACATCTACCTCAAGCGGGAGGACCTGCTCCACGGCGGCGCCCACAAGATCAACAACGCGCTCGGGCAGGCCCTGCTCGCCAAGCAGGCGGGCAAGGACCGGCTGATCGCCGAGACGGGCGCGGGCCAACACGGCACCGCGACCGCGATGGTCGGCGCGCTGTTGGACCTGGACACGGAGATCTATATGGGCGCGAAGGACGTCGAGCGCCAGCGCATGAACGTCTTCCGGATGCGCCTGATGGGTGCCGAGGTGAACGAGGTGACCCGGGGCGGGGCCGGGCTCGCCGACGCCGTGGACGCCGCCCTCGAGGACTTCGCCGGCAACGTCGCGGACACCCACTACCTCGTCGGGAGCGTCGTCGGCCCCGACCCGTTCCCGCGGATGGTCCGGGACTTCCAGTCGGTCATCGGCCAGGAGGCTCGCGAGCAGTTCCTGGACCGAACCGGCGAACTGCCGGACGCGGCGGTCGCCTGCGTCGGCGGCGGCTCGAACGCGATCGGCCTGTTCCACGCGTTCCGCGACGACGACGTCGCCCTCCACGGAGCCGAGGGCGGCGGCGAGGGCAGCGAGTCCACGCGACACGCGGCGCCGCTGGCCAGCGGCCACGACGACGTCATTCACGGGATGAAAACGCGCGTCATCGACGAGGACGTCGAGGTGCATTCGGTCTCCGCCGGGCTCGATTACCCCGGCGTCGGCCCCGAGCACGCGATGTTCCGGGAGCTGGGTCAGGCCGAGTACGTCGGCGTCGACGACGACGCCGCGCTCGCCGCCTTCCGCGAACTGAGCGAGACGGAGGGGATCATCCCGGCGCTCGAGTCGAGTCACGCGATCGCCCGCGCGATCGAACTCGCGGAAGCCGGCGATCACGAGACGATCCTCGTGAACCTCTCCGGGCGCGGCGACAAGGACATGGAAACCGCCGCCGAACGATTCGACCTCTGAGAACGGACGCACGGTCACCGGTCACCGGCGGTACCGGGGCTCAACGCCCGCGGAAGCGTGATTCGACGCCCGCGGTCTCGTGTCCATCGCCGGCGATGCCGTGACTCAAGCGGTCGTTTGTGTCTCTGGAAGGTACTTAGCGGCGGGGCGAGAACCCTCGATCGATGACCGATCCGACGCGACGCAACGCCCTTCTCGGGATCGGGACGATCGCCGGCCTCGGGGTCGCCGGCTGTCTCGACGCGCCGACTGACGGGGTCGGCAACGGGACGGACGAGCCCCCGGGGACCGATCCCGGCGAGACGCCGAGCGACGAACCGCCGACCGACCAGCCGGATCCGCCGAGCGACGGCCCGATCGAACGCGTCGGCGAGAACGCGGTCGCGATCGGGTTGCCGGCGGAGAGCGCCGCCCCACGCTGGGCGATGGGGTCCGTTTCGGGATCGGACCAGCCGGTGGGATACGTGACCCGATTCGACTCGCCCGCTGGGGTCCAGTGGGTGCTTGAGGACCTCCCCGAGGGTCCCGAGCGAAGCGCAGCGGTCCGGGAGTTCGTCGAGGAGACCGACTTCGGAGAGACGACGCTGCTGTACGTCGGAAGCGTCGGGCCGAACACCTGTTACGCCAGGCTCGAGGTCCGGGACGTCCGTCTCGAGTCGGACGCGATCACCGGCACCGCGACGGCGGTCGACACGAGTCGGGGCGACGTCGGCTGCGGGGAGGCCATCACGTATCCCGCCGCACTCGTCCGGATCTCGGGGGGCGATCTCCCGACGGGGACCGCCATCACCGTCACGAACGGCTGGGGCGACGCCGCGACCCTCGATGCGACGGCGCCGCTCATCGATCCGGCAACGCTCCCGGGGCGGATTCGCCCGACGGACGACCCGCCGACGGAGCCGGACGCGCTCAGCTGTCCGGCCGACGACTTCGAACGACACCCCGCGTGGTTCGACGAGGCCGACGTCGTGTACGGGGCGGTCGGCGCCGGCGACGCTCAGGGTCCGGATCCGGCCTTTGCCCTTCGTGCGCGTGGTCCCGAGGGGTCGGACGATTCGCTCCGGTTCGAGCGGGGCGAGACCGTCGCGATCGATCTGGTGAACGTCGCGGGGCGAACCCTCTCGACCGGGAACCGGCACAAATACGCGCTCGAGGTCCGAACGACCGATGGCTGGATGGACGTTCGTGGCGTTCGCGACGACCCGGCCCGGTTCGAGTACACCGACGAGGCGATCGGGCACCCACCCGGCGAGGGGTTCGAGTGGTCGTTCGATCTGACCGAGGCGGGACTTCTCGAGGGGCACCCGCTCGCGGATCGGCTCACGGTCTGTCCGGATCTCCAGCCCGGCCGATACCGGTTCGTCTACTGGGGCGTCCCGACCGACCCGATCGCCGTCGCATTCGACCTGCGTGGGTAGCGTGTTGGGTGTCTCGCCCGCACGCAGCTCGCGGTTAGCAGCGGTTGGCCTCCGGAACCGCCATCGACGACGTCCCGACGCCGGTGATCTCAAAACGCGCGCCGCCGTCGGGGCTCTCCGTGACTCGAACGTCCCAGCCGTGAGCGTCGGCGACCTGCTTGACGATGCTCAACCCGAAGCCCGTTCCGTCATCGGCCGTCGAGTAGCCGGCGTCGAACACCGCGTCACGTTCCTCGGGCGGAATTCCGGGGCCGTCGTCGTCGACGACGAAGCCGTCCGCGAGACCGTCGACGGTGACGGTCACGCTTGGACCCGCGTGCTCGACCGAATTGTGGTAGAGGTTCTCGAGCAGCTGGCGGAGCCGGTCCGGGTCGGCCTCGACGGTTCGATCCTCGTCGACACGAACCACAAGCGCCGCGCTTTCGGTGCCGTCGGCGACCAGCGACCACGCTCGACGTGCGACCGCCGCCAGCGAGACCGATTCAACCGCGCCGATCCGTCGCCCCTCCCGAGCGAGCCAGAGCATATCGTCGATGATGCGCTCCATCCGTCGGAGGGCATCGCCGATCGTCTCGTAGTGATCGGGGTCGACGGTGCCGTCTCCGTCGTCGTATTCCTCGTACGCGAGATCCAGCCGCCCGGCGGCCACATTCAGGGGGTTGCGGAGGTCGTGTGAAACGACGCTCGCGAAGCGGTCGAGTCGCTCGTTCTGTCGCTCGATCTCGCGTTCGTACTCGTAGGTCTCCGTGATGTCGGCGTTGATCGCGACGAAGTGGGTGATCTTTCCGTCCGCGTTCTCGACCGGCGCGATGGTCTGGTCCGCGATGTACCGCTCGCCGTCCTTCGTTTCGTTGACGATCTCGCTTCGCCACGTCTCCCCCGCCAGAATGGTGTCCCACAACTCCGCGTAGAACGCGGTCGTGTGTTCACCCGACTTGAGGATCCGTGGAGTCATTCCGACCGCATCGGCGGCCGTATAGCCGCTTATGTCCTCGAAGGCTGGGTTGACGTACTCGATGACGCCGTTGCTGTCGGTGAAGTAAATCGAATGGCCGGACGCCTCGACCGCGCGGCGAAAGAGTTGGTGTGGCGGGTGCTCCTGGCTCCGGGACGACTGCGGGAGTCCGGTCTCGACGGCTGATCCGTCGGCGTCGACGGCGTTCGTGATCCGGTGGGCAAGCAGCCGGTGTTCGTCGGTGTCGCTCTCCCGCGTGAGGTAGTCGGTCGCGCCGGCCGAGAGGGCGTCGTCGACGAGCGCGTTCGCCCCCGTCTCCGGGTAGACGATGATCGGAAGGGTGTGCCGGGTACGGTGCACCTGCTCGAGGAAGGTGAGTCCGTCACGGTCCGACAGCTCGAGAGCGGTCACAAGACAGTCGATCGTGGCCTCCGAGAGGACGTCGATCCCGGCCGCAGCGGAACCTGCGGTCCGAACCGTAAGCCGGTCCGACCCCCGTTCGAGCGACGTCGCGACGTCCTCGGCGACGTCCGGATCGGGGTCGACGTACAGGACACACACCTCGCCAGTCATACGATGGGTGTGCATACCACTCAAGTAAAGCGTTGTGTTGTTCGTCTGTCGGGATTCGGCACCGTGCACGTCGGGTCGTGGTACCGCGACCCTCGCAACCCTTATCCGGCAACGGGGTGTATGTTTGGTTGCAATGGCAAACGGTAAGGTTGACTTCTTCAACGACACTGGCGGCTACGGTTTCATTTCGACTGACGCGGACGACGTGGACGACGACGAGGACGTCTTCTTCCACATGGAGGACGTCGGCGGTCCGGACCTCGAAGAGGGTCAGGAAGTCGAGTTCGACATCGAATCATCCCCCAAGGGACCCCGCGCGACGAACCTCGTCCGAACCGAGTAACTCCGCGCAGCCGCGTCAGCGGCGCTAATGCGTTTTTCACTATTCATTCCGACGAGTCGCGACGATCCGCCTTGATCGGCCATCTTCGACGTCGACGCTCCAGCCGTCGTCGTCAGTCGTACCGTCGATCGCCTCCGCACGATCGGTGACGTCCGTCTCGAGGGTAGCGTTCGCGTCATCTGCATCGATCAAAGGCAGTTCATTCCTCGGCTTCGCTCTCGATCGAGAACTCGAATTCGAGTTGGCCATCGAGAACGTGCGTCTGGTCGGTCAGCCCCGGCTTGACGAGTTCCACAGTGCTCTCGACGACGAGCCGGCGGGCCGACTCCGGCCATCGAGTGACCGGCAGCTGCAGAAAGACGGTCTCATTGGCGAGTTCGCCGAACCGGTGGATGTCGATGACTGCAGCCCTTCCGTCCCGAAACAGTGACACGGATGGATGCGGTTTGTCGTCCCCCATAAACGGGCCTTGGAGCGAGATTTGTGGCGGAGTACCGTCACCGTCCAGTGCCACGAACCGCTGTGTGAGTGACTGTAGTTCAGTATCCGCAGTGTGTGAGATCCACGTGTGAAGATTGTCCGGTAAGGGAGAAAACGTCGGGTCCACGCCCACAGTGGCGATCTCAGTACCGTCGTGCTGGAATTCGAGATACTTCTCGTCATCCCGAGGATCGTCGCTGGTGTGTACAGTCGGATTCGTGTGTTCGGTTCGCGATTCGATGGCACTACACCCCGCAGCGACGGGGGAGACGGCAGTTAAGGCGGACGCGAGGAGGGCGCGGCGGCGCATACGCATCGGTTCGTTGGTATCATCAAGAAGCTTCAGGATTCGTACCGTACCCCGAACCCGGGTTCTCCGTTACGAAATCAGCGCGAAAGTGTTGGCTCCGCTCCCCGTACTGACCGGAGGGAGATAGCATACCACTACTGAGGAATCCTGATGGACTCCCTTTCTCCGGAGAGTGGTCGTCAACTCAGAATGTTCGAATCCGGCAGTTAGCAGCGTCCCATCTTACGATTATGAACTCTGGTCACGGTGACGAAACGGAAATGGACTCGCGGGGGTCCCGTGAGCGACCGTCGGGAACGAACGGGACCACGCGAGGGAACGAGACGAACGAAGTGAGTCGAGTGGACTCGCGGGGATTTGAACCCCGGGCCTTCCCCGTGCCAGGGGGATGATCTACCACTGATCTACGAGCCCGCGCTGCGACTAACGGTACCCCCGTTTCAACCATAAGGGCTTCGAAACGGCGCCCACTCGGCAGGGACTCACACACGACTCGACGCTCCGACGATCGACTCGCGCGTATCGGTTCCACGCAACCCGACCGACGTCGTTCACAGCCGGTCAGAGTCCACGATGACCTCCAGATCGACGGATCGCTGCTGGCCCTCGAGATCGGCGACGGCGCGCTCGACGACGCTGACGGCCTCCTTCTTGATGAGCGGGATCGCGCGCTCGAGGACCCACCCGAAGGAGACGAGCCGCGGGAGGTCCACGGCGTCCGCGCTCGCGGAGTCCGGATCGAACCGGATCTCCAAGGACACCTCGCAGGCGTCGATCGTGACCTGGTCATCGGGGACGTGCGGATCCGGCTCGGTGTCTGGCCCCTCCATATGCTCCGTCTCCGTCTCCGTGTCCGCCTCCGTCTCCGTGTCCGCCTCAGTTCCCGACTCCTCCGCCGGCTTTGGTCCGGACTCCCGGTCCTCGATCGCCCCGCCGGCGGCCCCGGGGCGCTTGATCGAGCCGTCCGCAGTCTCGGGAGTGACCGTCGTGGGCTCGATCCGCCAGCAGCCGTGTGCGTCGATGTCCGTCGTGAGCCGCCAGTCGATCCGGGTCGGGGGATCGACGTCGGTCACCGCTGACCGGGCGGTGTACCCGAGTTTCCACCACGAGAACCGCAGGGCGTATTCGCTGCCGACGCCGCCGTCGCCCGCCAGCCGGTCGACGCGATCGAGGTAGTCGGTGTACCGCGCGTACCGCGGAAACTCCAGCAGGAACGCGTAGACGTCCGCGGGATCGGCGTACACCGTCGTCCGCACGACGAGTTCGTCCACGCCGGTCGGTGGGGACGGCGCCGACATAAACCCTCGCCGGAGTTCGTGGCACATAGCCCAGTGGGAGCACCCCCACATATCTTTCGGCGTGCCTAAAAACCGAAGCCCCTTTATCCATTTAGGGTAGCCTAAAGAATATGTCAAGGGATCGTCCCACCAGACGGACCGTCCTCAGAACCGGCGCCGGCGCGGTGCTTGCGGGCCTTGCCGGCTGTACCGGCGGCGACGCCGACACCGATTCGACGCCGACGAGCGACCCCGGTGCGGGCTCGCCGGGCGCGGCCGACACATCCGACGCGGACCCACCCGAGACCGACTCCGGGGAGACCGAGACCGAGGCGGACGCCGACGGCGGCGCGTACACGGTCACGATGGCTCCCGTCGGGGAGATCACCTTCGAGTCCGTCCCGGAAACGTGGGTCGCGAACAACGGCAGCTGGGCGGACATGGGCGTCGCGCTTGGCCTTGAACCACCGAAGGGGGTCTGGCTCACGAGCCGGTACCATACGCACTACTACGACGGGATCGACGGCGTATCGGCCGACACGAGCGGGATGGTCGACCTCTACCAGGGCGGCGTCGACACGGAACTGTTCTATGAACTCGACGCCGACGTCCACGTCATCGACCCCACCTTCCTGATGAACCGCTTCGACGGCTGGGAGGAGGACGACGTCGCCGAGGTCGCGACCGGCGTCGGCCCATTCGTCGGCAACTCGATCTTCTCTCGCGGCTACGGCTGGCACGAGGACTATCGCTATTACACCCTCTATGAGGCCTTCGAGAAGCTCGCCGCGGTGTTCGACCGACGGGATCGGTACGAAGCGTTCGCGTCGCTGCACGACGAGTTCCAGGCGCGCGTCGCCGACGTCATCCCGCCGGCGGACGAGCGCCCGGAGGTAGCCATCCTCTGGCCCGACCCGGTCGACGCACCGGAGTCCTTCTCCCCGTACCTGATCGACGAGGGGACGAGCTTCAAACAGTGGCGTGACCTCGGCGTCGTCGACGCGCTCGCGGAGACCGACGTGAAGGACTTCCACAGTACCCGCGGCTCGATCGACTACGAGACCCTCCTGCAGGTCGATCCCGACGTGGTCCTCCTTCGCGGCGAAGAGGCGAAGACCGAACGCGAGTTCGAGGACACCGTCCTGTCGCATATGCGGGATCACGACGTCGCGAGCGAGCTGACCGCCGTCGAGAACGGCGCCGTCTACCGCGGCGGCCCGCTGTATCAGGGACCCATCACGAACCTCGTACTCACCGAGCGAGCAGCCGGACAGGTGTACGGCGTCGAGGAGGAGCTGTTCGACCGCGACCGCGTGAGCGCGATCGTCGCGGGGCAGTCGTGACCGTCGACGGTCGAGCCCCTGCTGGGAATACCCGTCGAGAGTGGCTCCGACGCGGCGCCGCGGCGGTCGCAGGCGTGAGCCTGCTCGCGGGTTGTGCCGCGACCGGGGAGGACGCCGACTCCGAAGGATTGTCGAGCGACGGGGCCGAGTCGACCCCCACCGGCGGCTGGACCGCCTCGCTCGCACCCGCCGGCGAGGTGCGTGGCGAGTCAGTCCCCCGATCGATCGCGGTCTACGACCTGCTGCACGCCGATATGGCGGTCGCATACGGTGCGGCGGACGCGGTGAACTCGCTCGGATTCGACGCCGCCGTCGACGGCGCTACGCTTGCGGCCTACTACGAGCGTCTCGATGGCGTCGACGTCGACTGGGACGGTCTCACGCAGCTGAACGACGGAACCAACGGGGTCCAGGTCGACGCCGAACTGCTCTACGAGCTCGACTCGGACCTCCACCTGATCGACCCCGCGCTCGTCACCTCCTTCGAGGGCTGGGAACGGACGGACGTCGAGACGATCGGAACGGACGTCGCGCCGTGGATCGGCAATTACTACGGTCGCACGCGTGGCGACCCGCCAGGATCGTGGGCGGCCGACTACGAGTACTACACCCTCTGGGAGGTCGCCGAGCGCGTCGCACCGGTCTTCGACGCCGAGGACCGCTTCGGGGCGCTCGCGTCCGTCAGGCACGAATTGGTGTCCACGATCGAGACCGAGCTTCCGCCCCCGGCGGAGCGCCCGACGGTCGCGATGGCCTTTCTCATGGACGGGACGTTCTACCCGACCGCGATCGACGCGCCGGGGTACGCGAGCGCCCACGTCCGGCCGTTCGGCGTCACGGACGCGCTTGCGGACGATGCGGGTGATATCGGGTCGGGATACGGCTACGAGGCGATGCTCAAGTTTGATCCCGACGTGCTCCTCGTCCCGTACGGCCTGGCGTCCTACTACTCGGTTCCGGAGATCCGCGAGACGCTCGCTGCCCACCCGGTCGGCCGCGAGATCACGGCCGTCGACGAGGGACGCGTCTACCCCTCGGGCGTCCCGATGCAGGGACCGATCGTGACCCTGTTCCAGACCGAGATGACCGCGAAGCAGCTGTTTCCCGACCGGTTCGGCACCTGGCCCGACTACGACGGGGGCCCGTATCCGAAGATCCCCGAGGACGAGTGGCTCTTCGACCGCGATCGCGTCGCGGAGGTGGTTCGAACCGATGGCTGAGGCCTCCGGGGACGCGGGGACGACCGAGGCGACGCGATCGACTCTCCGCGACCGGCTGCGAGACGTGGTCGCGCTCGTCGACGGGTCGCTGTCGAGCGTCGCGCTCGTGAGCACCGCGATCGTCCTCGTGGGCGGGCTCGTACAGGTGAGCTTCGGAACCTACACGATGACGGTCGGGCAGGCCTGGAACGCGGTGTTCGACCCGGCGGTGTGGTCGAGCCCGGGGCTGCTCGCGCGCTTGTTCCTCGGCGAGACGATCGCGGGCTGGCTGGTCGGCCACTTCGGGTGGCACCTCGACGTCGAGTTGGCACACGAAACGATCATCGTCTGGAACGTCCGCCTCCCGCGCGTGCTCGTCGGGGCCTTCGTCGGGATGTGCCTGGCCGTCTCGGGCGCCATCTTCCAGGCGGTCACGCGGAACGAACTCGCCAGCCCGTACATCCTCGGCGTCTCCTCGGGAGCCGGGCTCGCCATCCTGTTGACGCTCGTGGTCTTTTCGGGAATGGCGACGTTCCTGCCGGCCTTTGCGGCCCTCGGGGGGACGGCCGCGTTCCTGCTCGTCTACGCGATCGCCTGGCAGGGCGGCACCTCGCCGGTCCGGCTCGTGCTGGCGGGCGTGATCGTCGGGACCGTCTTCCAGTCGCTCCAGACGGGGATCTTCTTCTTCGCCGACGACGTCGGCGTCGTCCAGTCCGCGATCGCCTGGACGACGGGCTCGCTGACCGGAACCGACTGGGAGCAGGTGCGGATCGTGCTCCCGGTCACGCTGCTCGTGAGCGTGCTCGCACTCGCGGGCGCCAGACAGCTGAACGTGCTGTTGCTCGGCGAGCGGACCGCGCGCTCGCTCGGGATGTCCGTCGAGCGCGTCCGGTTCCTGCTGTCCGCGGTGGCGATCCTCGCGGCCGCGGGCGCCATCTCGGTGGCCGGGATCGTCGGGTTCGTCGGCCTGATCGTCCCACACATGGTTCGCACCGTCGTCGGGTCGGACTACCGCCGGCTGATCGTCGGCTGTCTGTTCGTCGGTCCCGCGCTCGTCGTCGGCGCCGACGTCGGGGCCCGCCTGGCGTTCGATCCGATCCAGATCCCCGTCGGGATCGTGACCGGGGTCGTCGGCGGCCCGTACTTCCTCTACCTGATGCGCCGGACGCGACACCTGGGTGAGTTATAAATGACGGGGAACGACCGCTCCACGACACGGCCGGCGGACGAGCACGCGAACGGGGATGAGCACGCGGACGGGGACTCACGATCGAACGGAGACCAGCACGCGGACGGGGACTCACGATCGAACGCGGCTGGGCTGGCGGACGATCGAACACGGCCGACCGACATAGCCGCGTCCGATCCCACCGCAAAACCGTCCGCGATCCACGGGGAGACGCTTCGGATCGGCTATCCCTCGACCGAGGAACCGGTCGTAACGACCGAACGCGTCGACGTTCCCGCCGGCGAGGTGACGGCGCTCGTGGGGCCGAACGGCTCCGGCAAGTCGACGCTGTTGAAGGCGCTGGCCAAGCAGCTCGAGCCGGAAAGCGGGTCGGTGCTTCTCGACGGCCGCGACGTCGCCGAGTACGGACCCAAGGAGTTCGCACGGGAGGTCGGCCTCCTCGCCCAGGAGAACGAGGCGCCGGGCAGCACGACCGTCGAGGAGCTCGTCTATCACGGTCGGTACCCGCATCGCGGGTTCTTCGAGGCCGTCTCGACGGCGGACGACGAGGCGGTCGACCGGGCGATCGACCTCGCCGGCGTCGACCACCTCCGGGAGTCGCCCGTGAGCGACCTCTCGGGCGGCCAGAAGCAGCTCGTCTGGATCGCGATGACGCTCGCCCAGGAGACGGACGTCCTGCTGCTTGACGAGCCAACGACCTACCTCGATCTGCGCCACCAACTGCAGGTGATGGAGGTGATCCGCGAGCTGAACGCCGAACGCGGCGTAACCGTCGCGGTCGTCCTCCACGACCTCTCACAGGCGGCCCGCTTTGCCGACAACCTCATCGCGATGAAGGACGGGGGCATCTACGACTGGGGCCCGCCTCGGAAGGTCGTCACGGAGGCCCTGCTCGAGGACGTCTTCGGCGTCGCCGCCACCGTCGACGGCGACACGCCTGAGGGGCCCACCATCACGCCGCACCGACCGGTCGATCGGGGGGACGACGAGTCGTAACTCGGGCGGATCAGGGGTCCGACGTGGTGAGCGGCGCAAGCGTGCCCGCTACGGGACCCCTTCCCGCGCGCCGATCTCGCGATAGATCCAGATCGCGGCCACGTGGGCGCCGAGGAACAGCAGGAACCCGACGACGAGCCCGGCGAGCTGAACGTCCCCGAGCCCGCCCGGGACGAACACCGACAGGGCCGCGAGCGCGACGCCGAACACGAGCGCGCTGAACGCGCCCGCCAGGAGATACACGCCCAGGTCCGAGGTCAGGAAACGCTTCACGACGAGTGAATCGGGGCGGCGGCACCAAAACGACGACGGTTTTCGCCGATCGATCCGGGTGCGACCCCGTCTCCGGATCGCGGAACCGACCTCAGAGAAGACCGCCGTCGTCGGTCGTCTCGGTGGGTGTGTCCGTTTCAGTCGCGGTCGGCGTGTCGGTTGCGGTCTCAGTCTCGGTCGGTGTATCCGTTTCGGTGGTCGTCTCGGTCCCCGATCCGAGGAGGCCGTCGTCGGACTCGGTTTCCGTTTCGGCCGGCGTGTCGGTTCCACTCGGCGTCTTGGTAGGCGTCGCGGTTTCGGTTCCGTTGTCGTCGGTTTCCGTCGATCCGCCGTCGCTGCTCGCGTCGTCGGAGCCGCCGTCGCCTCCCGAGCCACCCTCACCGTCGGATCCACCCTCACCGAAGATGTCCGTCTCGATCGTTCGGGTCATCGTGTCGAGCGGGACCTCCACGGTCTCCCCGCCGCCCTCAGAGAGGTCGATCCGGAGGAAGAAGTCGGCGGTGAGCGTCGTCACCTGGTCGTTTTGCAGATGGCTCACCCACCACTCGTCGAGGTGTTCGTTGTCGAGACGGAACGTGGCGTTGATCGTCTCCTCGCTCCGTGGCGGGATGACCGTCGACGTCTCGGTTTCGCCGGACCCCATCTCGATCCCGTTCATCCCGATGTCGTAGCCGATCGAGGAGACGGCGATCGGGACCGATCGGGGGTTGTAGACGTCGAAGGCCATCCGGATCTCCGTCTCCGACTCGGAGATCGATCCCCACTCGCCGCGGGTTTCGCGGATCACGACCACCGGGTCGGGGACGACCGGACTCGACGCGTTCACCGGCTTGTCCTCGGTCGAGTTGAACGCCTCGATGAGCGAGGTGTCGATCCCGCGCTCGACGTTCGGGGCGTCGAACGACCGTCCCAGAAGCGAGGAGTGGACGTCGGCGTGGACCGTCAGCGTCGTCCGCTCGCCGTTTCGCAGGTGACTCACCCACCAGTCGGGGATCCGGGAGTTGTCCATCGCGGTCGTCGTCGCGATCGTGTCGTTCCCGCGACCGAGGGCGACGCCCTCCTTGGTCCCGTTCGCCATCGGGATGTCGTTCATCCGAACTTCGTACTCGGCGGTGAGCCCGCCCGCGGTCACGCCGATCGGGTTCGGGTTGCGGACGTGGATGTCCGTGTGGATCTCGGTCGTGTTCTCGGTGACGGTGCCGAACCCGTTGTCCACACCCGTCACGCTCGGCGCGCCGATCACGCCGGCAGCGAGGCCGCCGCCGACCACGACGCCGAGCCCGACGACGGCGACGAGCGCGAGCTTGATCCCCCCGATCGATCGGATTCGATCCAAACCCATAGCTACTCCACCGTGGCGGCTTGAACGTGTTAAAAGGCGCCGGTTGTCAACGTCGGTCGACGTCGGTCGACGCAGCGTCGACCGGGAGTGAGCGCCCGTCGACGCGGGTGCGGTTTCGGACGGGATCGGCCATCCACGGGGCGGATCCGAAATCATAAGTGAGCGCCGTGGAAGGTTCGGGTATGAGCGAAGGAGCCATCGGATCGGACGTCGGATTGGGAGTCGGGCTGGCCGCCGCCGCGATCGTCGCCATCGGCGCGGTCGTGATGTTCGCGGGCCCCTCACAGATCGTCACCGCGGGCGGTTTCGGCGTGGCAATGATCGCGGCCATCCTGTCGGTCTCGGCGTTCCATCTCTTCGAGTAGCCCGACGAGAAACCGTTTTACGTCGCCGTCGCCTACAGCCGACGATGACCGAATATACGGAGGAAGAACGCCGGATCCTCGCGTACCTCCACGATAGCGCGTCTCGGGGTGAACAGTACGTTCGCTCGAAGACGATCGCCGACGCTATCGGGCTCACCGCCAAGCAGGTCGGCAGCCGGCTCCCGAACCTGGCGGAGAAATCCGACGAGGTCGACATCGAAAAGTGGGGTCGCGCCCGCTCGACCACCTGGCGTGTGTCGCGCTCGACGGCCTGATCAACGGCTCGGCCTCAACAGCTCGGCCTCGACGGCTCGGATCGCCCGGTGTATTCACCGTTCCGGATCCACCCCTTTTTATTCACTGCCACACGTAGCCGGTGGTATGACGGTCCGTGTCTCGCGGACGTTCACGTTCGAGGCCGATCCCGAGGACGTCTGGTCGTTCATTGCCGATCCGGGAAAACGGGCCAGCGTCATCAGCGTCGTCGATTCCTACGAGGTTCACGACGACCGGCGCGCGACGTGGCACCTCCGCCTGCCGATCCCGGTGATCCGGTCGACGATCGACGTCGAGACGACCGAAACCGACCGCGACCCGCCAAACCGGGTGCGGTTCGTCGGCCGGTCGCGGGCGTTCCGCGTCACGGGCGAACACACGATCGTCGAGGAGGACGGGACGAGTCGACTCGAGAACGAGTTCGTCGTCGAGGGACGCCTCCCCGGCGTCGAGCGGTTCTTCGAGCGCAACTTCGAGTCGGAGATCAAGAACCTCGAGCGCGCTCTCACCGAGGACGTCGCGACGGAGACGACCGACTGATGACCGACACAGCCACGACCGACACATCGGCCCCCGACACATCGACCACTCGACTCGCGTGCGTCCAGCTCGAGATCGACGGCGGCACCGTCGAGGCGAACCTCACACGCGCCCTCGAGGCGATCGACGAGGCGGCCGCCGACGGCGCCGACCTGATCGCCCTCCCCGAACTGTTCGACGTGGGGTATTTCGCCTTCGAGACCTACGAGCGTGCGGCGGTGAGCCTCGCGTCCGAGCGCCTCGAGCGGTTCGCCGATCGGGCCCGTCGGCACGGGGTCGCCATCCTGGCCGGCACGGTCATCGAGGACCTCGCCGCCTCGGCGGCCGACGGGCTCGACGTCCCCGCCGAATCGGGACTCGCGAACACGGCGGTCCTGTTCGACGCGACCGGAACGCGGCGACTCGTCTACCGCAAACACCACCTGTTCGGCTACGGGTCCGCCGAGTCGGAACGCCTCGAGCCCGGCGAACGAGTCGACGTCGCCGACGTGGCCGGGTTCACCGTCGGCGTGACCACGTGTTATGACCTCCGGTTCCCGGAACTCTATCGCCGGCTCCTGGATGCGGGCGCGGACCTCGTCCTCGTGCCGAGCGCGTGGCCCTACCCCCGCGTTGAACACTGGCAGACGCTCCCGCGGAGTCGCGCGATCGAGAACCTCTCGTACGTCGCGGCGATCAACGGAAGCGGAACCTTCGAGAGCGGCGACACGCTGGTCGGGCGAACCACGGTGTACGATCCCTGGGGAACCCCGATCGCCACCTGTGACGACGCCCCCAAGACCGTGACGGCCGATCTCGATCCCGACCGCGTCGCCGCCGTCCGCGAGGAGTTCCCCGCCCTCGGCGACCGTCGGATCGAGTGAACCCGGGGCCGGTAGACGGATCGATCGGATCCGAACCGGTGGTGAACGAGGACGGACCGCTCCCGAGTTCCATACATTTATTCGGGATGACGACGTATCGATGGCTGCCGAGGTTTCGACGCTTTTCTCGTCGGAACGTCGGTACTATCCGCTCCCGTCCCGACCACCCGGGTGATGTGAGGACGGACCGTGGTCCGGGATCCGCCACGGCCCGCTCTCCGGCCGCGCACATCACCCATCCACCGCCTCCCGCCATCCTTCCGCCGTCGTTCGTCGCCGTTCGGAGACGTCCACGACCGTGGATGTGTCAGTCCATCAAACTATATGTGGAATGAGACATAATACCACGGATATGGTGGTGGACGAGCGGGATCCGGCCGCGCTCGCGGACGCCGCCGCCGGCGAGATGGAGCCGGCACACCTGTCGGAACTCGACGGCTGGCGGGGGACGTGTCTCCACGATCGGCCGTTGATGGCGTATCTCCAGCCGGACGAACGGCCCGAGTACCTCCTCCGGAGCATCGGGACGGGGATCGAGATCCGTCGCCCGGACGGGACCGAGGAACGTCCCGATGACGTGAACGACGGCGGCAGCACCCGCCGGCAGTTCCTCCTGATCTCCGACTGGGGGATCCACTACGTGGCCGGCCACGAGGACGGCGACAGCCACCGGACGTTCGACTACGACGACGTCGTCGGCGTCGACTGGGAGGAGTCGCTGACGACGGCGACCCTGTCGATCACCGACGGGACCGGAACGACGTATCGGTTCCGAACGAACCCGGACGCGTCCGCGGTGCCCGCGGCGGCGGACTACGTCCGGGGGCGTGCGCCGGCCGTCGATCCGGCGGTCTCGCGGGCCCCCGATCGCGCGTGGTCGCCGCTCGTCGCGACGGGACTGTCCGCGCTGTTCCCGCCGCTGGGGTACGTCTACACGCGCGAGCTCTGGGTCGCCGTCGCGGCCCTGATCAGGATCGTCATCGCGTACGTCGTGCTCGCGGTCGTGTACGTCATCGGCGTGCTGATCTCGGGCGTGATCCTCCCGGGGATCGGTCCCCTGCTGTACACGCTCGCGCTCGTGGCGACGCTCGTGTACGTCCACGTGGGATACGCGAGAGAGACCTACGCCGACACGGTCGCGCTGAACGAGGGCCGGCGCGAACACGGCGTCGTCGACGACGCGTTGGGCGGCTTCGAGGAGGCGGACGGATAGCCGTCGAACCGGTTGACCGACGGCGGATCGTCGCGGTCGTCCGCTAGTCGCCCGCTAGTCGTCCTTCGTCTTGATGTCCGCCGAGAGGCCTTGGGCCATCTGGATGTCCTTCGAGTTGTTGAGCGTCCAGGCGACGCGGTCGGTGACCGCCTCGATCGCCTCGCGGGCGCTCGGGTAGCCGTTACCGGACTTCTTGACGCCGCCGAACGGGAGCTGGACCTCCGCACCGATACACGGGAGGTTGCCGTACGCGAGCCCGACGTCGGCACGGTCGCGGTAGTAGTTGATCTGGCGGTAGTCCTCGGAGACGATGGCGCCGGCGAGCCCGTAGTCGGTGTCGTTCTGGATCTCGACGGCGCGCTCGACGTCGCCGTCGTACTCGAGGAGCGCGACGTGCGGACCGAAGACCTCCTCGTGGGTACACCGGAGGTCGTCGTCGGGGTCCGCCTCGTAGACGAACGGGCCGACCCAGTGGCCGTCCTCGTGGCCGTCGGGGATCTCCGCCTCCGGGAGCTCCGTCCGGTCGACGAGGACGTTCACGCCCTCCTCCCTGGCCAGCTCGTTGTACTTCGTCACTTTCTCGACGTGCTCCGCCTCGATGAGCGGGCCCATGAACGTGTTCTCGTCGAGGGGGTCGTCGACGGCGACCGCCTCCGCCACCTCGACGAACCGCTCTGTGAACTCCTCGTAGACGTCCGTGTGGACGATGAGTCGTTCCGAGGAGACGCAGCGCTGGCCGGTCGTCTTGAACGAGGACATCACCGCGGAGTGGACGGCGACGTCGAGGTCGGCCTCCTCGGTGATCACGATGGCGTTCTTGCCGCCCATCTCACACGCGACGCGTTTACCGGGGACGCCGCCCAGCTTGTCCTGGATCATGTGGCCGACCTCGGCCGATCCGGTGAAGAGGACCGTCTCGACGTCGTCGTTCTCGACGATCGCGTTGCCGGCGTCGCCGAAGCCCTGCACCATGTTGAACACACCGTCGGGGATGCCGGCGTCGTCGAACATCTCGGCGATGATCTGTGCACACCACGGCGTCTGCTCGGCCGGCTTGAACACGACCGTGTTCCCCTCGACCAGCGCGATCGCCATGTGCCAGTAGGGGATCGCGACCGGGAAGTTCCACGGCGTGATACAGCCGGTGACGCCGCGGGGTTTGCGGCGCATATACGCGTCCTTTGCGGGGATCTCCGAGGGGACGACGTCGCCCTTCGGGTGGCGCGCGTCGCCCGCCGCCCACTCGACCATGTGGGCGGCCTCGACGACGTCGGCTTTCCCCTCGCTTATCTCCTTGCCGCACTCCTTGGTGACGATCTCGCCGAGCTCGTCGGTGCGCTCGCGCAGCTCGTGGTAAACGTCCCAGAGGTATTCCGCGCGGTCGATCCGCGAGCGCTCGCGCCACTCCTCGAACGCCTCGTCGGCCGCGTCGACAGCCCGGTCGGCGTCCGCGGGCGTGGCTCGCTCGAACTCGCCAAGCGTCTCGCCCGTCGCCGGGTTCTCGCTCGTGAACGTTTCCTCGCCGTCGCCGGACACCCATTCGCCGTCGATGTAGTGCTGGTACGGTTCCGCCATAGGGGCCACTACGGGCGCGACGGTTCAAAGGTTACCCCCGACCATGGTCGGGACGGGAGTGAGAAGCCGGATGAGCGGCGGGACCTGCGCGGACCGCGGACGGGACCTACTCCTGACACGCGGCGAGCCACTCGTCGGCCCAGCCCTCGATCGCGTCGAAGACGGGACACAGCGACTCCCCCTTCGGCGTCAAGCTGTAGTAGGTCGCGACCGGCGACTCCTCCTCGAGCCGGCGCTCGACGAAGCCGGTTTCCTGGAGGTCGTCGAGCACCCGTGAGAGGGTTCGGGCGTTCGCATCCGTCGATCGTTTCAACTCGTTGAACCGTACCTCGCCGTTCTGGAGCTCGTGCAGAACCACGAGCCGCCAGCGTGAGCCGATCTGCTCGATCGAGTCGACGACCGGGCACGCGCCCGGGTTCGCCGCGGCGGCATCGGTACCGCCGCCTCTATCGGTTGTGGCGTCGGTGGCCTCCGCGGCGTCGGTTGCGGCATCGGTGGCCTCCGCGGCGTCGGTTGCGGCATCGGTCGTCGCGTCGGTTCCGGCGTCGTCGGTCTCGAGCAGTTCCGGGGATGACATCGATGTTACCTGATAACCCTCTTGTCCGGGAACGGATATAAGGGTTCGGTTCGTACAGCAGGTTACACGATGTTACCAGAAATCGCGACGCTACCGGTACAGTCTGCCGCACCGTTCGACGCCCCGTTCGCGGGTGAACTGTTCCTGATCGCCCGGCTCGTCTTCGGCGGCGTGTTGGCGTTCACGGGGATCAACCACTTCCTCGACGTCGAGGGGATGGCCGGCTACGCCGAGATGAAGGGCGTTCCGCTGCCGACGTTCTCCGTGATCGCCTCCGGCGTGCTGCTCGTCTTCGGCGGTCTCGGGATCGCCGCCGGCGCCCTGCCCGCACTCGCCGCGGGCGCGCTCGCCGTCTTCCTGCTCGTGGCGACGCCGATGATGCACGACTTCTGGGCGGTCCCGGAGGACCAGCAGGAGTCCGAGATGACGAGCTTCCTCAAGAACGCCGGCCTGTTCGCGGCTGCGCTCGCCTTCCTCGCACTTGCCACGATCGAGTGGCCCTACGCGATCGGCGTCGGCCTCTTCTAGTCCCGGCCGGATCGCGCCCGGACCGCGCTTGGACTGCGCCCGGACCGCACTCGGACCGCACCCGGACCGCACTCGGACCGCACCACGATCACTTATTACCGTTCCCCGACCACCACCATCCAATGACCGAGACACCGCCGACCACCGGCCTCCACCACGTGACGAACATCTGTACCGATATGGACGAGACCGTCGCCTTCTACGAGGACGTCCTCGGCTGGCATACGGTCAAGCGGACCCAGAACTACGACGATCCGGGGACCAAACACTACTACTTCTCGCCGACGCCCGCCGGCGAGCCCGGCGCCGTCGTTACCTACTTCGAGTATCCGAACTCGCGTGGCGCGCCCGGGCCGGGCGCGAGCCACCACTTCGCGTTCGGCGTCGACGACGAGGCGACCCTTCAGGAGTGGCAGGAGCACCTCCGCGATCAGGGCGTTCGCGTCTCGGCGGTCAAGGACCGAACGTACTTCAAGAGCATCTACTTCAGCGATCCCGACGGGCTCGTCTTCGAGTTCGCGACCACGGAGCCGGGATTCACGGTCGACGAGGACACCCCCGGCGAGACCGAGATCGACCCGTTCGAGGAGGGGTACGAGAACTGATGGCTGACGGCGACGCATCCGGGAGGATCGACGCCGACACGGACGGTACGGACGAAACCGACGGAACGGACGACACGGATGACGCCGAAACGGACGCCGACACGACTCGCCGCGTCCGCGGCGGGGAGCCCGACGCGTTCGGCTCGCCGTACCGGCTCCTCTCCGGATCGGTCGGTCCGCGGCCGATCGCGTGGGTCTCCTCGCGCGGACCGGCCGGCGAGAACCTCGCACCCTACAGTTTCTTCACCGTCGCGGCGGTCGACCCGCCGGTGTTGCTGTTCGCCCCGGTCGCAACCCGGGCGGCGCCGAAGGACTCGCTCGCGAACGCGCTCGAGACCGAGGCGTTCGCGATCAACGTCGTCACCCGCGATCTCGTGACGGCGATGAACGAGACCGCCGCGACGCTCCCCCGCGGGGAGAGCGAGTTCGACCGCGCCGACGTCACCCCCGTCGAGTGCGACCGGATCGACGCGCCGCGGGTCGCGGAGGTGGCCGTGAGCTTCGAGTGCACGCTGTACGACACCGTCGACGTCGGCGGATCCACGCTCGTCCTCGGCGAGGTCGTCTACGCCCACGTCGACGAGGCGGTCACGACCGACGGGAAACTCGACGTCCGAAAGCTCGACGTCGTCGGCCGGCTCGCCGGAAACTGGTACGCCGAGACCGGCGACCGGTTCGAAATCGAGCGACCACCGTGATCGAACGGCCGCCGTGATCGAGCGACAGTCCTGACCGGCGCGGCGGTCGCCGCGAGGGACCTACCTCATCCGCCGAACGCACCGAGGCTTGCCTGCAGGTCGCGTTCGGACCGCCGGTCGGCGACCTCGTGGCCGACCAGGTCCCGGAGGTCGACCGCATAGGTCGATCCGGCACGCTCGAGCACGAGCAGCCGCCCCTTCGTCCCGACGACGCGGCCGGTGAGCATCGTCTCCGCCATCGGCCGGTCCGTGAGATCGAGCCCGTACTCGAAGGTGAAGCGCTCGAGCGCGTCGAACCGGTCGAGCAGGCGCTCCCAGGCGGCCGCATCGACGGTCGCCGCCAGGCCGGCGCGCTTGGTCGGCACCCGAACGCGATCGACGAGACCGTCGACGTCGGCGGCCAGTCCGGCCTCGATCTCCCTGGCTATCCGGCCGTTCTCGACCGTCCGAACGTGGGCGGCCCTGTCGGCGCCCTGCTCCCGGAGGCGGGTCTCGAGGCGCCACAGGCGGGTCACGCCGACCTTGAACCGGGCCGGTGCGAAGGCGGCAAGATAGATCGCGTGTGGCTCGTGACAGTCCATCTCGTCCTTCAAACACGTGCCGGTACAACGCGCACAGACCCAGACGTCGCGGTGGGCCTCACAGTACGGCGCCGCCGGCTCCGAACAGGCGATGTGGGCGCCGTCGTGTATCGTTCCGGCACAGTGCCGCTCGTCGAGGTCGTAGGTCAGTGTGTGGCCCGGGGACAGGTCGATCCGTTCGATCTCGCCGTCACGGTCGGCCACGAGCAGTCCCGCCGGTCCCGGATCGCCGTCCGTTCCGACGCCCGTCTCGTAGCCGACGATCTGCATACGCCGAAATAGGCGAAAGAGGGCTTAGAAGGGTTCGGTTCGTGGAGTGTCAGGAGCGGTCCCCGACCACCACGAGCCGGTCACTCGGCGTGCTCCGGTGCGATCTCCGCGATCAGCTGGCGGGTTGCCCGGCGGACCGCCTCGTGGCTCGACCGGTCGGGCTCCCAGCCGAGCGCCGAGAGCTTCTCGATGGAGAGGCGCATCTTCGGGACGTCGCCGGTCCAGCCACGGTCGCCGCCGGTGTACTCGTAGTCGGGACCCAGCCCGAGTTCCTCGCTCACGATGTCGGCGATCTCGGTCACCGAGGTCGTCGTCCGCGTGCCGAGGTTGTAGGTGGCGAAGTCCCCGTCGGCGTGCTCGAGCACGTGCCGGATCGCGTCGACGCAGTCGGTCACGTGAAGGTAGGACTTCTCCTGGCGGCCGTCGCCGAGGATGGTCAGGGTTTCGGGGTCCGCCTGCAGCTTCTGGATGAAGTCCGGGATCACGTTGCCGCGCTGATGGGGCCCGACGATGTTGGCGAACCGCACGTTCCGGACGGTCAGCCCGTAGGAGTGAGCGTACGTCGACAGCAGGGCCTCGTCGGCGAGCTTCGCGGACCCGTAGATCGAGATCGGCTCGAGTGGCGCATAGTCCTCCGGCGTTGGTCGGGGCGCCTCGCCGTAGACCGTCGAGGAGGAGGTGAACACGAGCGTCTCGACGCCCGCCTCGACCATCCGCTCGGCGACGTTGTAGGTCATTTCGGTGTTCTCCTCGAAGAGCTCACGGTCGTCGTCGTAGTTGGTGTCGGTGTAGGCCGCAAAGTGGAAGACGGCGTCCATATCCGGCGTCAGCGCCTCGGCGACGTCGTCGGGGTCCGTGAGGTCCCCGCGGACGAACTCGGCACCGTCGGGGACGCGGTCGCGGTCACCCTTCGAGAGGTCGTCGATCACCCGCACGAGCTCGGCGTCGTCGACGAGCTCGCTCGCGAGATGACTCCCCACGAGTCCCGCGCCGCCCGTGATCAGCACGCGTGCGCCTGCAAGGTTCATACGCCTCGTCGGCGGGCGTGCCGCAAGTGCGTTGCGTTCCGGGTCGGTCGCGGGGATGGACCGCGGCGTTCGCGTCGGCCACGATCGAATGGCGAAAGCCACTACCCGCAGCCCGGCGAAGCGCGGGTATGCAGGACGCACACGAGGTCGTCGTCCTCCGGTACGGTCATCGGCCGGGACGCGACGACCGGATGACGACCCACGTCGGACTTACCGCCCGGGCGCTGGGCGCCGACCGGGTGATCCTCCCGGACAACGCCGGCCAGTCGGCCGAGACGGTCCGGGACATCACCGACCGGTTCGGCGGCCCCTTCGCGGTCGAGCTTCGCGAGGACCAGCGGTCGGTCGTCCGGAACTGGGACGGACCGATCGCCCACCTGACGATGTACGGGGAACCGGTCCAGTCCGTCGAGGAGGACGTCCGGGGGGCCCACGCCGACGGCCCGCTGCTCGTGGTCGTCGGCGGCGAGAAGGTGCCCTGGGAGCTGTACGAACACGCCACCTTCAACGTCGGCGTGACGAACCAGCCCCACTCCGAGGTCGCCGGGCTGGCGGTCTTCCTCGACCGACTGTTCGCGGGCGCCGAGCTCGACCGCGAGTGGGCCGACGCCGAGCAGGTGGTCGTGCCACAGGCCGAGGGAAAGCAGGTCGTCGATCCGGCGGATGCTCCCGGGGAGAGGACTGTCAACGACCCTCAAACGGACGAGTGAGCGATACCGAACACCCCCACGAATTCGGGGAGGTCCGTAACCAAGTCGGGAAGCGTATTCTGCCAGCCGTCACGAATCTCATCCCGTTTCTCTCCGGGGAGACCGGTCGCGTTACGTTTGGCGAGCAGTGTGGTAGGCGTCGCCGGCGTCGACGCCGCCCCGGCTGCCAGCGGGACCTCCGGTCCCGCCCTGCCGACGCGCTATCGCGTCGAACTCGACCACCTCGAAGGTCCGTTGCAGCTGTGCGAGCGGAGCCGCATCAGGATTGCTGAAGAAGGGGAGATGTACCCGAACTTCGAGACGTGGTTCGTCTCAAACGACGTTGAGCGTGAGGCCCTCTCGAATCCTCTCACGGTGACGTTCGATGAAGGGCAGATCGAAATCAGTCCGATTGAACTCCAAATCGCATACAAACTCCGGCTTGCGCAAGCTGCAGACAGCCTCAGCGGGAAGGATTTCGAGGATGCACTTCACCTGTACCTGACGTTCGAGGAACGATTTAACACGGAGCAGCTCGAAACGTATGTCAACGAGCTTGGAGTGGAGGACTACTATGCTGAACTCAAACGCGTTTGAAGACGATCATCGGCGAAATACCGAGCAACGGCGCGCGATGATCAAACAGTGGGCCGAGTACGTTCGGACGCACGACGATAGCGAGTGGTCACGCCAACAGAATCGGCTCATCGACTCACAGCTCCAGTCGGCTAACGAGATGGCTGCGGCTGGCGACATAGATCCCGTTCGGTTCGCGGCCGCTCGCGATCGGCTGCGTGATCGATGACCGACGAGGCTGCGCTTTCGCAGGAGATCGCGGCCGCGTACGACGATGACGAAATCACTGGCGACCAGCAGGATGCTCGTCGGCGCCGAAGCGGCGGCGAACCTCTGGGTAGTCAACTACCCCACCCTACTTCGCTCACTCTATCTCTCTACGAGTTGCGCTGCTAGAGTTTCGAGTTCGTCGGTTTCGTCGATCGCGCTCAGCCATTGATCCGGAAGCTGTGACGCCCCGAACCGCGCGCCAGCGGCTGCACCAGCAATCGCCCCAATCGTATCGGTATCACGGCCGCGATTCACGGCAGTCACAATCGCCTCCTCAGCACTCTCCGCGACCAACCATCGTGGAGTGCCGTCTGTGGCGACTGCACGACATACCCTGACGTTTCCAGTGTGCCGGGAGCTCACCACGAGCGAGCGGTTGGAGGGCCGTCACGAGATCATCGGGCGCGTCCGAATCGACGTGGTCGAGTGCATCCTGTCAGGAACACCCAACCCGGTCCGCTACCGCGACCGCTTCGAGCGAAGGCGTGCGATCCGGAGACGGAGCTCCTGCCGGCTCGTCCCGCGGATGCGGCGCGTGACGAGATCGCCCATCGGGACGACCGAGAGTCGGTCGAGCGAGGGCGGCCAGTCCCGGTTGCCGCTGGCGTCGCGGGCGTCCTGGAGTGCGTCCGCGATCGACGCCGCGTCGATCGATCCGGTTCCGTGGATCCCCGAGGCACCGACCCGGGCCGTGGCGGCGTCGGTGCGGGAGCGCCCCCGGCCGATCAGGAGCCGGTCGCCGAGCGCGAATGGCACCCATAGCGGGGCGATCGCCACGAGCAGGAGCCCGCCGGCGAGCGCGTACGCGATCCAGGGGATCGACCGGTCGCCGCGGTCGCCGGCGCCCAGCATCCGTGGTCGCTCGGACTCCGCACTCCGGTCGGCGCCGCCCGCTCCGTCACGCCGCGAGAGGAGCTCGGCCCCCAGCAGCGTCAGCACCTCGACGACCAGCGCGGGAACCAACAGCGCGGTCGCGAGCCGTGCACGGCGAGAGCTCCCGCGGAGCAGCGCGTGCGTAACCAATGCGTCGAAATCGGGATCATCGAGCTCGACCAGTCGCGTTGGAACGACGAGCGTCGTCCCCGTGTGGGTCGCGACGACGCCGACGTTCATCGCGCGCCGGTCCACGACGCGAACGTCCGGCCGGTCGATCCGGGCGGCGTCGGCCACGTCCGCGACGCGCTCGACCAGCGCGTCGACCGTTGGATCCCCGGTGGAGGCGGTATCGCCCGCGGATGCGGAATCGCTGGATGACGGCGCGTCGCCAGGGGACGTCGCCCGCGCGTCGATCGCACGGTCGACGATGACCGGGCCGAGCGCGTACGACCCACCCAGACCGACGACCGCCGCGATCACAACGGCCATCCCTCGTCCGATCGGACCGTCCGTCACGATCGTCGCGACGAGGACCGCCGGGCCGCCAAGGAGGACGATCGGCACGAGCGCGAGCAGCACCGCGCCCACAAGTTCGGCTCGCGAGGGCGACTCCGTGGCGATCGCGGCCGTCCCGGATCGATCCCCTTCGGCCCGACCCGTTCGGGACTGATCGACCCCGGACCGACCGCCGTCCTCGTCGACGTCGGACATACCCACGGGGTCGACCCGTCGCCACAAGAGTCTGCCGACGTCGCTCGGGGGCAGCGTGGGACGCTTCCGACCGCGCCGGCAGCCCCGCTCTATCGCTTCGATCCTTTTAAACGACTGCCGGGCGGAATACACCGCAATGGCTTTTGAGGATCTGTTGAACGACCCCGTCATCCAGAAGTACCTCCACGAGCTGGTGGGACCGACGGGAATGCCGGTGGCGGCTGCACCCCCCGAAGGGGAGGTGACGGACGAGGAGTTGGCCGAGGAGTTGGGCCTGGAACTCAACGACGTCCGTCGCGCGCTGTTCATCCTGTACGAGAACGACCTGGCGACCTACCGTCGCGTGCGCGATGAGGACTCCGGGTGGCTCACGTACCTGTGGACCTTCCATTACGACAACATCCCGGAGAACCTCAAAGAGGAGATGGAACGCCTCCTCGAGGCGCTCGAGGAGCGTGAGGAGTACGAACGCACCCACGAATTCTACCTCTGTGACGTGTGTTCGATCCGCTTCGAGTTCGGCGAGGCGATGGACTTCGGCTTCGAGTGTCCCGAGTGCGGATCGCCGATCGAGGCGATGGAGAACGACCGGCTCGTCGAGGCGATGGAGTGGCGGCTCGACCAGCTGAAGACGGAGCTCAACGCGGACGTGGGCAACTGATGGTCGTCCTCGCAACCAAGTGCTACGTCTCCGGTGACGCCCGTGACCGTGCACTCGACGGAATGGACGCGCTCGTCGACAACACGATCGGCGAGCTTCGCGTCGAGTGGCAGGTCGGCGTCCGCGGCGACGACTTCGTCCAGGTCGACGTGACCGGCGAGGACGCCACGGTCGCCCGGAACGCGCTCGCCGAGGAGTGGGGCGAGATCGTGACTCACGACGAGGGGCTCCAACCCGGCGAGGAGTACGTCGGCACCCTCGAGTCCTGGGACGACGACGGGTTCGTCCTCGACGCCGGCTCGGACGTCGACGTCCGGATCCCCGCCGACCGGATCGGCCTCGGTCGCGGGTCGCCCGCACAGGTCGTCGAGCGGTTCGGCCTCGTCCAGCACCTCCCGATGCGGTTCGTCTACGCGGACGCGGAGGACGGTTCGGATGCCGACTCGGACGCCGAATCGGATGTGGACACGGACGCCGACGCGGACGACGCAACCGATGACTCCACGACGGCAACCTCCCGGATCGCTGACGCCGAACGCGACCGGCTCTACGAGTGGCAGCGCGGTTCCGGCCGCGTGACCGTCAACTCCGTGACCCGCGGGGAGGCCCGGGCGACGGTCAACCGCGCCGGCCACGCCCGAGACATCGTCACCGTCGAGCGGTTGGGTCTGCTCGAGCAGAGCATCGTCTGCGGTGAGGGAACCGACCCGCCGGGGCTGCTTGCCGCGATCGGCTCGTACCTCCCGGCGGAAATCCGGTGTGTCGTCTGACCGATCGCCGTCTCCATCCACATCCGTGAATCGACGATTCATCCTGGCGCTTGCGACGGTCGCGCTGCTTGCCGCAAGCGCCGGCTGTCTCGGCTACGTGACCGGCGGCGGCGAGATCGCGAACGAGACGCTTGACGCCGAGCCGCCGGGGGAGTACCCCTGGAGCGCATCAACCGACGTCCGGATCGACGTCCGGAACGACGGGACGTATCTGGCGGTCTACAACACCACCGGACACGAGGAGGTCCGCCTGTTCGAGGAGACCGGGTACGGGACCGAGGACCCGCTCCAGCCGCGAGCCTTCCGATATCGTTACGCGAACGGGACCGTGATCAACGGCACCCAGTTCCGGGCTCGCGGCGGCGAGATCGAACAGACGACCGACGAGGTGTGGGTCCGCTTCGACGACGGGATGACGAACGGGTCCATCGCCTACGCCGGCGACGGGTCCCCCCGCCGCTTCATCACGCGGACGTACATCACCGGCTCCTACACGGTACAGCTTCCGGAGGGGTTCACGACCGGGATCCGGCCGTTCGGCCACGCCTCCCCGAGCGGGTACGAGGTTACCTCCGTCGACGGCCGGGAGCGACTCGTCTGGGAGGAGGTCACGACGTCGGTGGTCGTGGTCCAGGCGTACCGGCGCGGCGACCTCCCGGTCTTCGGCGCGATCGCCGTGGTCGCGATCGTGATCGGAACTGCTGGCTATCTCTACTTCCGGCGCCAACTCACGGCGCTCCGTGACCGTCGCCGGGAGATGGGTCTCGAGGACGTCGAGTCTGATCTCGAGGACCTCGATGACGACGACGGGCCGCCGCCCGGAATGCGGTAGGACCGAACGGTGATCCCCGCGACGGGACTGTCGCCGATCGAGGGGCGTCTTCCGGTTGATGACCACTCGCTCCGGTTGATGACCACCTGCCCCGGTCGACGACCCCCAGCCGACGGTGTTTTTGAGACACGGGTCCTATCCGGCCGTATGCGAGTCGGGATCGTCACCATCGGCGACGAGCTGCTGTCCGGAGACACCGAGAACACGAACGCCACGTGGCTGTGTGACCGGCTCGACGACCGGGGCGTCGAGGTTCGTCGCGTCACGACGATCCCGGACGACGTCGCCGAAATCGCGCGAACGGTCAACGAATACTACGCCGAGTACGACGCGGTGATCGTCACCGGCGGGCTCGGGCCGACCCACGACGACGTCACGATGGAAGGCGTCGCGGCCGCCTTCGGCCGGGACCTGATCGACCACCCGGATGCGGTCGCGTGGTTCGAGGAGCGGGACGGCTACAGCGCGTCGAACCTCGCGGACGGAACAACCCGGCTGCCGCGGGACGCACGACTCCTCGAGAACGACTCCGGAGTCGCCCCCGGTGCGGTCGTCGAGACCGTCTACGTGTTCCCCGGCGTTCCGTCGGAGATGCACGCGATGTTCGACCGGGTCGCCGAGGAGTTCACCGGATCGACCCGATACGCCGCCACGGTCGAGGTCGACGAGCCCGAAAGCGCCCTCATCGACCGGCTCGGCGAACTCCGCGATCGGTTCGACGTCACCGTCGGATCCTACCCCGGCGAGACGGTTCGGGTCAAGATCACCGCCGACGCGGAGGCGACCGCCGAGGAGGCGGCCGCCTGGCTCCGCGATCGGGTTCAGTCGCCGGAGTGAACCCGCCCCAGCACTCCGCCGATCACTGCTGTGTCCGGTCGCTGGGTGCGTTGCTGGTCGCCGTCCCCGCGGCGGTTTCGACGCTTGCGTCGGCGTCGCCACCGCGGCGCTTGACTGCCTCGGGATCGAAGTCGTTCGTCTCGGTGTTGGGACGCATCCCCGCCGCCTCGATGACCGTGAGGTCGTCGGCCGGGGATTGCCCCTCGGTGGTGAGGTAGTCGCCCGTGAGCATCCCGTCGGCGCCGGCCTCGAACGGGCGGTGCTGTTCGTCCACGTCGAGGTTCACCTCGCGGCCGCCAGTGAGACGGATGCGGGCCTCGGGATGGAGAAGGCGGTAGACCGCGATCGTCTCGATGATCTCCTCAGTAGTGATGTCGGCCGCCCCGGTCCCGTCGCCGAGCGGTGTCCCGGCGACCGGGTTGAGGACGTTCACCGGGAGCGAGGACACGCCGACGTCGCGGAGCGCGAGCGCCGCGTCCACGCGGTCGGTCGGCGCTTCGCCCATACCGAGGATGACGCCCGCACAGAGGTCCATCCCCGCCGCTTTGGCGCGCTCGAGGGTCTGCACGCGGTCCTCGAAGGAGTGAGTGGTGACGATCTCCGGGAAGTAGTCCGGGGAGGTTTCGATGTTGTGGTTGTAGTGGTTGATTCCCGCTTCGGCGAGTATCTGGGCTTCCGCTTCGGTGAGGACGCCGAGGCTCGCGTCCACTTCGACGTCCGTCTCGTCGCGGACGAGTCGGATCGCCCGGATCACGTCCTCCCACTCGTCGGGCCTGTGTTCCTTGCTGACTCCTTTCTCCGCGACGACGATCCCGAAGCGTTGGGCGCCGTCGCGTTCGGCGCGCTGTGCGGCCTCGAGAACATCCTCGGGGTCGAGGAGGTCGTAGGTATCGATGCCGGTGTCGAAGTGGGCTGACTGCGCGCAGAACCCGCAGTCCTCCGCGCAACTGCCCGCCTTCGCGTTGACGATGCTACAGGTATCGACCGTGTCGTCACCGAAGCGGGCGCGGACGTCGTCGGCCGCCGGGGCGAGGTCCGCGACCGGCTGGGCGAGGAGCGCCAGTGCGTCCGTTCGGTCCAGCGTTTCGCCCGCGAGGACGCGGGCGACCGCGTTGTCGACCGTCGAGTTCCCCGTTTCGTAAACCATATTTCTAAACGCGGTTTACGAGTTGTTAATTGTTCGGGACGGTCCGCCGATCGCGTTCCGTGAGACGGACGCACACAACGCCGTCCGCCGCGGGATCACTCCCCCACGACGTCGGTCACGAGATCTGCGGCAAACCGCGCGGCGTCCGCCGCGTCGGTACCCAGCACGTACGTGATCGGTTCGATGCCGAACGCGCCACGGTGGAACACCACCCGTGGGACCGCCCCTCGATCGGCGAATCGGTCACGGAGTCGCCGTCCGCGGTCGTCGTACTCGGCGTCGAACGCCAGCGGGTCGACGCCACGGTCCCGGACCGCTGTGAGGAGCGCGTCGTCGGTCGTGAGGTTGACCGCGCCGCGAACGCCGGGGTCGACGTCGGCGGCCGCGAGGACGATCGTCGCGACGTGGTTCGACGCTCCGAACTCGGGGTTGGCCGGCACCTCGACGCGATCGTCGACGGTATAGATACGACCCGGAATCGCCGCCACGTCGGTCGGCTCCGCGGCGTCCGGCAGGGCCGTTCCGACGTTCGACCCGACGTTCGGAACGAACCGTGCCACGCCGACGGTCGTCGAGAGGACGCGGGCGGCCTTCCGGACGCTCGCCAAAGCCGCCTGCTCCGTGCTGACCGCCTCGTCCCGCCCCCGGATACAGAGGTCACAGCTCAACCCCTGTAACGCCGGCATCTCCGTTTCGTGGATCTCACAGACGGGCCCGCGATCCTCGAGCGTCTGAACCAGATCGAGCACGGCGGCGAGCGCATCGTATCCGTTCATCTCCCCCGTCGCGAGCCCCTCGGCCACTCGTTCGACGGTCGACCTCGTCCGGGGATGAGCGGCGATCGACTCCGTCGTCGATGCGTCTCCGCTCAGGTACGTCGAGACCGCCGCCTGCGTGACGCCCAGTTCGTCGGCGATCTCCCGCTGTGTGAGCCCGTAGTCGGCGAGTTCGGTCGCGAGTTCGACGCGGAGCGTCGGGAGGACGTGGTCGACGACGATCTCGCCGGGTAGCCGAAGCGACATCCGTTCACTCCGCCCGGTCGGCGAGCGTGTGCACGCGCGAGACCGCCGTCTCGGCGTCGGGTGCCAGGACTCGGGTGATGGCCTCCTTGCCGACGTCGCCGCGGTCGTACACGACGGCGGGCGTCCCCGAGACGCGATCGAACGCCCGTCGGGCCACCCACCCCATCGTCGAGCCCTCCTCGTCCGGGGCCGGCTCCTCGCGGCGGTCGACCTCGACGACCGGCGCGTCGATCGCGGTGAACGCCGCCTCGATGCCCTCGTCGAACCGGCAGTTGACCGCGAACCGGAGCGCGGGGTCGTGTTCGCGCGCCGTGAGCAGGAGGCGGGCGACGTGGCTCGAGGCGCCGAATCGAACCCCGCGGTTCGGCGCGATCCCCGACGGCGTGCGACTGATCCGTCCCTCGACGGCGGCCGTCTCTCCGGGCGTCTCGGCGTACGGCGTCGCGCCGACGACGTTCATCCCGACCTCGGGGACGACTCGCCCGACGTCCGCCGAGACGAACTCGTGTACGACCTCCTCGACGGCCTCGCGGGTAGGGGTCCGTGCTGCACGCTCTCGGAGGGCGGCGAGGTGGTGGACCGTTCCCGGCCCCTTGCCGACGTCGTGGTGGTAGCGTACCGCTCGTTCGAGCAGGTCCGTCCCGGCCGAGACGGCCTCGGTGAGCGGATCGCCGCGAGCGAGCCGCGTCGCGATCGCGCTCGCGAGCGTGCACCCCGAGCCGTGGGTGGCGTCCGTGTCGACGCGGGGGTGGGTGAACGTCTCCGTCCCGTCGGGCGTCACGAGGACGTCACGGACCACGTCCCCCGGAACGTGTCCCCCCTTGACGAGCACGGCGTCCACGCCGGTGTCGAGGAGCGCCTGCCCGGCGGTGACCGCCCGTTCGACGTCGGTCACCTCGACGCCGGTCAGCACTTCCGCCTCGTCGGCGTTGGGCGTCGCGAGCGTCGCCGCCGCGAGCAGGTCCTCGTAGGCGGTTTCGGCCCCGGGATCGAGGAGTCGATCGCCGCTCGCCGCGACCAGTACCGGGTCGACGACTGCGGGGACGTCGAGGTCCGCAGCGTGCTCGGCGACGCGCTCGACGATCGGTTCCGTCGCGAGCATTCCGGTCTTGAGAACGTCGACGTCGACGTCCTCGCACACGGCATCGATCTGTGCGGTGACCTCCGTGACGGGCACCACGTGCGTCGACTCCACGCCTCGGGTGTGTTGGGCGGTGATCGCGGTCACGGCGCTCGTCCCGAAGCCGCCACAGGCCTCGATGGTCTTGAGGTCGGCCTGGATGCCGGCGCCGCCGCCCGAATCGCTTCCCGCCACGGTCAGGACGACCGGCCGCGTCTCTGGTGCTGGATCTCGCATCGTATAACTCGGTTATATTATCCAATCATAACCCTTTTCCGGTTCTCCGTTGATGCTCTGCCAATGTCGTTCACGGACGAATGTGCACCACAGGCGGACGCCTACTGGTCATCGATTCTCGATCATCCGATGGTTCGCCAGCTCGGGGAGGGTACCCTCGACGAGGCGCCCTTCCGCTACTGGGTGCGGCAGGACTACGTCTATCTCCAGGAGTACGCCCGAGTGTTCGCACTCGGTGCGGCGAAGGCACCGGACCTCGATCGGATGGGGACGTTCGCGGAGCTCCTCGAGTCGACGGTCACCACCGAGATGGACCTCCACCGGTCGTACGCCGCGGACCTTTCGATCGACGAGGCCGACCTCGAGGACACCGATCCGTCGCCGACGACGCGGGCGTACACGGATTTCCTGGTCCGCACCGCCTCACACGGAACCGTCGGCGATCTCGTGGCAGCGCTGCTTCCGTGTATGTGGGGATTCAACGAGACGGCAAAGCGGCTCGCCGCCGACGGCACGCCCGAACACGATCAGTACGCCGCCTGGATCGAGATGTACGCCGGCGAGGAGTTCACCGAGCTGACCGAGTGGTGCAAGACGCTCCTGGACGACGTGGCCGCCGACGCGTCAGCGTCCGACCGGGAACGGTATCGGAAGCGCTTCGCGACGTCCGCACAGTACGAGTATCTGTTCTGGGACGCCGCCTGGGAACGGGAGACGTGGCCGCTATGACCGACGACGTCGCGCCGACCGACGTGTCGACCAACGCGACCTTCGCCGAATACGCCGCCGACGGGGGTGTCGTGTGATGGTGTCGACGGTCCTGGGGCTCGGGCTGACGGTGGCGACGCTGGCGATCAGTGCCGCCGTCGGTCTGTGGTACGCCCGCGACCGGGTCCGCTCCGTCGAGGACCTCATCACGGCTCGCGGATCGGCCGGCGAGCGGCGATTGACTGCGACGCTCGTCGCATCCGTGATGGGCGTGTGGATCCTCTTTTCGGCTCCCGAGGCCGGCGCCAGCTTCGGGATCGCCGCGGTCGTCGGCTACGCCATCGGCGAGGCGCTGCCGATGCTCGCGTACGCACGGATCGGTCCGCGCGTGCGCGAACTCATCCCCGACGGACACTCGCTGACGGAGTACGTCTACGCCCGCTACGGCGGCGCGATGTACGTGTTCGTTCTCCTCGTGAGCGCGCTGTATATGTTCGTCTTTTTGGCAGCGGAACTCACCGGAATCGCCGGCGCGCTGTCACTCGTCGCCGGCGTGCCGCAGTGGCAGACCGCCGTGCTCGTCGGCGGCGGCGTCCTCGTGTACACGGGGTATGGCGGGGTGACCGCCAGCATCGGAACCGACACCCTTCAGGCAGTCGTGGTCGTTCCGCTCTTGGTGGTATGTTTCGGCGGCATCGTGGCGTCGTTGGGCGGCGTGGATCCGATCCACCAAGGCGTTGTCGCGGCCAACCCAACGCTGCTCGATCCCGGCTTCGCCGCCGGCATCCGATTCGGTCTGGCCCTCTCGTTCGCCATCCTCGGGGCAGAACTGATCAACCAAACGTGGTGGCAACGCATCTACGCGGGCGCAAGCGACGACGTCGTTCGGCGGAGTTTCCGGAACGCGAGCCTCGCCAACGGTGCGATGGTGTTCGTGACCGCACTGTTCGGGATCGTCGCGGTCGGACGTGCCGACGTCGTCACCGACGTCACGAGCGCGGCTTATAACGCCGACGTTGCGCTGTTCGTCCTTCTGGAGGGTGCGTTCCCCGCGTGGGTCGTCGCCGGCGTGACGCTGCTGGCGCTGCTCTTGGTGGTCAGTTCGGTCGACACCCTGTTCAACGCGCTCTCGAGTCTCATCACGGTCGACCTGTCACGAGCGGTCGGCGCCGACGACCGCCGACTTCGCCTCGGCGCCCGTGCGTTCACCGTCCTCGTGGCCGTCGCCGCCATTTACGTCAGCCTCCGGGCTCGGAGCGTGCTCCGGCTGTTCTTCCTCGCGGACCTGCTGGGTGCGGCCGTGGCGGTCCCGCTCGTCTACGGGCTCTACTCGGAGTCGGTAACGGGATCCGGGGCGCTCGCGAGCAGCGTGGCCGGCTTGGCGGTCGGGCTGGCGTACTTCCCCGACTTGCGAGGATACATCACGGCGATTCCGGTGGTTGGCGAGGCCTTGCCCGCCGCGGATCCGCTGTACCTGACCTCCTTCGCCGGGGCCTTCTGCGTCTCGGCGGCACTGACGGTGATCGCGGCGCGGGTCTCCGAGGCCACGTTCGACTTCGATCGTCTCGGGGACGACATCCGCCGCATCGATGCTGACGGCGCCGAGGCGAGCGACTGAGCGTGGGCGCTTGCGCTCGCTCGTCGGCAAGTGGATCCCCCATCGACCCACGCCCGTCCCGTCAGCCCGTCACGGCACGGCTACGACGGCTCCACCACCCGATCCGCCCACTCGCGGAGCCGGGACAGCGCGGCGCGCTCGGTGCGTGAGATGCGATCGTCGACACCGAGTTCGTCGCTCTCGAAGGCGTTACACACGACGACCGACGCCGACGAACAGTAGTCGATCAACTCCGTGGTGCGGTTCGTGTCCGCCTGGAGCGGGATCGTGGCGTCGTTGACGAACACCGCATCCGGATCGTCGGGCGCCGCCGAGATGACTCGCGCGGCACGCTCGGCGTTCGTGCGCGCCAGGGCGATCGCCTCCTCCCGGGTGCCGCTTTCGGTCCGGGGCGCCCGGGCGTCGATACGACCGTAGTAGATCTCGTCCGGGATGGTCGTGAACCGCGTCAAGCGGCCGCCGAGAACCCGGCCGTCCCGCTCGAGTTCGGGTGCGAACTCCAGCACGGCCACGTCGGCGGGCCCGTGGTCGGCCACCCAGCGATCCAGCGCCGCCGCGGTGTGCCGCGTTTTCCCGACGTTTGAGGGTCCGACGATCAGCGTCGACCCGCACAGCGGAACTGACGACGCCATCGGTCAGTCAGCCGGCTGCCGAGCCGTGCGGTCGCCGGTCACCAGTTCGCGAACGAACAGCCCGAGAAGCGCGACCGTGGCGATCCCGAGGACGGTCGCGAAGGCGACCACGAACGCGGGAACGAGCGCGAACCCCTCGCGCAGTCCCATCGCGGTGCTCCGGACCGAGTTGGCCGCCGTCACGCTCGTGACCCCGAGCAGGATCACGCCGGCGGCCGTCAGGAGTCGCGAGGGGAGCCGTCCGGGCGTCTCGTACAGGAGGAACAGCACCAGCGCAAGCGCGAACGGCGTGCCCGCGAGTCCGAGCGCCAGCGCCTGCACGAGCAGCGGGATGAAGTTCCCGCCGACGAAGGCGCCCGCCGCCGACACCAACGCGGTCCCGGCAAGCAGCGCTCGGTATCGGTCGTCCGACACGGACAACTCCCACCCGAGCGTATCGGCCACCAGGAACGGCGGGACGATGGTGTTGCCCCCGAGCGTCGACACGGCGGCGCCGAGGATCCCGACGAGGAACAGCGTCTCCGCGGCGGGCCCCGCGACCGGCGCGAGCGCCTGCGCCGCGGCGGCGGCCTCCGGCGGCACGTTCTGCCCGCCGAGCGCCCCCGCGACGACCAGGAAGATCGCGAGGCTGTACAGGCCGAACGCGACGAGCATCGACGCTCCGGCGTCAAACCGTGCGAGGTCGTAGTCGTCGGCACTCCAGCCCCGTGCGCGGGTCGTGTAGGTGTGCATCGTGATCAGCGTGATGTGGACGGCCCCGCCGAGGACGCCCGCGACGGTGACGGCCGCGCCGGGCGGCGTCATGGGGACCAGTCCCGCCGCCGCGGCGCCGACGTCGGGGGGGACGACGACCAGCGTGGCGACGAACACGAGCACGACCCCCGAGACGACCGCTTTCGCGCCGAGTTCCGCGACCCGGTAGCCGCCGCCCGCGAGGCCGATCGCCAGGACGGCGGCCCAGAGAACCCCCCAGAGACGCGCGTCGAAGCCGAACAACGACGCCGAGACGTCGGCGAGACCCTTCATGATGAGCAACTGCGCGATGCCGGCGACGACGACCGCGTCGAGGACGAGCAGCCACGCCCACCACCGTCCCAGCCGTTCCTCGACGGTGCGGACGATGCCCTGTTCGGTCAGCGTCCCGAGCCGCGCGGCCAACAGCACCGAGACGAACCCGGCCGGCGCCGACAGAACGACTACCCACAGAAGGTCGTACCCGTAGCCGACGCCCGCGGCCACGAGCGCGCTGATCGTCGCCGGACCCGCGGCGATCGCGCCCGCGAGCCACGCCGGCCCCATCTCCGACAGTCGATGGCGAAGGGTGCCGAGGGCCATCTCAGACGCACCCCTCGACCACGACGTCCCCGTCTCGCTGGTTCCACATCGACTGCCGGTCGGTGAGCGACATATGAGCCGGTAGTATACTCGAGTAATAAAGAACTGCGATCACTGCAGAACGGGCTTGATGGAGTGTCGAGACGTTCACGGCGAATCGTTCGTCACCGATCCCGTCTTCCGCCACTTGATCCCGTGGCTCGCTCATCCAGTTCGCTCACGGGAGCGCAGCCGCTCGGCGTGACGCCGGAACGGTCGTCGTTGTACACCGGTGACCCGAACTCGACGGGCTACCGGTAGAGGGAGGCCAGCCAGACGACGGTGAGCAGGAGACTCACGACCAGCACGACGATCGATGTTTCGGGGATCGGAAGCGATGCGGATTCGGTGGCGAGCGGTATCATACGCGCAGTTGACCCGCGGGGGTTGTAAGCGTTCAGGCTTCGGCCCGGCGGGGCGGTCGATGACTTCGATCGCAGTTTGTGCCTACGGCACATCTTTTATACCCGATGCCGTTGCTCCGATATGGGCGAGATACTCGGATCGAGCATCGCCGGGTACAGCGTGATGACCGTCGACGGCGAGGAAATCGGCACGTTGGTGAACGTCACGATGGACTCGACCACCGGTGATCTCCGACAGTTCGTCATCGATCCGGCGGACCGAACGCCGGGATTCGGGACGAACGACGATGGACACGTGGTGATCCCGGCGCGGACGTTCCGATCGCGCGGCGATTACGTCCTCGTCGATCCGAACGGAACGGACGACGCAACTGCGCGAGGGCGGGACTGATCCCGACGCCGACACTATGAACGTGCTCCCCGCTTTGCTCCCTCCCCTGCACGCTCCCGTCACGCTCCAAGCAACGCTCGAACCGATGTCCGAGTGGGCCACCCTCGTCGGGTTTCTGCTCGTTCCGGGATTCATCGCGACCCTGCTGTGGTCGCCGTTCCTCATCGTCGACCGGATCCGGGCGCTGCTCGCGACGCTTCCACCCACCGGGTCGATCGTCCCGACGTACCTGCTCGCGGGCGTCGGCGGCTCGATCCCGTACATCCTCGCCGCGACCCTCGTCGTCACGACGGTCGATTCGGCCGGCGTCGCCTGGAGCAACGCGTTCATCAACGTCGCCGTGCTGCTGTTCGTCGGCTACGCGGCCGGCGTGCCGGTCATCACGAACGTGGTTCTCCCCCGGCTCGATCTGGACTGGGATCCGACCGGATACGGCCCCTCGACGTGGGTACTCCTGGCCGCCGGCGGCGCGAGCTACGCGCTGTTGTTCGCCATCCCGTTCGTCGTGGTGAGCTTCCTGCTGGCGCTGCCTGGGGGGTACTGATGCGGGAGCGTTCGACTTCATCACGCCGTGCGTTCCTGGCGTCCGGAGCCGCCGCAGCCGCCACAGCCGCCGCAACGGTGCTCCCGGCCGTCGCCGGCTGTCTGAGCCGATCGGCGGAGACCCTCCGCTTGAGTGCCTACGAACGCGAGTCGCTTCCCGACTCGGTGTTGCTTGCGGACCCGACCGCACCGACCGCGCAGTTCGCGATCGACTACCCCGACCGGTACAAACGCGACCGCTACCGGACGCTGATCCGGACCGGGTCGATGACGGTACTCAACTACCAGTTGACATACACCTACGAGTTCGGCTCCGAGACCCGGGAAGCGGCGCGGTTCGTCGTCGACGCCGAGGGATCGGGTGAAGACGTCGGAAACGCCGAGGAGTCCGACGCCACCTACTACCGCGTCCACATCGACGACCAACGGACCGTCGAGCGCGAGTGGTGGGAGTTCTATCTCGACCTCGTGGACGATCCGCCCGCGGACGCCGAGGGCGTAACGCCGCCCGTCGAGTCGCTCTCCGAAACGGATCGTCGGATCGTCGACGCCGCGCTCGGGGCCGTCTACGCGGACCGGAACCCGCCGATCGACGTCGGCGGCGACGCGTTCGGCACGCGCGGTCCGCTGTATCACGAGTTCCTCGATGCGGACGACAGCGCCCTCGTGCCCGACCCGCCGTTCGAACACGTCCGCTCGAACGACCGATGGTTCGCCGCGCGTGCCGAGCAGGGGACGGCGACGCCGACGGAGACGACCTACTCGGTCGAGCCGGTCGCGGACACGCGCGCCGGCTTCGAGGACCACGTCCGGTCGACGCTGATCGAGACCGACCTGTCGCCGGAGTCGCTTCCCGACGCGGAGGGTGACGTGGTCCGGACGGCGGTCCGAACGCCCTTCTACGAGGAGGACCTGCCGATGTCGGCATCCCTCCGGTCCGTGATGGAGCGGCTCGGGGCGGGCGAGCACCTTCCAGCGGACGACGCCTTCGAGCTCGGGGTGGAGTTCGACCACCTCTTCGCCACTGTCGACGGGACGACCTACGCGTTCGACCTGAGCGTGCAGCCGTGACCGGGGCGTCGGAGTGGCCATCTCGCCGCACCATATGACCGTCTCGCGGGATCCGAGGCGTCGAGTCGATCGGTTCTTCCGCCCGGCCGGCGGAGGATCGATATGCAGCTCTCCGCCGTCGACCTCTCACCGGTCCCCGATTCCGGAACCGCCGCCGACGCGTACGAGAACACAGTCGAGGCCGCCCAGCAGGCGGAACGGCTGGGGTTCGAGCGGTTCTGGGTCGCCGAACATCACGCGATGACCGACACGCTCGCGGGCACGACGCCCGAGGTCCTGCTCGGGCACCTGGCCGCGGAGACGGACACGATCCGGCTCGGCTCCGGCGCCGTGTTGCTCAATCACTACAGCCCGTTCAAGGTCGCCGAGGTCTTCGGCGCGCTTGACGGGCTCGCACCCGGCCGGATCGATGCGGGGCTCGGGCGCGCGAACGGCTCGCCGGCGGCCGACCGCGCGCTCGGGACCGACCGCCACGCGACGGATCCCGACGGCGATCACCGCGAGAAGATCGAGGCGGTCGTGGCCCATCTGGCGGACGAGTTCCCGGACGACCACGCCTACAGCGACCTCGACATCGCGCGGTCGGGGGCCGAGCCGCCACTGCCCTGGGTGCTTGGATCCAGTCCCTCGAGCGCCGCGATCGCCGGCGAGTTGGGTCTCCGGTACTGTTTCGCCGCCTTCATCCGACCCGGGTTCGCGGAGCGCGCCGTCGAGACCTATCGGGACCGGTTCGAGCCCACCGATGGGCCCGGCGCACCCGACTCTCCGCACGCGATCGTTGCGGTCAACGCCGTGTGCGCGCCGACCGACGCGGCGGCGGCTCGACGTCGAGCCGTCGCCGAGGCGTCCTTCGCCCGGATGCGTCGCGGGATCGTCGGCACCCGCCCGTCGATCGAGGAGGCGATCGACGAGCTCGGCGGCGTGCCGGACCCAACGCCGGCGACGCTCGACGCGGACGAGTGGCCGCGGGCGATCTCCGGCAACCCCGACACGATCGCCGGCCTGCTCGAACAGCTCGCCGACCGCGTCGGCGTCGACGAGGTGATGATCCAACACGTCCAGGCCGACCACGACGACGCGTTGGAGTCCCACGAGCTGATCGCCGGGGGCGTCGGCGTCGTCTGAGTTGCGGGACGGCGGGAGCGGCTAGAGCGTCAGATAGTAACTCAGAATAAATATATGAATTAAAAATAGACAGAATAGATATATGATAATCAAGGAACCATTAACCGGAGTGTATGATATATTCGGATCGTCGAATTAAATGCGTCCCGACAGCTGTACTCCCACAAGGGAAGTCCCGGTAGAATCACGCAATATGGCGCTTTAGAAAGGAATGGGTGAAACTCAGTACTGGCGAAGTATTCGGAGAGTGCGTAAGGTCCATCGATGTTTGTACTTGTAACACCCAAGCCTCAATCATCCGTTTGAAACACAGATTCTGTAATATAATGAATTATATAGGAATTATACAGATTATTTCAATCTATTGGGCGTATTCTCCCCACGTATAATTGAAAACACGTCTAGTGATTTAACAGCACGGTCCTAAAACTGATCGACACTCCAGATTCTGATAGCAACTTGCTTGCATTATTCGTTTTATGGTATGATTCCTGACTAAAATATATGACTCAATATATAATATAGTTTAATATACTCTAATATGAGAAAGATACCTCAGCACTTGCGATCGATTCGACGCGATCTCTCGTCAAAAAGCACGTCGGATCCCATCACTACATCAAGCTCGAGGAAAGCCGACTAACCAGTGAGCGGCGCAGCCTGCAGTCGCTTGGTTGCGTATCGGTCTGTACCACCGACGTCATTCGTATTTGAATCGTTGTTTCTTCCCCGTCGCGGTACGCTCGATCGATTCGACGATTTCGTACTGTTTGGGTCGTTTGTAGTTCGCTAGGTCTTCTCGATTCTTACAGTAGGTCTCCAGTTCCGCTTCGGTAAGATCCTCACCGGTGACGAAGGCCTTGACTCGTTCGCCCCACTCCTCGTCGGATTCTCCGACGACGATAGCCCCATCAACGCGCTCGTGGGTTTCCAATGCCTCCTCGACCTCCGCCGGCGACACGAGCTCGCCACCGCTCAGGATCATACCGTCAGCACGGCCGGTGACTGAGACGTATCCCTGTTCGTCCTTGATGGCGAGGTCATCCGTATAGAACCAACCCTCAGTGAAGACCTCCTCGGTCGCATCGTTGTTGTCGAAGTAGTAGTCCATAATTCCCTCCCCCTTCGTAATAAGACGGCCGACTTCTTCTACTTCGGCTCGATCATCGGGATCGAATTCCTCGTTCTGCTCGAATTCGATGACCCTGACCTGTTTGTCAGGATTCGGCCGACCGGTCTTACCTGCATGCTCGGGGAGGTCATCGGGGCGGAGCATAAGGTCGTAGAGCGTTTCCGTGGATCCGTAGCTGTTATAGATGTTCGGCGTGACTTTCTCGATGAGATCACTCGCGAGCGATTTCGAGAGAGGCGCACCCATACACTGCATTGCTTCGATTGACGAGAGGTCGTAGTCATCGATGTCATCCTGTTCGGCAAGTCGTTTCGCGACCGTGGGGACGGTCACGACGTACGTGACGTTGTGTTCGTCGATGACTGCCGGCGCCATCTCCGGCCCCCAGTCTTCGGCCAGGAGGATGGTTCCGCCCGCACAAAGGGTGGGATTGATCATCGCACCCATTCCACCGGCGTGGAAGAACGGTGAGAGTTGCAATCCGACCGTCTTCTGTGTGATGAATCCCTGTGCGGAGTAGGCCTCTTGGATCCGATGGTGTGCAGTCTCCTGTGTGAAGGCGACACCCTTCGGTTGGCCGGTTGTCCCGCTCGTATACAGCATATAACAGAGTCGCCCCTCATTCGTCGGTAGCTGTGGCGGGCTGTCAGTTGATCCCGATTCGAGGACATCCTGGAAAGTCTCCTCCCTAGCGGATTCGCCGTTCGCCTCGATCAACCGTGGAGTCCGTGAAACCGCCCGTGCAGCTGCCTCAATGTCCTCGCTGTCTCGAGCGTCGTAAATGAGGGCCGCCGCACCGAGCTCTCCGATGATTTGTTCGAAATCGGCTCGCGTGAGCATATAGTTCAACGGGACCGGAACCGCGCCGATCTTGTAACATGCGAACACGGAGAGGGGGTACTCCGCAGTGTTGTACAACACGATCGGCACTCGATCGCCTTCACGGATCCCACGATCCCGCAACCCGTTCGCCAACCGATTCACCTTCGAATCGAACTCGGCGTAGCTCCACGTTTCGCCCGTGTCCAGAATCTCGATCGCGGTGTTCTCGCCACGGTACTCCACGTTTCGCTCTAGCATATCACGTGGCGTCAGCATAGGTTAGTGCAGACAACAGGACTACTTCAATTCTGCGGTAAGCACCGGGGCAAATCGTCACATTAGCGAGGACGGTTACTCATCGGATTCGTCCCGATCCGTCCAGCTGTGGTACAGGGTCCGTACCTGACCTAGAATGCCCTCCGGCATATATATCAATATAACTATAAAAATCATCCCGACAGGGATCTCCCACCAAGAGATCAAGCCACTCAGAGACTCCTCGAGCAGCGTGATGACGGAGGCTCCGAGAATCGGACCGACGAGTGTCCCGGCACCACCGATGATCGTCCACAGGATCAGCTCCCCTGACAAAAGGTAACTCATCAAACTCGGACTCACGTAGCCCGTTAAGATCACCTGAAGTGCACCGGCGAAGCCGGCGATTCCACAGGAAATCGTGAACGCGACCACGCGATACTTCCGTTCATCATACCCGAGATACGTGAGTCGGTTACTGTTTGCTTTCCCCCCTTGCAGAACCTCCCCGAGTGGCGAGTGTACGAGACGATGGGCGATGAGGAACGTCAGAAGCAGACAGACCAGCGCGAGATAGTAGACGACACGTTGTTCATAGAGGGAGACGCTAACTGTGCCGGGAATCAAAACGAGGTCAGGAAGGGACAGGGAGAACCCGTCGTGGGCACCAGTGATCTGCAGGTTCTCGATGATCGTCGTCACGACGAGTGCCCAAATAAGCGTGAGGATCGAGAAGTAGACGTCCCGGGTTCGCACCGAAACGATCCCGATCAAAAGGCCGATCAGGGAAGTTCCGAGAACTGCGAGGATCAGCATCAACCAGACGTTCTCGACCCCGAACTGCGCGAACGGAACTCCGAAGAGATACCCGCCCAAGCCAAAAAACACCGCGTGGCCGAAGCTGACCACGCCGTTGTAGCCGTAGAGAATATCGTATCCCAGTGCAAATAGACCGAATACGAGGATTTGAGTCAACAATCGGACGTCGGAGAGGCTGGCTAACCGAGGTACAGCGATCAGTAGCCCGAGAACGCCGATTACCGCGAGCGTCCGGATCGGTCGGGAGGCGAGTCGTCCATCGTCGAAGCTGTCGAAAAGTTCTTCCAACATTGTCAGTTCGAAAAGATTCCCTGTGGGCGAACCAGTATGACGGCGATCACGAGCACGAACACGAGGAGCTGCGTCGTCCAGGGTGCTATCCAGATCGTGGCGATGGATCTGGTCAATCCGATCAAGAGGGCCGCAATGACGGCGCCGGGAATGCTGCCCATTCCGCCAACGATGGCGATGATGAAGATGTCCAGCAAGACGGTGAGTCCTACAGTCGGATAGATCCCTTGGATCGGAGCGAGGAATCCTGCCGCGATCGTCGCCAGAAACGCGCTGATCGCGAAGGTCATCGCGTACACTCGATCCACACGGATCCCGAGCGAACGTGCGTTTTCGAGGTCCTGTGCGCTCGCCCGGATGAGCAACCCGTAGCGCGTTCGTTCGAGGAAGATCCAGACCAGGGTCAGAACGACGGCGGCCGCGACGATGATCAGCAATCGCTCGGTCGGATACGTGACGAACCACAGATCCGTCGCCCCACTAACCGGTGTCGATATCGACCGAATCCGTCCCCCGAATATCTCGAAGGCGGCACGGTGTGAGATGAATAGCAGGGCGAAAGAGATGATCATCGACTGTACCGGTTCCCTATCCCTGATCGGAGCGAATACGAGTCGTTCGATCGGCAACGCAAGGATGGCAACCGCGACGGCCGCCAGGACCAACGCGATCCAATAGTTCCCAACGACCCCTAACAATACCAGTATCAGGAACGCACCGATCATATAGAATTCTGTGTGGGCCAAATTCACGACGTGCATAACGCCAAACACTAGCGTGAGCCCGACGGCAACTAATGCCAATGAAAGTCCGGTTGACAACCCGTTTAGTATGGGAATGACTATCTGACTCAACTCGACCATACCCCCCATTTCAAGTCAACATAAATAATCATTTTCATCATCAGTATTATATTTCTTCGCCGAACGAACTCCCGGAGCAACTTCTGGGGGTTCGCTCGACCGACCGATCCGACTCTATGTCAAGCAGGTTCCCATACACTTATTAGTTAGATATCTCATAGTCAGCCTCGTATGCGTGAGACCTTGTCAACACGGCGAAGAATCTTGAAATCGGGCGCGGCGCTGACGGGCACTGGGCTCCTGGCAGGCTGCTCCGGAGACGGGAACTCCGCTGGGACCGGAACCGGTGGAAACTCTGGCGTGAGCAGTAGCGCTTCCGATGGGACGATTACGGTCGGGACGATCCATCCACAGACCGGACCTTACGCCGTGTTCACCGAATCGATCGAGGCGAGCGTTCAGATCGTTGCCGATCGGATCAATCAGAACGGTGGAGTGAACGGTAACACGATTGAGGTGCTGAACAGGGACAGCCAGTTGGATCCGAGCACGGCTGTCGAAGAAGCACGCGATCTCGTACAAGCTGAGAACGCCGACATCCTGCTCGGAGCGACGTCGTCCGCGGTGACCCGTGCGATCACCGACGTCGCCAAACGGAACGGAGTGATCCAGCTGAACGCGACGTCCGCATCCCCATCACTAACCGGTGAGGATTGTAGCCGCTACTTCTTCCGCTTCCGACCGACGACCGAACACCAAGCCATCCCCTTTTGTCCGTGGCTCTACGAGAACGTCGGCCAGACGATGAGCATCTACTACTCCGACTACGCGTGGGGGCAAAGCGGCTTGGAGAACTTCAGTGCCGAATTCGAGAACGCGGGCGGGGAGGTTATCGACTCCGTCGCCGTCCCGCTGGGAACGTCCGACCAAAGCAGTTACATCTCGAACATCGACACGAGTGCGGACATTCTGGTTCCGGTTATGGGTGGCTCGGACGCGGCAGCATTCCTCGAACAGGGCAGTAGCTACGGCATCTTCGAGGAGATGGAGGTCGCAGCTCCCGGTTCGGACTTCCTGGGCGGACATCTCGATCAGGCCATCGAGGGAATGACGATCATCACCGCGTTTATGCCTCGGGCGGTCGAGCTCTGGGATACGCCGTACATCCAGAACTTCATCGAGGAGTATCAGAACCGAATGGACGGAATGCCAATGATGCAGTCCATCAGGCCGTTCGATATGGTGAATCAAGTGTTCGCGACCGCTGAGAGCATCGACTACGGCGGTCGGGGGGACACGGACGCGCTTATCGACGCCCTTCAGGGACGGGAGTTCAGCGCGGATGACTATGCACGCGCGGCGTTCATACGTTCGGCCAACAACCAGATGACTTACGAGCAGGCGATTATGCGCGCCGAGAACGATAGCTTCACTCAGATGGAAACAGCTGCACTGGATCCACTCAGGGACATCCCGACGCAGTGTGAATTCTGAACCGGTCGAGGGTCGTATCCGCGGTATTTGTCCCCGTCGAGCGGTGTCGACGCCCGTTCTTCTATAACCGGTCCGACTATCGGAAACGAGATTTGGACCGAATCTAGCCTGTCGGAGCCCCAGCAAACGCGTAGCGTTAGTGACCCACACTCAGTCTGGAACGAGGAAAGGAGGTGTCTCTCCCCAGAAATCCCGTATACAGTATCGAGTGGAGATAGCCTCCGGTGTCAAGCTCCGCAAGTAAGTCACGATAGTGTAGCGGAACGATGACGGAGACATTCGCCTCGTGAAGGAGACGAGAGTCTCGGAGCGCTAGTGGTTTCGATACTCGACGAGTCCGCCGTCCTTGATCAGTTCCTTCGCAACGATGTTTCGGCAGATCTCGTTAGTCCCCTCGAAGATCTCGAAGATCTTCGCGTCACGGTAGTACTGCTCGATCCGATAGTCCTTGGAGTACCCGTGCCCACCGTGTAACTGGAGCGCTTCATTGGCAACCTCTCGAGCCGTCTCGCTGGCTTTGATCTTGGCGAGGGCGCAGTGTTTCGGTGAGACGACTCCCTCATCGAGAAGCGAAGCGGTCCGATAAGTGAGTTGGCGTGCCGATTCGATTCGCATACTCATATCCGCGAACTTCCACTGCAAACCCTGGAAATCGGTGAGTGTTTCGTCGAACTGCTCGCGCTCGCGGGCGTAGGAGAACGCCTTATCGAAGGCACCCTGTGCGAGACCGATACCGAAGGCGCCGACGCTCTTGGCCCGGTTCTTGTTGAACCAGTCCATCAGATGGAGGAAGGCTTCCCCCTCCTCCCCGATCATCCGCCACTCGGCTACGCGGGCGTCGTCGAGGTACACCGTCGTGTTGTTCTCGGCGTGAAGGCCCATTAGGTCGGAATCCTCCGTCGAGTAGCCCTCCTGATCCGTGTCGACGATGAAAGCACTGATCCCCTCGTGAGGGTCGTCCTCCTTACGCGGACCGGTCCTGGCAAAGACGATCGTATAATCGGCGATCCCGCCGTTGGTGATCCAAAGCTTCGTCCCGTTGATGACGTACTCGTCACCGTCCTGCTTCGCGGTCGTTTCGATCCCGGTGACGTCGCTTCCACCCTGTGGTTCCGTGATCGCGACACCGCCCGTCATCTCGCCTTCGGCCGTTGGTTGGACGAAGGCCTCTTTCTGTTTCTCGGTCCCGTGGTCAACGATCAGGTTCGCGGCCGCACTCCACGACCCGATCGCGACGCCGATGGCCGGATCAACTCGACAGAGTTCCTCGGTGATCACGACCTCCGTGAGATATCCCATATCCGTTCCGCCGTACTCGACGGGGAGGAGCGAGCCAGTGAGCCCCATCTCGTTCGCTTGATCAACGATCTCGCGTGGATATTCGTGGTTCCGGTTGTATTCCTGGGCGACCGGCTCGATTTCGTTCTCAGCGAACTCACGAACCGTCTCCCTGACGGCTTGTTGCTCATCAGTCAGGCCAAACTGCATACAAAGTAGAATTGAGTACCACTACTTAAACTTATCGCTGTTGGTGAGGTGATGGGGCGGGTTCTTGATCGAACGTACGTCAGGATGACAGGAATCGATACCGACGGATGGTATCGTTCGACGGTTATCGACTGTACTGGTAGCTCACCGTGATCGATTCCGTACACTCTCGAGCGAGCTTCAACAGATCTTCTTGGTAGTCCTCGTCTTTCATCCGTTCGGTTGGACAGGCGATCCCGATCGCCCCGATCGGTTCACCCTCGACGACGATCGGGACACCCATCGTCCCCACACCGACGACGTGCTGGTCCCAGTCAACAGCGTACCCGGTCTCTCGAATCGTCTCGAGTTGGTCGCGTAATCGTTTCTCGTCGGTGATCGTGTGGGTGGTGGCCGCCGTGAGCCCGTGGCTGTCGATAATATCGGTGATCCGCGAGGGTGGCAACTCGGCGAGGATCGTCTTACCAGCAGCCTGGGAGTGCAGCGGCGCGGACATTCCGGAGTATAGACCGAGATCGATCGATTCCTCTTTCGATTCCTCCTGAAGAACGATCGTCCGTCCAGCTTCCTCGATCGAGAGCGTAACGGACTCGCCGGTCTCATTGGCGAGTCGTGATATGTCCCCACGAGCGACCTGAAAGATTCGCTGACGATGCTTGATTCGCGATCCGGTATTCAAAAACATATAGCTCAGCCGATACTGTCCGTCCTCCCCGATGACGAATCCCGTCTCTCGAAGTGATCGGAGATACACGTAGGCAGTGCTCTTTGGCATACCCAGTTCCTCGGCGATGCGTGAGGGACCCGCCGGCCCATTGTCACGGAGCGTCTCAACGACCTCGAAGGCCCGTTCGACGGACTGCATCGGCGGCGTGCTTTCGTTCATACGTATCGGTATTGACCGCTACCCAATTAACTCGTTCGGGTATGTTAAACCGAGGGAGCATCCTTCTGTGGAGGCTCCGGAGCCCGGAACTCGCCGAAACCCTCGAGATGCTCAAGCCAGGAGAGGCAAGGATACACCGCCGAAATATCAACTAGCGGCGGATGAGCAGCAAGCAGGGATCAGTTCGTAGCACTACCGATCCCGTTGGACCGACGTAACGGACGATCGAACGAGGAGTACCGAGCACGTCACAGTATGACTGTTCAAAATAGCTAAACGAATGTAGTGTGCTCGCGATGAGTGACGATCGCCGATCGCGTCTCCGTAGGACTCTCTATAGGAGATGCTGCGGTTAATTACAAAACTATGTTTGTAATTGTTTGGAGTGTCGAAAGGCCGGGCGAACTGTTTACCGAGTGCCGCGAGATCATATGAGGGTCGTCATCAAACGTATTACAATCATACTATAGTAATTTATTCACCCGACGAACGGCGAATCAGCAATGTGTCTAATATAGTTAAACGAACTCTTGTTTCGATGGCTGCTTCAGACCTCACCGGTCTCAAGCGGGCCACTCGGAGCGACCGTATGGACCGCGTCTGCTCATCGTTGTGGATACGAGACAACTTATGAACCGCCATAGATCGACGTGCATCGAAAGGATCCGACAGCGGTGTATTCCGAGTGAATCGCGTCACCGAGTTACTACTCGAAGCGGCGGATGATATGTCCAAATGATCAAAATATATTTATACTAGCAGTAACGAGTGCCCAGTTGATGAAGGCCTTGGTCACGGTCAAGGAAGTGGCAACCGTCGGAGAGGAATTCGAGATCGATGAGACGGAGATCCCGCCGAAGTATCTCGAAACGGAGCTTAACGAATGGGATAGCTTCGCCCTCGAAGAGGCAGTCCAACTCCGGGAAGCGGATATCATCGAAGAAGTCGTCACGGTTACGATCGGCCCAGAGAGCTGTGAGGATACTATCAGGCAGGCGCTCGCGAAGGGCGCCGACAGAGGGATCCGGATCTGGGACGAGGCGCTCGAGGACGTCCCACTGCTGGACGTGAACGCGAAAACGGAGATCCTCAGTGCAGTCGTCGAATCCGAGAATCCTGATTTGATTCTGTCCGGCGTTCAGGCGGGAGACGACGGGTTCGGCGCGACCGGCGTCTCGCTGGCCCGCGAGATAGGCTTCCAGTGGGGGGCGGTCGTCAATCATCTTCACCACGAGATTGAGGATGGCGTGGCCGCCGTCCGCCGTGAACTCGAAGGCGGAATCGAGGAGGAGACCGAGATCGAACTCCCCGCGATTCTGACGATCCAATCGGGGATCAACGAACCACGCTATGCGAGTATGCGCGGGATCCGGCAGGCCCGCCAGAAGGAACTCGCTGCGATGACGTTGGCTGACCTCGGCGTCACGAGCGACGCCGTCACGCCCGAACTCAGACTCACCGATATGTACGAACCCGAAACCGAGAGCGCCGCGACCGTTTTCGAGGGGGATGCCGACGAGACGGCCGGACAGTTGGCTGATCTGCTTGAGAACAAGGGGGTGGTCCAATGACGGACGTCCTCGCCGTCGCCGATCATCGGCAAGGGTCGTTGCGGGACGTGAGCTTCGAACTGGTCACCGCCGCGACGAAACTGACCGAACAAACGGGTGGGGACCTCCATCTCTTGATCATCGGTGGACCGGTCGAAGAGTTCGCCGAGAAACTGAATCTACAGGGCGTCGACGTGATCTACACCGTCGACGAAGGGATGGAATTCAATCACGACATCTACGTTCAGGCGGTTACGCAGGTATACGAGGCGGTGGCCGCGGAGTACGTGGTGGCTCCGAACAGCGTCAACGGTCTCGATTACGTCCCAGCTGTCGCAAACACGCTCAATCTCCCACTGGCAACCGACGCCATCGGACTCGACGCGAACGATGCGACGCTCACCGTGACACGGGAGATGTACGGGGGAAAGGTCGCGACGACGAACGAGTTGGATGGGCCCGCAGTCGTCACGATTCGTGGTGCGGAGTGGCCGATGGCTGAAGGCCCGGGAACGGCTAGCGTCAAAACCGTCGATTTCAGCCTTGATGAGGGAAGCGTCGGTTCCCGTGTTACGGGCTTCCGTGAGACGACGGGTGGCGGAGTGGACATCTCGGAGGCGGACGTCCTTGTCTCGATCGGACGCGGGATCGACGAGGAGGAGAACCTAGCGATCATCCGCGAGCTGGCGGAGGTACTCGATGCGACGATCTCCTGTTCCCGCCCGATCGTCGACAGCGGGTGGCTTCCGAAGAACCGACAGGTCGGACAGTCCGGTAAGGTCGTGACGCCCGATGTGTACCTTGCCATCGGGATCTCCGGAGCGGTGCAACACGTGGCTGGTATGAAAGGGTCGGATGCCATCGTGGCGATCAACACCGATCCGGATGCGCCGATTATGGACATCGCCGACTACGCGATCCACGACGACCTCTTCGACGTCGTTCCGGCACTCACTGAGCAGTTCCAGTAGATGCTTCGAACCCGTAGGCTGGTCACCCACCCGTAACAAGTCGTCGCACCGGAATACGAATCCAGGTGCTGGACACAAACTTCTTTATGTTATCTCTCGTCACATCGTATTATGGTGCAGTACTACGAAGACCTCGAACCCGGTTCGGAGTTCGAAGTCGGTACGTTCACGCTACGCAGGCACGAAATCGTCGAATTCGCCGAACGGTTCGACCCCCAGCCCTTCCATTTGGACGAGCAAGCCGCCAGTGAATCGATGTTCGGCCAACTCATCGCCAGTGGACTGCACACTCTCTGTGTTGCGACCCGTGTCTTCACCGAAGAATATCTGCAAGCGGAGGATAACGTAGCGATTATGGGTGGGGTTGGAATCGATCAGCTTCGATGGCACCAACCCGTGACTCCGGACCAGGACCTGACACTCGGCGTCGAGATTCAGTCGAAATCGGACGAAGACTGCCACCCTAACGGCGGATACGTCGATTTTAAACGAACAGTAGCAAACGCGGACGGTGAACCTGTGATGACGGATCTGTCCCGCGGGATCATCGAGAAACGACCCGCATAGCGACCATCGAAGTGAGGTGCCAGCGCTCAGCCAGCTTTGCGACGCGAGGGAGACACATCGACCATATCGGCTGAAGATCTGCAGCCTCAGTGTTCGAGTGTGACATCACGTGCATACTGGCCCGTCGCGGAATAGGCTTGCGGACGTCCTCACGATCAGGAGAATAGAAGGAAAAACCTTTTGCTTGATGATGTGGTCCACCACGGTATGATTACGCAAAGCCAGCTTTTGCAGCGGAACGTACGATATCGAGGCGACTCCGTCGCGTTGCAACTGCTTGATGGTGGTGAGGAGTGGACGTACGCGGAGTTCGACGAACGAGTGAACCGCGTCGCAAGCGGACTCCAACAACGGGGACTCCGTGAGGGCGACCGTGTGCCGATCGTGTTATACAACACGCCGGAATTCCCGCTGTCGGTGTACGCCTGCTACAGGATCGGCGCGATCCCGGTACCGCTGAACTATATGTTCAGTGCGGCCGACTTCGAGTACGTGATCGACGACCTGAACGCCGAGGCGATCGTCTACGACCACGACGATCGTGAGACGATCCGGACGGCCATCGAGAACTCCGGAACGTCCCTCAGATCGATACAGGTCGGTGGGGCACCGCCGCAGGGAGAGACCTTCAAGAGCGTCCTCGACAGCGGCATCGATAGCGAACCCTCGCCTGTAAGCCCGAACGACGGACGCATTTCCTATATTCTCTACACCAGCGGCACCACCGGACGACCGAAAGGCGTCGTCGTCAGCCAGGCATCCGCTTACCATCGTATCCAGCAAGCACACACCGCGCAGGGACATATCACCCAGGAAACGGTCGGCCTCCAACTCTCCCCGTTCTTCCACGCTGGTGGAATGGGTACGATGATAAATCCCGTGTTGTGTGCCGGCGGCTCTCTCCTGCTTGCAAAGGATTGGGGGCCCGATATGGCGCCGGAAGCAGTGAGTGAACACGGCGTCACGTACGTCGTCACGGTTCCGACCGTCGCCAAGCGAATGGCGGATCGAAATGATATCGATGAGTTCGACTTCTCGACGGTCGAGGTGCTCCATTGTATGGGTTCTCCGCTTTCAAAACAACTCGTGACTCACCTTTCCAAATCGTTGACGCCCAACATCTTCAACGCCTACGGTTCGACCGAATCGATGTACGACCTCATCCTTCGTCCCGAGGACCTCCCGGAACACGCCGGGAAAACGGGACGACCCAGCGCTGCCAAACAGGTCCGGATCGCGAAGTACGATCCGAAGGAAGGGGTTTCTCCGGAAGAGGAAACCGACGTCGGCGAGGAGGGTGAGTTGCTCGTCAAAGGCGAAGGGCTCGTCGACTACTACTTCAACGCACACGATGCCACGAACCGGTCCTTCGAGGATGGATGGTATCGAACGAAGGATCTGGCCGTTCGTGACGAGGCGGGTTACGTGACGATCACGGGCCGGGCGGACGATATGATCCTGAGCGGTGGTGAACTCGTTTCACCGGTCGAAGTCGAGGAAACCCTCGAAGGATACGATGCCGTCGCTAGCGCGATCGTCGTTGGCGTTCCGGACGAAGAGTGGGGTCAGAGAGTGAAGGCATACGTCTCGGGGGCCGGGGTGACGGAAGACGAGCTTGATGCGTACTGCAAGCACGACTCCGATCTGGCAGATTACAAACGGCCACGGGAGTATGAATTCGTCGAGTCGGTGAAACGGACGGCTACAGGCAAGAAGCAACGATTCAAGTACCGACCGGACTGACCCATGGGTCGGTCGCCCCAAACGGCCACCTACCTCGCGAGTGTTCACCATGCTTATCGACCGATAGACGTCACTCTCAAGCCCGCCAGGCCGTCAGACCAGCGATCGTCTCGACCCATAAATATATATGTATCGAAGTAGAGTTATCGGTATCCGACGTATGAGTGAAGTACTATCGACCGACGGTCTCACAAAGTCCTTCAGCGGGTTCCTCGCGATCGATAACGTCGACTTCGCCATTGAGCAAGGCGAGCTCAGGGCACTCATCGGACCCAATGGAGCAGGAAAGACCACGTTCTTCAACCTCCTTTCAGGGACGTTCTCGCCTACAGAAGGGACGATCGAAGTCAACGGGGAGGACATTACTGGGAAGCAACCGCACCAGATCGCCGATCACGGGATCGCGAGGTCGTTCCAGATCTCGAACCTCTTCGACGGAATGACCGTGATGGAGAACCTTCGTCTCGGAGTCCTTTCGACGAGAACGGATGGCTTTTCACTATCATTTCTTGCTTCCGACATCGAAAATGACGAGCAGATGAAATCGCAAGCCTACGAGGTCGCACGACAGGTCGACTTGGGGGACGCCGCTGACACCGAGGTGAGCGAGCTCTCGCACGGACAGAAACGCAAACTCGAGATCGGGATCGCACTCAGCCTCGATCCCGAGTTGCTCTTGCTCGATGAACCGGCAGCCGGACTCACAACTGACGAAACGATGGAACTGGTCGATACGATCCGAAGCGTCAGCGATGACCGGACGATCCTGTTGATCGAGCACGATATGGAGTTGGTTCACGACCTTGCCGATACGATCAGCGTGTTACACCACGGGGAGTTGATCGCCGAAGGTGATCCGACGGACGTGAGGGAGAACAGCCAAGTACAGAACGTGTACCTTGGAGGTGAATAGCGATGCTTTCGGTGGACGAGATCCACACCTACTACGGAGATTCCCACGTGTTGAACGGGATTTCCATTGACGTCGACGAATCGGAAGTGGTCGCACTTCTGGGACGCAACGGGGCCGGCAAAACGACCACGTTACGATCGATTATGGGTCACCAGCCGCCGCGGCGAGGAACGATTGAACTACGGGATGAGGACATTACCGGACTCGCTCCCGAGGACGTCTTCCGAAAGGGCATAGGATTCGTCCCCGAGGATCGAGGTATATTCCCGGATCTGACCGTCCGTGAGAACCTGCTCGTTGGGATCGGTTCGAACCGGAACACCGAGGAAGCACTCACACCGGCGTTCGAGTACTTCCCGCGGCTTGAAGAGCGGATCGGACAAAAAGCCGGGACTCTTTCGGGTGGTGAACAGCAGATGCTCTCGATCGGGCGCGTTATCGTCTCGAAGCCAGATGTTCTGCTCATCGACGAGCCGACCGAGGGACTGATGCCGAAGCTCGTGACTGAGATCGGCGAGATCATCGACCAGCTCAACCAAGATGGACATACTATCGTCCTGGTCGAGCAGAATAGTCAACTAGCGCTCGATGTCTCCGATAAGGCGTACATCATCGAAAAGGGAGAAGTGAAATATAGTGGTGCTTCAACCGAGTTGAACGATAACGAAGCGATACTCGAAGAGTATCTAACCGTCTGAGCGTCTCTGACCCCGTCGGACTGATGAGTATCTACACCGACCGCACTTGGTCGCGTTACGTTTGGCGTGCATTGTGGTAGGCAGCGAAAGGCTTCGAGCCAGTTTTGAGCTGTCTCGAGGGCGGCAGTGCTAAATATATGAACACTATGATTTTTGCTATTCTATAGTTAAGTAAACACGTTCGATGGCATTCCGATTTCCATAGCGAACCGCTCGAAATCGATAGTCGTCTTTACCAAGGACCGGATCGAGACCATTTACGTCAGCAACGTGAAATTCGACGTCAGTAAGCCAGTAGCACCGGTAACGCTCGGTGAGAACCGATCACGTTATCTATTTCGTCACGATCGAATAGAGGCTCACGTGGAGAGTTGATTAGTACATTGATTGACTGCACTGTACAGCCAGAACCGCTATCCGTGGAAACGGATCATCATTCCGTCAACACCAGGCTGATCCGTCGGATCGGCTGTAGCTCTGTTTTATAAACCCAGTTGTGAATAGCGACGGGACCACGATCGATTCCAAAGATTTCGATTTAATTATTTACTACTCATTCACACATACTATATTTTATATCATTTTCCGCTTCCGCTCGCCAGCACGGTGTTCGATCTCACTTCACAAATGATAAATCAATCCACGCGATGCCCTCACTAACATAACACGGCTCCTTCGTCGCAGTGTTCCGTTACCTGACTTCGGACGGTAGACGAACATTTCGCCGATCACCGAGATATTCATCTCGACAGCCAGTAACCGGTTTTTCCGGCGGTATTTAACAAAACTTTCAAAAATACATATAGTATATGAATATGAAATATTTTCATCAGAGGGCTGATGAGTACCATCCGCACTGCGATGGTTTCGGCCACTTGCTGCGGTCTTCTGGGTCACGGATCAGGTCTCCCACGGTGTCGATCGGTGGATTACTCTCGGAACGAGTCCCGAAGCACTCGGCCCGTCCCACACGTATCTCCGGCGAAATCGGACGATAGCCGACGCTTCGGACGACCGTCCATCGTACTACAAACGCAAGAAAACCCCAACGTGCCGCCGCGTGCGACGCCGCCCTATCCGTCCTTGTTCACGTTGACGTCGTCGAAGGTCACGTCGCGTTCGGTGACGTCGACGGTCATCGAGCCGATCTCCTCGATGGTGGCCTCGATCGTGTCGCCGTCGGCGAGCGCGCCGACGCCCTCGGGCGTGCCCGTGGTGATCACGTCGCCGGCCTCGACGGTGGCGCCGATGGAGGCGTACTGGACGACGTTGCCGCAGGTGTAGACCATGTCCGAGGTGTTGTCCGACTGCTGAACCTCGCCGTTGAGTTCGAGCTCGAGGTCGAGGTTCTGGGGGTCGTCGATCTCGTCGGCCGTGACGACCGCCGGGCCGATCACGGTGAAGGTGTCGTAGGACTTCCGGTTCGATCGGTCCTGGTCGCCGCGGACGGAGATGTCGAGCAGGATGGTGTAGCCGAAGATGCTGTCCCAGGCCTCCTCGGTGGAGACGTCCTTGACGTCCTCACCCATCACGAACGCGAGCTCGACCTCGTGGTCACACCGCCGGTCCGAGAAGGGGAGCTCGATCCCGTCGTCGGGGCCCACGACGCTCGAAGGGGCCTTCAGGAAGTAGCCCTTGTCCTCGATCGAGAACCACTCGTCGGTGGTGATGTCGCGGTCGGAGATCGCCTCCTCGATGTGGTTCTCGTAGTTCAGCGGCGCGGCGATCACCTTGCCGGGCCGGCGGATCGGCGAGCCGAGGTGGGCGTCCTCGACCGCGACGTCCGCCTCGGCGTCGGCGTACTCGCTCGCGTCGTGGTCTCCCTCGATGTACTCCGCGAGCGGATCGTCGGACTCGAGCCCGAGTCGGTCCGTGAGATCGATGATGCCGGTTCCGTCGTCGGTGAGCAATCCGAGGCGACCCTCGTCGTACTGGACGAATTGCATACCCGTGTGACTCGTGGGCGCATACATAATCATGACGAAGTCGGATCCCGCGGATCGGGGTCGATCGAGTCCGGACATGTTCGCCGGATCGTTCACCCCGCTGCTGGCGGTACGCCGATACCGAGATGTCCGCCATCCACGACGGTCGACGGGGTAGCGCCACGCCGGAGGGAATCGACCACGCGTCCGGGTTCCACTGCGGCTCGACCGCCCTCCGCGGGCTGTCGAACCGGTACGGGTGGGGGCTGTCGGAGACCGCCTGTTTCGGGCTCGGCGGCGTCGGGTTCACCTACTTCACTCCCCGATCGGGGCCGGACCGTGCGTTCTTCGGCCGCCCACCGGATCTGGAGACGACCGTCCTCGACCGGATCGGCGTGGGATACGACCGTCGCTCGGACGATGACTGGGAGCACGCTCGTCACCGTCTCGAAGCGCAGCTCGCGAACGGAAATCCCGTCCTGCTCGCCACGGACGTCGCCGGCCTCCCCTACTTCGACTCCGAGACCCACTTCGCGCCACACCGCGTCCTCTGTGTCGGGCTCGAGGGCGACGATGACGGATCGACTCCCCGCCGAATCGCGCTGGTCGCCGACAACGAGTTCGACGACGTCAAACGGGTCCCGTTGGCGACCCTCCGGGAGGCGATGACCGACGACCACCTGGTCCCGATCCGGAACCGGACCACGGTCATCACCGATCCGCGCCCCGAGAGAGGCGGGACGGCGTTCACGAAAGGGGCGACGGGGGACGGAGCGGCCGCGAAGGAGGCGATCGAGACGACGGCCCGATCGATGCTCGACCCGTCGACGACGGCTGACCCGTACGGCGGTGCGGTGCCGGCGACGACCGGTATCGCGGGAATACGGGCGCTCGCAGCGGACCTTCCGGACTGGGCCGACCGAACCGACCCACGGTGGACCGCCCGGATGGCGGCCCAGAACGTCGACGCGCGGGGGACCGGGGGCGGAGCGTTTCGGCGCCCCTACGCGTCGTTCCTGGAGCAGGCAACCGACGTCGTCCCGGGGCTTCCCGAGACGGCGCCGCGCCGAATGTGCGCGATCGCGGACGACTGGTCGCGGCTCGCGACGGCGTTCAGGCGCGCGAGCGAGGCCGAGACCACCGCGGAGCTGTCGGCGTCTCTGGAACGAGCGTCTCGTCGGATTCGAACGATCGCCGAGCGCGAGGAGCGGTTCTGGAAGCGGGTACTCGTGGCGGTCGCGTGAGCGACAGGGCCCGGCATCGACTGCGGGCGGATATTCGGGAGGACGTCGCGGATGGGCCCGGACCGACCGCGGAGGACAACAATTATTGGGACCGGTCACCGTTCGATACGTACTCACGTCCCATATGAACTACCTCGACGCATTCGACCGGTCGGTCCGGTGTCATCCCGAGCGGGACGCGGTCCGGACCGACGACGGTCGATCCCTGACGTACGCCGACCTGGACGATCGAACCGACCGCCTGGCGACCGCCCTCGAGACGCTCGCGCCGGGCGAGCGCGTCGCCACGCTCGCGTACAACGGCAGCGAGGTGGTCGAGGTCCTCCTCGCGAGCCACAAGCGCGGGCTCGGCAACGTCCAGCTCCCCTTCCGCGAGAGCGCCGGCGCCCTGGCGGAGATGCTCGAACCGACTGACCCGGCGGTACTCGTCTTCGACGGCCGAACCGCCGAGCGCGCCCTCGACGTCCTCGACCGGACCGCGATCGAAACCGGGGTCAGCATCGACGGTGACGGGACTGACCGCGAGGACGTTCGCGAGTACGAGTCGATCGTCGCCGACGTCGACCCCGACGCCGGCCGGCCGCAGTCCCACGGGAACGAACACGGAATGTTGTTCACGAGCGGGACCACCGGCGTCGCCAAGGCGGTCCCGTTCGACCAGGAACAGCTGTGGTACGGGAGCACCCAGGACGTCATGGAGATGCAGCTGGATCATCGCGACGTCGGCGTGATCGCGACGCCGTGGTACCACATGGTCACCACGAACGCGTGGATCATGCCGCATCTGCAGGCCGGCGGCACGCTCGTGATCCAGACCGCCTTCGACCCGTCGGAGACGCTCTCGCTGATCGAGTCGAACGAGGCGACCGGGCTGATCGCGGTTCCGACCCAGCTCCATACGCTCGTCGACGAGCAGCGCGAGGGCGGGTACAACCTCGCGTCGCTCTCGTACATCCGCACCGGCGGGTCGGTCGTGACCGAGGAGCTCTCCGAGGCGGTCGCCGAGCACCTCTGCGAGGGGCTCTACAACACCTACGGGCTCACCGAGGGCGGGCCGAACCTGGCGTTCGCCGACCCCGAGACCCAGCGGGCGAACCCCGGCACGATCGGCACCGAATCGTTCACGTGGGAGGTGCGTGTCGTCGAGTCCACCGGCCCGGAGGTCGAGCCCGACCCGACCGCCACGGTCGATCCCGGCGAGACCGGCGAGGTGATCGGGAACAGCCCCGGGATGGCCACCGAGTACGTCGGCCGGCCACACGAGAGCGAGCGACTGACCGTCGACGGCTGGCTGCGAACCGGTGACGTCGCCCGGATCGACGAGGACGGGCTCCTCTACATCGTCGACCGGGTGGACAACATGATCGTCAGCGGCGGCGAGAACGTCTATCCCCAGGAGGTCGAGAACGCCCTGACCGCCCACGAGAACGTCGATGCCGCCGCGGTCGTCGGTCGCGAGGACGATCGATGGGGCCAACGCATCGCCGCCGTCGTCGCCGTCACCGGGGACGTGTCCGAGGCGGACCTCGACGAGCACTGTCGGGTCCACGACGGGCTCGCCGACTTCAAGCGCCCCCGCGAGTACGTGATCACCCGGGAGTCGTTCCCGCGGACCGAGACCGGGAAGCTCCGACGCGGCGACGTGCGAACGAGGTTCTTCGAGGAGTAGCGCGGCCGCCGCAACCGCGGGACGAGCGGTCGAGACGAACGGACGGAACGGACGGAACAGACGAACGGACGGAACGGACGAGACGGGCGGAAGAGACGTGTTTTCGAGACGAGCGATCGACGCGGACTACGAGGAGGGCTCGGCCTCGGCGTAGAAGTTGAACGCCTCGAGGACGGGACGGTCGCTCATTCCGAGCAGGATCGCCTCGTCATCGGGCTCGTGGTGATGGATCTCGTCGGGCGGGACGATGAAGACGTCCCACTGGCTCCACTCGAGGGCCTCGTCGCCGACGTGGGTCGCGCCCTCGCCCTCGATGACGAAGTACACCTCGGTGGCGTTGTGGAAGTGCGGGTCGGTCGGCCCCTCGTTCAGCAGCTGGGCGCGGAACGTCATCGTCGGGAACAGCGGCGGGCTCCCGGTCGCCGGGTTGACGTACGAGAGGCTGTAGCCGTCGTGAGGATCGGGCTCGTCGTTGTCGGCGCGCTGGCGGAGCGCCTCGAGCATCTCGTCCCAGCCGAACCGGTACGGCGGCGTCGGCTCGCGGATCCCCTCGAAGGGACCCGGGATCGAGCCGTCGCCGGCGCCACCTTCCGGGCGGCCGTTGCCGTACTGGGAGTCCCAGTACCCCGGCGTCTTCGTCACGGGCTGGCGCTCGAGCTCGTGGTTCTCGAAGACGTTGCGGGCGTTCATCGAGTCGAGCACGAGCGGCAGGTCGAGGACGTCGAGCCAGGCGGCGGTCTCGTCGGAGTCGTTGACGTGGTCGTGCCACTCCCACTGCGGAGTGGTGATCAGGTCGTTGTCCTGCATCGGGAACTCCTCGCCGGCGACGACCGTCTTCATATCCTCGTGGCCGTCGATCGAGAACCGGAGAGCGTTCGCTCCGTGGCGGTGTGACGGAGCGGTTTCGCCCGGCGAGACCGTCTGGATCCCGACGTAGATGCTGTTCGAGATCGCGTGAGCGGTGTTGATCGGAACGGCGACGCGGCGCTGGAACCCCGGCGGCAGATCGGCGATCGGCACGTCCTCCTCGATGTGGTCGATCGCCTCCCGGATGTCGTCCCACTTCCAGACGCCCGGCTCGGGGTCGTCCAGGGCGGTTCCCATCTCGTCCTCGACCTCCCACAGCGGACGGAGACTGTGCTCCTCGAGGATCGCCCGGGTTTCGGAACTCAGTTCCAGGAGCTCCTCGGGATCGGACTCTGTCTGTGCCATAGTGTCCCGTTCGCACAGGATCGACATAAGTGTATTGGAGGTCGATGCCGGTCGGACTGACACCGGGGCGAGCGGAGGCGCTCCCTATGTTTGCGCTTCGAAGACGTCGCCGGTCGCGAAGACCGCCCGACAATCCTCACAGACCATCCGCCGTTGGACTGCGTACTCCCAGAGCTTCCCCCCGCAGTCGAGACAGTCGAAGTGTGCCTGCACGAACGGGCTCTCCTCGGCGTAGGGGTTCTCGAACTCGGCCATACGCGACGACACGGGTGGACCGCTCAAAAGGATATCGCCGAGAACCGATCACGGGGAAAGATTGAATCGACGGGCGGTCGAGGTTTGGATCGATGATCGACGAGATCGCCCCTGACGTCTACGACGTGACCGTTCGCGAGCATGCCGGCGGCCGTTACCGCGTCTTCCTGTTCGACGGCGCGACCCCGACGCTCGTCGACGTCGGCTTCGCGGACACGGTCGATCGGGTCACGGCGGCAACCGACGAACTCGGGATCGATCCGGAACGAGTCGTGATCACCCACGGCGATGGCGACCACGTGGGCGGGCTCCCGGGCGTCATCGACGCGTTCGATCCCGAGGTGTGGGTCCCCGAGGGGCTCGCGCTCGGGGAGGCGATCGATGCCACCCTCGAGGCGAATTCCGATCGACGGACTGACGACGGCTCCGGCGCGGACGGGAACGCGGCGTCGATCCGTCGGTACGGCGACGGCGACACGATCGGTCCCTTCGAGGCCGTCGCGACGCCGGGTCACACGCCGACCCATCACTCGTTGGTGGACGAGGACGCCGGGATTGCGGTCCTCGGGGACGCCGTCTTCGGCGCCGATGCACGCGGGCTCCCGGAGGGATCCGTCGTCCTCCCGACCGCCCACTACTCGGCGGACCTGAACGCGGCGGACGAGAGCCTGGAGAAACTCCTCGCGTTCGAGTTCGACGTCGGGCTCGTCTACCACGGGTCGAGCGTGCTCGAGAACGCGAGCGAGACGATCGACCGGTTCGTGAACTTCGCCGGGAAGGCCTGACGCGGCGGCGCCGTCACGGCCCGGCCGAGGAGGTGTCGAAAGGGATATGCCGGCGGTCTCTGTACACGGCGTATGAACGTTGGTAGCCTGTTCCAACCGACGTCGATCGCCGTGGTGGGGGCCTCCCGGTCCCCGGAGAAGATCGGCCATCAGGTGCTCGTCAACCTCCGGACGTTCGACGGCACGGTGTACCCGGTCAACCCCTCCACAGAGGGGGAGATCTTCGGCTGGGAGTTCGTGGGATCGACGACGGAGATCGACGACGACGTCGACCTCGCGCTCGTGGCGGTGCCGGCACCGGTCGTGCCGGACGTCATCGAGGAGTGTGCCGACGCCGGGATCGACGCCGCGGTGATCTACGCCGGCGGCTTCGCCGAGGCGGGTCCGGAGGGCGAGGACCGCCAGAACCGGATCGTTGAAACGGCGACCGCCCACGAGATGGCGGTGCTCGGGCCGAACACGAGCGGGTTCGTGATCCCCGGAGATGGGTTGTGTGGCTCCTTCGCGAGCGGTGTCGAGGAGGTTCCCGCGGGCGGTACCTGCGTGATCGCCCAAAGCGGCGGCGTCGCCCACTCGCTGGCGTTCCAGACGCTCCGGGAGGGACGCGGGCTCTCGGCGATGGTCGGACTCGGCAACCGCGCGACGGTCGGGTTCCCGGAGGCGATCGCCCACTTCGACGACCACGAGGACACCGACGCGATCGTGCTCCACGTCGAGGGCACCGACCGGGGTCGCGAACTCCTTGAGGCATCACGGGCCGCGGACACGCCGGTGATCGCCTACAAGGTCGGCGAGTCGGACGTGGGCGCGTTCGCGGAGTCACACACCGGCGCGTTGACCGGCGACCACGAGCTCTACCTCGCCGGCTTCGAGCAGTACGGGATCCCGACCGTCGAGTCGACACAGGAACTGCTCGACGGCGCCGCCGTACTGGGTGACGGGCCACTCCCGGCTGGGCCCAACGTCGGCGTCATCACCGCCCAGGCCGGTCCGGGGATCATCATCGCCGACCGGATCCAGCGCTCCGGCGGACGGCTCCCCGAACTCGCCGACGCGACGAGCGAGGAGATCGCTGCGATCCTGCCGGGGATCACCTACGCCGAGAACCCGGTCGACACCGGCCGGCCGATGCCCGAATTCGGCGACGTCGTCGCCGCAGTCGCGGAGGACGACGCGGTCGATATCGTCCTCGTGAACGAGCTCTACGAGGAGGCGCTCGGGCTGCCCGTCGATCGGATGCAGTCGCTCGTCGAGACGGTCGAGAAGCCGATCGTCTTCGCGACCGACGGCCCGCCGGCGGACTTCGAGGCCGACGTCGCCGCGCTCCGCGATCTCGGGATCCCCGTGTTCCACTCGCCCGAGCGTGCGGCCGACGTCGTGAGCCTGCTCGCGCGCTACGGCGCGCTCGCGGGCGAGGGCGGGTCCGAAGAGTCCGCCGGGTCCGCAGGATCCGGCGGAGGGAGGAGGACGGAGACGAACGACGAACCCGCCGAGTCGACGGGGGTGAGCACCGATGTCTGATCGGAGCGGCGCCGTCGACGGAGCGACCGATCTCGACACCGCAACCCGGATCGACGGGGACGCCGTCGCGTCGATCATCGAGCGCGCTCGCGCCGCGGGCCGTACCACGCTGACCGAGGCGGAGTCGAAGTCGCTGCTCGATGCGGCCGGGATCGAGACGCCCGACCGCGCCGTCGTTGGCGACCCGGAGGAGGCGATCACGGCCGCGGAGGCGATCGGCTATCCGGTCGTCGCGAAGGTCTCCTCGGCGGCGGTCACCCACAAAAGCGAGTGGGCGGACGGCGCCGGCGTCGCGCTCGATCTCGCGGACGCGGACGCGGTCGCTGACGCGACCGCCGCGATCCGCGAGGCTGCGGCCGCCGAGGGGATCGACGCCGAGGTGCTGATCGAGGATGCCGCCGACCTCGAGGGAGGAACCGAAACCATCGTCGGCGGGATGAACACCCCCTCGTTCGGTCCCGTGACGCTCGTTGGGCTCGGGGGCGTCTTCGCGGAGGTCTACGAGGACACCGCCCACCGGATCGCGCCGGTCTCGGAGCCGGAGGCACGTGCCGCCGTCGAGTCGCTGACGGCCGAGCCGCTGCTGTCGGGCTACCGCGGCCGCCCGCCGGGCGACGTCGACGCGCTCGTCGAGACGATCCGGGCCGTCGGCGACCTCCTCGTCGAGACGCCCGCGATCGACGAGATCGACGTCAATCCCGTGCTCGTCTCGCCGGACGGCGCGGTCGCGCTGGACGCCCTCGTCGTCCTCGAGGGGTGACGCGAATGCGGGGTGAGACGTCGTCCCGAAGCGGACCGGGGCACCGACCCCGGGGCCGACCCCGACGTCGTGGTCGAATGTCCCAACGTGGGCGAACACTGGACCGGGATCGGGATCGCCGTCGACGCGATCCGGAGGTGGAGCCGTGACCGGACGGCTCCGCGAGCGTCTCGGTCGCCCCGCGGTCGCGTTCCCGATCGCGGCGATCGCGGGCGCGATCCCCCTCATAGCCGTCGGCGGCGATCCGGGGCGGATGCTCTCGATCACGGTGTTCTGCATCGGCCTCTGGGTGCTCGCACCGATCCGGCCGGCGTACACGAGCGTGATCGGGATCGGGCTGCTCGCGGCCGTCTTCTCGCCGGAGATGGCGCTGTCGGGGTTCAGCTCGTCGGCGACGTGGCTGGTCGGCTTCGGCCTGTTGATGGGCGTCGCGACCCGGCGGAGCGGGCTGGCGGGGCTCGCCAGCGACCGCGTGATCGCCCGCTGTGTGCCGGCGTCGGTCCGGGACGGCGACGGGACGATGGAACCGACGCGGATCTATCGACGTCTCCTCATCGGACTCGGGCTGTCCGCGCACGCGCTCGCGCTGCTCGTCCCCTCCGCGCTCGTTCGGGTGCTGCTGCTCGCGCCGATCCTCTCGGCGATCGGCTCGCGGTTCGATGATCGGACGGCCCGGGTCGGGCTCTATCTGGGCCCCCTGTTCGCGACCTTCTACGGGTCGCCGGGGTTCCTGACGGCCGACCTGCCGAACATCATCATCTCCGGATTGGCGGCGTCGCTGGCCGATCACACGATCGCCTGGAGCGAGTGGGCGATCCACCTGTATCCCGTGATGGGGATCACGCGCGTGATCGCCGTGATCGCGGTCGTCTACGTCCTGTTCCGGCCCGACGCCGACTCGACGGTCACGTTCGCCGGAGAGGACGCCGACGTGGAAAACGTTGGTTCGGAGGACGTCGACGTGGAGGACGTTGGTGCGGGTGCGGCCGTCGATCCGGAGGGGGCCGACGACGCGGGTGGACCCTCCCGACCCGGCCGGATGTTGGCGTTCCTGCTCGTCGGGACGACGATCTGGATGACCGACTTCATCCACGGACTCGATCCGGTCGTCGGCGCGCTCGCGGTCGTCGTGCTCGCGTTCCTGCCGGGGATCGGCGTCGTCTCCTTCGAGATCGTCGACGCCGAGGCGGACTTCACGATCCTCTTTTTCGTCGCGGTCGTCCTCTCGATCGGCGACGGCCTCGCGTCGACCGGCGTCTCCGAGACTGCGGCGACGGCGCTTTTGGGGTCGATCCCGGCTGACGTCCCGCTCGCGGTGAGTCTCACGCTCGTCTACCTGAGCACCGCCGTCCTGGCGCTGTTGATGGAGGGGCTGGCCGTGGCGAGCGTGCTCACCCCGGTGCTCATCCAGTTCGCCGAGGCGTCCGGGCTTCCGCTGACGCCCGTCCTGCTCTCGGAGACGCTCGCGCTCAGCACCTACTTCTTCCCGTACCAGTCGGCGGTGTTGATCGCGATGCTCGCGGAGGGCGACGTCGAGACGGGCGAGCTGATCCGGACAACCGCCGCCTGCTCGCTTGTGACGATGGTCGTCCTCTTCCCGCTTCAACTGCTGTGGTTCGGGGTGCTGTACTGAGGGGTCGATCGTGTCCGCGGTGGGGGACGGAACGACCACGTCCACGGAGAACGGGACCGGCCGCACTCACGACGGGACCGCAAACGCTTTGATGCTCGTCGCGTAACGCGAACACGTCCCATATGAGCGAACCTACCACGGACGCGCCGGTGTTGATCGCCGGCGCTGGGCCGGTCGGGATGACGACGGCGCTGGCGCTGCACGCCCGCGGCGTCGAGTCGACGATCCTCGAACGTGACCCCGAAGACCGCGATCGGTCCGGAAGCCGGGCGATCTACGTGCACGGATCGACGCTACGAACCCTCGAACGGGTCCACCCCGGTCTCGGAACCGACCTCGTCGATGAGGGGCTCGTCTGGCCGACCCGCCACACGCGCTGGCGCGGCAAGCAGGTGTTCCGGCGGACCTACGACTCCCCGGGCGGGTCCGGCGACATTCCGCATTTCACCAGCCTCCCGCAGGTCGTGACCGAGGAGTACATGCACGAGGCGGTGGCGGAGGCCGGAATCGACATCCACTGGGAGGCCGAGGTCGACACGGTCGACTCCTCGAGCGACGGCGTCACCGTCGAGACGACCGACGGCCGCGAGTGGAACGGGGAGTACCTGGTGGGCGCCGACGGCGGCGGCTCACAGGTCCGCAACGAGATCGGCGCGAACTTCGAGGGCGACCAGTCGGAGAACTCCTTCATCATCGCCGACATCGAGGACCCCGACGAGGACCCGCTGCCGCTCGAGCGATTGTTCCACTACGACGCCCCCGAGACCGACGGCCGAAACGTCCTGCTGGTCCCGTTCGAGGGCGGCTGGCGGCTCGACATCCAGTGTTTCGAGGACGACGATCCCGAAGTCCTCACCGAGGACGGACGGATGCGCGAGTTCGTCCGCGACGTGATGGGCGAGGAGTACGTCGACCACATCACCTGGGTGTCGACCTACAAGTTCCTGCAGGTGATGGCGGACTCCTTCGTGGACGAGCACCGGCGCGTGCTGCTGGCCGGGGAGGCAGCCCACCTGCTTGCCCCCTTCGGCGCCCGCGGGATGAACTCCGGAGTCGCCGACGCCGACGAGGCGGCCTCCGCGATCGCGGTCGCCGTCGACGCTCGGACCGATGCCGTCGCCCGCGACGAGGTCGAGCTCTACGCCGCCCGCCGTGAGAAGGCGGCCGAGTTCAACCTGAACGCGGCCGGGCAGGCGCTCGAGTACCTCCAGGGTGACGATCCGGTCACCGTCCTCCGCAAGGAGGCCGCCGCGTCGCTGGCGGACCACTTCGAGTCGGCCGGTGAGTGGCTCGATGACGCGCCCTACGGTCCCCACGGCACCCCGCCGATCGTCTCGACGGGCAACTACTGATCGCGGCACCCGATCCAGGACGGATCGGTCGCGGTCAGCTACTCGAGATCGAGCTTCTTCGCGACCCAGTTATCCCGGGCGGCCATCACGAACGCTTCCTCGTCGGCGAAGTCCGTGTGTTCCGCGACGAACGCGTCCCAGGTGCCGCTTGAGACCTCGCCGAGGTCGGCGCCGCTCGTCGCCTCCGAGGGGCTGGCCGCGACCAGGTCGTCGAACGTCTCGAAATCGGTGTGTTCCGTGACGAACGCGTCGTCGAACAGCGCCGACAGCGGGATCGATTCCTCGCGGTCGTACACCTCGTCGGCGTCCGGCAGGTCTGTACGTGATTCGGCGGCGTTCTCGAGGTTGGCTCCGGTGACCATATCCATCGATCGATCCCCGGGTACCTAAATCCCTACGGTGGACGCGAACGCGGCCCGTGGTTCGACGGGGAGCGCCGGAACGAGATCTCGCGGTGCTGTCGACGCCGTGGTGGCCGGTACGCGTCCGGATCGACGATCGATGGCCCGCGAGACGCTCGAAATACTTATAAAATTCTCTGAAAGAGAACAGATCTACCGATGGGTTCGTGTCATATCACGCGTCGTCCATCATCCGCTCACCCCGGAGACGCGTCCATCCGGGTCCCGCCGATCGTGTTATTCCATTGTAATTACAGTAGTATATTTGTAATAAATATGGCGGGCGGGACGATTCGGTCGGTGAATTTTGTTCTCTTATGAGAAATATATAGAATACGTCTCTATCCAGATATTAGCGAAAAATTCCAACATTCATTTGAATAGTCTTGAAAATGATGTTGATCGTCGTTTTTTAATGAGAGTATATACTTTCTATTTTATTTTTGAGTGTTATTTATTGGCGAACGGTATGGCTGACGATCGATTCACCGATAGGTGAGGTTCAACTCGAGGTCGTTGACGGCGGTGAGCAGGCGGTCGGCGTACTCCTCGTGGAGTCGCTCCTCGGTCAGCCGGTTCGCGGCCCCGGCGATCGACAGCGCGCCGCGAACGCGGTCACGGTGGATGATCGGGACGCCGACGGCGTGGATGCCGGTCATGTCCTCGGCGAGATTGAGCGCATAGCCGCGTTCCCGGACGGTTTCGAGCTCGTCGAAGAGGGCATCGGGATCGGTGATCGTGGCCTCGGTGCGCCGTGGAAGTCCGTGTCGATCGACGATGTCGGCGACGCGGTCCTCGGGAAGTCGCGAGAGGATCGCCTTCCCGCCCGAGTTGAGGTGGAGGTGTCGCCAGGATCCGACCAGCGAGTCGACGTTGACGTCGAGCGAGCCGCCGTCGCCGAAGAGGTACATCCCCATGCCGTTCTCCTCGGTGATGAGCCAGACCATCTCCCCGGTCTCGTCGGCCAGTTCGCGGACCAGCGGCTTCGCCTTCCGGAACACGTCGTACCGCGTGCGGACGTAGGAGCCGTACCCGAAAAACCCCAGCCCGAGCCGATACTCGTCGCCCTCCTGGACCGCGAACCGGTGGTTTCGGAGCGTGCTCAGGTGTTTGTGCACCGCGCTCTTCGAGAGGCCGAGCTCCTCGGCGATCGTCGTCACCCGTGCGCCGTCGCGCTTGCGGAGCACCTCGATCACCTCGAACATCGTCTCGACCGACTTCACGGTTCCCGTGTTGCCGTCCGTCATAGCCGAATCCCCGCGGGCAGCGCCAAAAAGCGTTGTGTTCGCTCGTGAAGAACGAACGTTCTCGGCGTGCGGCTGCGACCGCGGCCGGCGGAATCGACCTCCCGCTACGACGCCGACCGTGCCGACAGCGAGATCTCGTGGTCCGCAAGCACCACCGCGAGGACGTACCAGGCGATCGCGATCAGGACGATGGTGCCGCCGGCGGGAATCCCGTAGGCGTAGCCGATCAGGAGCCCGGCAATCACCGAGGTTTCGCCGACGAGCACGGCGAGCGCCATCGCCTCCCGGAAGCTCGTGGCGACTTGGGAGGCCGCCGCGGTGGGGACGACGAGCATCGCCGCGACGAGGATGACGCCGAGCACCTGCATCGATCCCACGACGACCATCGCCGTGAGCACGATGAGCAGCCGGTTGTATCCGGAGACGTTCAGCCTCGCGACCCGGGCGGCCTGCTCGTCGAAGGTGACGTACAGCAGCTGTTTGTACCGCGATCCGACCGCCGCGAGGACGACCGCGGAGACGACGACCATCAGCCAGGCGCCGTCGACCGGGACGAACGAGATGTTGCCGAAGAGGAACGCCTCGATGTTGAGCCCGGAGAACCCGCCGCCCCAGGAGATGATGATGGTCCCGAGCGCGAACGACCCCGTCAACATGATCGCGATCGGCACGTCGCCGTAGGCGGCGGCGTGCTCGGCGAGCCACTCGACCGCGAGGGCACCGATCACGGCGGCGACGAGCGCCGAGGCGAGCAGCGGCGCCGACCAGCCGGTCGCGCTCCCGATCAGCAACCCGCCGGCGACGCCCGCGAAGGCGGTGTGTGCAAGCGTCTCGCCGATCAGCGCCATCTCCCGGTGGACGATGAAGATCCCCACGACCGGGCCGACGATCCCGATCAGCGCGCCGGTGGCAAGCGAGTACCAGACGAACCGAAAGCTGAACAGCTCGAGGCCCGTGATCGCTCCGAGCGCCCGCCCGACCAGGACGAGGTACGCCGCGAGGCCGCCGCCGGGGAGGCCGAGAGACGCCAGCCCATCGCTGACCATAAACGCCAGGAGGAGGATGGTTGTGCCGGCGACGCCGGCGATCGCTGCCTGCAACAGCCGACGCCGTGTGCTGTGTCCGGCCATCGTCAGTAGTGGTGATGGCATCGTCAGTGATGGTGGTGGACGACCGTTCCGGTCGCTCCGTAGGCGCGCTCGAGCGCGTCGCTTTCGACGAACGATTCGGTATCGCCGTGGTGGTACAGCTCCCGGTTGACGCAGGCGATCCGCTCGGCCCGGTCGGTGACCACCCCGATGTCGTGTTCGATCAGGATGATCGCGATCCCGTCGTCGTTGAGCTCGTCGAGGAGCCCGTAAAACCGGTCCCGCGACTCGGCGTCGACGCCGACGGTCGGCTCGTCAAGGGCGAGCAGGTCCGCCTTCGAGGCGAGCGCGCGGGCGATGTAGGCACGCTGCCGCTGGCCCCCCGAGAGCGCGTTGATCCGCCGGTTCCGGAGGTCGCCGACGTCGACTCGGGCCATCGCGTCACGGACGATCGCCCGGTCCTCGTCGGTGAGCCGGCTGGCACCGCGGTGCGGATAGCGGCCCATCTCGACGACCTCCTCGACGGTGACCGGCATCGTCGACCCCTGCTGGGTCGCCTGCTGGGCGACGTAGCCGATCCGGCCGCCGTCCTCGAAGTCCGCGACCGGCTCGCCGAACAGCTCGATCGAGCCCGAATCGGGCTCCTTGAGCCCAAGAAGCAGATGCAACAGCGTCGTCTTTCCGGAGCCGTTCGGCCCGATGAGCCCGAGGAACTCGCCCGCCTCGACCTCGAGGGAGACGTCCTCGATCGCGACGGTGTCGCCGTAGCGAAACGTGACGTCCCGGGCGGCGGCGACCGCGCTCATCCGTCGACTCCCAACCCGGCTTGCAGGGCCGGCAGGGTGATCTCGGTCAGCTGTTCGATGTAGCCCCAGCCGCGGTCGTTCCATTCGGCGGTCGTCCCCTCCGCCGGCGAGACCTCCCGCACCTCCGAGGCGGTCGATTCGCGGACGATCGTGTCCGCCAGGTCGTTCGATCCGAAGTGGTCGGCAAGGATCACGTCGATCCCCTCCCGGTCGACGAGGTCGACCGTCGCCGAAATCTCGTCCTGGCTCGGCTCCGCGTGCGGGGAGACTCCCTGCGGGGAATGCACGGTGAAGCCGTACCGGTCCGCGAGATACCGGTAGGAGTTGTGCCCCGCGAGGACGACCGTCTCGTGGGCGCGGTCGGCCAGTCCCTCCTGGAAGGTCGTGTGAACGTCCTCGAGCCGGTTTCGGTACGCCTCGGCGTTCTCGGCGTAGACGTCGGCGGTGTCCGGATCCGCGGCCTCGAGTCCGGCTCGGACGTTCTCGACGCTCCGTGACGCGCGGACGGGGTCGGTCCAGTAGTGGGGGTCCACGCCCTCCCGATCGGCGGCGCCGTGGTCGTGATCGTCGGTTTCGGTATGGTCGTGATCGTCGGTTTCGTCGTGGGCGGTCCCGGATCCATCGTGGTCACCGTCGGCATCGTGATCCTCGTCGTCCTCGTGGGCGTGATCCGCGTCGGCCGCGAGCAGGTCGATCCCGTCGAGGGCGTCGACCAGTTCGACCTCGGGGTAGTCCCGCTCGATGGTGGCTGCCGCGTCCAGCGCCCATCGCTGAAACCCATCGATGTCGAGGTAGACGAACAGCCGGTGGGAGGCCACCTCCGTCGCCAGCTCCGGGCCGGCCTCGTAGGCGTGGCCCATCGTTCCCGCCGGGATCGGGTTCTCGATGGGGAACGTCTCGCCACCGACGTGACTCGCGAAGTCGGACAGCGTGAAGAAGGCGGCGTATCCCCCCTCCTCGAGCTCTCGATCGCCGGCGATCTGACGGAGTTGACCGGTACATCCGGCGGTGGCGGATGCCGCAAGCACGCCCGCAGCCCCGGTCAGGAGGTCCCGTCGTGTGTGTCTCATACCTCCCGGTACGGCGTCTTCGCTTAAGAGAGTTATTATTTTCTAGGTTGGAGTTAATAACACCGGGACGTGTCGGTTGACGCGGTCGTCTCCGGCCGATCGCCGCGAGGTCGGCGTCGACGACGCACACGTGTACCGCGTAGAAGCACGTGTATGGCGATCACGCGAGCGCGTCCGCGACGGTCGCGGTCGCACCCGGAACGGTTCCCACGAGGATCCCGATCCACCGATACTCCGCGTAGACGTCGGCGATCGGCCGGAGATCGTCCGTGGAGGGATCGGCGTCTACGCGCGCCTCGGTCGCGTCGGCCAGGCGCTCATCCGCCCGATCGAGGCTTCCAACCAGGCGACGAGCCAGCCACCGGTCCAGCGGCGCCTCGGACGACGCGATCGACTCGATCGCGTTGATCGCGCCTTCACGTGCCGACCGTATCTTGGCGCCGTCCGCCGGCAGGAACGGTTCGCCGGCCGCCAGATGCTCGCCCAGCACGTCGAACGCCTCGAGATGGGCGAGGGTCCGGTGGGTCCGTCGCAGCCGGGTCGCGGGATGGGTCGTCGAGAAGCCCGGCAACGCGATCGGGTCGAACCGTGCCTCGTCGAAGAACTCGCCCATCCGCCGCGAGAGGAGCCGGACGCTCGGCGCGTCCCGCGGCAACGAGGTCCGCTCCCGGTAGACGTCCGCGTCCGGATAGCGGATCGGATGCTCGAGCTCCTCGGGCGCGTCGGCGCCGTGGAGTTCGAGAAGTCGGTCCTCGATCCGTGGCGCGAGCGTCTCGAGGGCGTCCACGATGGCCGTTTCGACCGCGTCCGCAGACACGCCGTCGGACGAACCGTCCTCGGCCACGGCGGGGAGCGCGGTGTACCGATCCCGGAGGTGACGACCGGCGTCGATCCGCGCTTGGACGGTCTCGACGTCGCCGACGATCGACCCGGTTCGGAGCGGGTTCGCGGCCCCCGCGACCGTGTCGGTGCCGGGAACGAGCGTCGATCGCCGCGCCACGTCGAGCCAGCGTTCGATCGCCCCATAGACGGCGACCCCCTCGTGGACGGTTCGTGCCGGCCCCGGCAGCGTCCCGCCGAACGACTCGATCGTCCCGAGGGTCGCGTCCACGGACCGCGTCACGTCCGCTGGCGCGCCGTGCTCGGTGACCGCCGCCCACGTGCCCACCGCCTCCGCAGCGTGTCCGCGAGCAGCCACGAGCCGGTCCGTGACCGAGAGCGCCGGCGGCGGCGAGCGCCGCTCGCGCAGTCGCTCGTGGTCGGCCAGCGCCGAGCGAGCCGCGGCCCGTTTCTCACGGATCCGGCCCCTAACCGCGCCGTTCGGCAGCGTGTCGGCGGACAGTGGGTCGGGGATCGGGGCCAGAAGCGATCGCGTCCGGTCTCGAAACCGGTCGGCGACGTCGGGATCGAAGGGGACCGGCACGAGCGCGGGACGATCGGGGGCCGACGCCTCCCGAACCGATCCCAGCCCAGCCGGATCGAACGCCGGCGGGTCGTCCCAGACGGACCGGTTCGATCGCTCGGTACAGCCGGCGACCGAGGTCGATCCGGCGGCACAGAGCGCCCCGATCGCCGCGGATCCGATCCCGGAGAGCACGGAGCGGCGCGATCGATCCGGAGCGGTCACGAGCCGTCACCCCCATCGGACGTGCCGGACGCGTCGGACGTGTTGGACGCGGCGGGCGCCGTCGTCTCGGACGCGTCGGGCGTGTCCGTCGTGGTGGACGTGCCCACGGTCACGGTCGCGGAGTCGGTCGGGTCGGAGCCAGCAGGACTGCGGTCGGTCGAGTCGGCGTCGGAGTCGACGACGACCGGGGATCCCTCGACGGTGGCGTTCGCGTCGAGGCGATCGTACGTCGTGTCGACGTCACGACACGGGGACCGGCCGCTGGCGCCGGAACCGGACAGCGCCGTCGGCGAGCGAAAGGTGACCGGGAGTCGGATGAACAGCCCGACCGCGTCCCACGTGTCGGCGGTACACGACCGGTCGGGCGGCCGGAGCTCGCGACAGTACTCGAACTCGACGTGGTCCTGCTCCCAGGAGACCGAGTGGATCCGATACCGCTCGCAGGACTCGATCCCGAGCGTCCTGAAGAACACCGACTGCGTCTCGAAGTCGGTGGCCGCGAGGAACGACCGCGCCGACGCGGCGGCCTCGGCGGGCACGCCATCCGCGAACGCGATCTCGGCGACGCGGTCGGCGTCGACGATGAGTTCCTGTCGGATCGCTCCAGGGACCGCGCCGGCGGGTGGGCCGCCAGCGGCGGGCTGCGAGGAGCTCCCGGTTTCGGTTCTGGTTCCATCTTCGTCCCGACTCCCGGTCGACGCGGTTTCAGTGGCGGAAGCCTCGCGGAGGACGGACTGACCCCCGGGGTTTCGGGGCGTTCGAACGGGCGGATCGGCCTCGGTTCCGGAGCTTGGATCCGGGCCATTTGGACGATCCGGCGTCGATCCGGGGTCGGAGGCGTCGAGACAACCCGCGGTTCCGACCCCGAGTGCGATGCCGGAGAGCGCGTGTCGGAGGAGGCGACGTCGCGACGGGGACATACCGGCGGAATTCGACGGGAGAGCGACAAAGGGGTTGTGCTTCCGCCCCTGCCGGATGGAGGAGGATCCGAGTCGTTCCGGCACCGATTTCAATCGGTTGACCGTACTCTCCGGATCGATGCCGACGCAGCCCTCCACACCGCGATCGGCGACGGTACCAGCGGCGTCGTCGACGCCATCGACCGGAACAGCGACGAAAGCGGACGCCGGGACCGTTCTCGTGGACGGCAGCCGGCGGATCGCGCACGCCGAATACGGCGATCCGGACGGAACGCCGGTGCTGTTCTTCCACGGGACGCCGGGGTCACGCCTGCTCGCCACGCTCCTCGAGCCGGCAGCCACGGAACACGGGATTCGGCTCATCGCGTTCGACAGACCCGGGTACGGTCGGTCCGACCCGCAGCCCGACCGGACGGTTCGCGACGCCGGGGCGAACGCGATCGCGGTGCTCGACGCGGTCGGGATCGAGACCGCGGGACTCGTCGGGTTTTCCGGCGGGAGCGCCCACGCGCTCGCGACCGCGGCCACCCACCCCGATCGGGTCGATCGGGTGGACGTGATCGCCGGGATCGCTCCCCCTCGGTTCTCCGATTCGCGGTCGAGCGCACCCCGGCTGCTCGCGGGACTGGCGCGGCGGGCACCGTCGGTGCTCGGCTCAGTCCTCCGAGCGGACGCGTGGGTCATCGAGCGCCGATCGCCGGCCGCCGCGACATCGCGATACACGTCCGACGCCGTCGACGAGCCGGTCCCCGACGACGTCGCGGCGATCGTGAAAGCGGACCTGCTCGAGGCGGTCGCTCGCTCCCGATCCGGGGTCGTGACCGAGTTCCGAACCACCGCCGCCGAATGGGGGATCCCCCTCGATCGGCTCGTCGAGGCGGATATCGACGTACGGTTCCGACACGGCGACGCCGACACGAACGCGTCGATCGCCGACGTTCGCCGGTTCTCGCAGGCGCTTGCAACCGCCGAGATCCGGGTACTGGAGGGAGCCGACCATCTTCGAACGCTCACGCGAGCGGGACCGACCGCCCTCTGTGAGCAGTCGGTACACTCGTGAGTGGCCGTCGAGTCCTTGTGAGTGGCCGTCGAGGGGTTGTGGGTGCCGGTCGAACTGGCGGCTGTGCCGAGTTCGACCAAGAGACAGCAGGATTCTCACTCATCTTCTACGAAAAGAGCCGATCGGGTGTATCCAAGTCAATGAGCGACCAGTTGGAATCGAGACCCCCTGATAACCCATCTACGAAGCCGCTTTTGGAGAACAGCGCGAACTGTTCCTCACGGTCACCGGAGCCCCACCGGACGTTGTCCGCCTTTTGACGAAGATCATTGGCGAGTGACTCTCCAACCGGTTCTGACGTCCATTTACATTCAGCGAACAGGATTCGATCATCATTCGGAGCAAGGCCGACGATATCGATCTCGTCCTCACCGTACCACCAGCGCCCGACTTCGGAGTACGGTGCAAAGTCACCCTGGCGGACAAGTTCCCATACAGCCTCCTGGCAAATATCTTCGAACGTTGTTGCGACGTGATCCGGAAGATTCGGTTCAATGGTACCTTGGTATACGATATCCGGAGCCTCTTCGATACTGGAGCGATTCGGCTCAACGTACCGAAACCAGAAGCGAAGAAACTCGTCGGCGACGCGGTACCGCGAGCGTTTCGACTTCTTGGCGGACGCGGTCACTGGTACTTCCCGGTCAACAAGCCGAAGCTGTCGAAGTGTCTGTAGATATTTCGACAGCGGTCCCGAATCAATACCGGTTGCGCCAGCGATCTCATTCGGCGTCGTGTGTCCCAGCGCGACTGCTTCAAGAATACTTATGTACCGGGCAGGGTTTCGCAGTTCCGTTCGAAGCAGGAATCCTGGTTCATTGTACAGCATCGAAGACGGAGCCAAGATATGTGACTGGACGTTCTCGCGGAGAGATTTCTCATAGTCGAAGAGAGTGAGATACATCGGCGTGCCGCCGGTGATCGCGTACGAGCGAATTGCATCCGCTATGTCGTACGAAATGACCTCTCGTGCCTGCCCAAACGAGAAGGGTGTCACGTCGAGTTGTCCGGTTCGACGGCCGTATAGTGGACTCTCGTGGCCAAGCACTGTTGATTCCATCGTACTCACGCTCGACCCACAGAGAATCAACATCGAATTCGTCTCTTGGAGGTGCTCGTCGACGAATCCTTGGACGTACGATGGCAGCGAGTCGTTCTCATCGACGAGGTAGGGGAATTCGTCGATAGCGACGATCATGTCTTCAGTGTCGGTTTTCTCTCCGAGATAGGCGAAGGCATCGTCCCACCCATCGATGCGCGGAACCCGATCTCCGAAGTAGTTAGCAACCCGCTCAACGAACTTTTCGCGTTGCCGTTCTTCGGCTTCCTGTGCTGCCAAGAAATAGATGTGCGGCCGCTCAGAGCAGAACGCTTTGATCAGTTCCGTTTTCCCGACACGACGGCGTCCGTAGATGACAAAGAACGCGTACCCGGGTGAATCAAACGCGGATGCGAGCGCATCAAGTTCGTCGTCTCGGTCATAGAAGGTCATACTCTGGATAATGATTATCCAGATAATGACTTAGTGGTTTCGGGCGCTGGTAGCGAATTCATTGCCGTGTGCGAACCTCAGATTCGTTGAGGAATACGCTATCGCAGTCATTGGTGTCTTAGACGGGAGTATTTTACGGTTACTTCGAAAGTAAAAGGAAGTCGATATATCCGGGATCGATCGACCGGGATCGATCTGGTCGGTCCGAGATCGCCAGTTAGTGCGAGTGGCCGAGCGCGTCCTCGAGGGACTGCCCGAACCGCTCCTCGAACAGTTCCTCGGCGGTCTCGTTGATCTCGCGGATGTCCTCGGGAACCTCGCCCTCGGCGTGATGGGCGAACGCGTGGGCCTGCTGGGCCATCACCTGCACCAGCACGTCGGTCACGACGCGCGTCGGCTGTTCACCCTGCTCAGCCATCAGATCGACGAGCCCCGCGGGGAGCTCGACGGTGTCCTCGTCGCCATCCGGTCCGGTCACGGTGTACGTCTCGGTGGCTGCCATACGTGCATCTGGCCGGCGGCACGTAAGGGTCTGTGGATGTACGATCAGGGCGCACTCATTGGATGTACGATCGGGACGCTCCGATGCCGAACGTGACGTTCGTTCCGCCGGGAATGACGTCCCGTCACCGAGGACCCGATCGTGTCCTCCTCAGTACTCCCGCAGGAACCGTTCCACGGCGTCGGCGACGATCGACCGTCCGGTTTGCACGTCGCTCCAGGCGATCCGCTCGTCGGGCTGATGGGCGGTCGCGAGATCGCCGGGACCGAAGACGACCGCCGGGATGCCCGCGTCGATGAAGTGTCGCGCGTCCGTTCCGCCGGTGAACCCCGCGACCGGTGCCTCGACCCCGTGGTCGGCTGCGGCCGACCGGACGGCGTCGACGATCGGCTCCTCGGGGTCGATCTCCGACCCCTCGAACTGCACCGAGAACCGCTCGAACTCGGGCGGGTGATCGCACAGCCACGCGTCGTCGTCGACGACCGCCTGCAGCCGGTCGCGGAACTCGGCTTCGACCGCCGCCACCGTCTCGTGAGGCGCGACGCCGATCCGGATCTCGGCGGTGAGCTCGGCCGGCACGCTGGAGGCCCAGTTGCCGGCTTCCACCGTCCCAAAGTTGACCGGCCACGGCGTCTCGTAGTCCGCATACAGGGGATGGGTGACCCGGTCACAGCGCTCGGCCTCGAGGTCCAGAAACGCCCGCCGGATGCGCTCGAAGTGGGGCAACACCGACTCGCCCTCCCAGGTCTGGGCGGCGTGTGCGGACTTGCCGAAGATGTGCAGCCGCATCATCAGGGACCCCTCCGCGGCGACGACCGCGTCGAAGCTGCTCGGCTCGGTGACGATCGCGGCGTCACGCTCGAAGGGGTAGGGGTTTCGCCGGGCGGCGACGGCCGCGCCGATGCCACCCTCCTCCTCGCCGGCCACGCTCTCGACCACGATCCGGCCGTCCAGGTCCTCGGACTCGGCGGCGCGGTCCGCGACCGCCCGCGCCGCGAAGACGTTCAGCGCGAGGCCGCTCTTCATGTCGAGCACCCCGCGGCCGTAGAGCGTGTCCCCGTCGGCCCGAACCGTGAACGGGTCGCTCGTCCAGTCGGACTCGGTGACCGGGACCACGTCCGCGTGGCCGTTCAGGACGACCGTCGGGCCGGCGTCCGGATCGCCGAGCTCGAGGACGCCGGCGACGCTCGGACGGTCCGCGAGATCCAGCGTCTCGATCGCGGGGAACGACTCGTGGGCCGCCAGGACCTCGGGGTCGGGCTCCCACTCGTAGGTCTCGAACCCGAGCGACTCCAGCGTGCCGGCCAGCCACCGCTGTACTCCTTCCTCCTCACCGGGGACGCTCGGGTACGACACGAGCGTCTCGATCGTCTCGCGCAGGTCGTCGTGGCGGTTCCGCATCGGGTAGCGGTTTCAAAGCTCGCAGCATAACCGTTTCGACGGGGGCTGTGGGGACCGTGGCAGGGATCATAGCAGGGATGGAACGGTCGGACGGTGACGGAGTCCTCTCTTAAATATCGTGACCGAGTAGATCGACGTCTGCAACGAGAGACGGCCGAACCGAGCGTGGGACGCCGGCGACGTCATCGCCTCGATCCAGGGTGCGGTGACCCTCGGCGTGATCCGCGAGCACGACCTGGTCTCACACGCGGAACGGATGGGCGATCGATTCCACGATCAGCTCACCGAACTCAGGCGGCACATCCCGAAGCCGTCGTCAACGCGCGCGGGCTTGGACTGATGACCGCGATCGAGTTCGACACCAAGCAGCGACGCGAGGACGTGATCGACGCGGCGCTCCAACGCGGACTGCTCACGCTGGGCTGTGGCCACACGACCCTCCGACTCCTGCCGCCGCTCGACGTCCGCGAGCGCGAACTCGACATCGCGGTCGACCTGCTCGACGACGCGATCGAGGACGTCGCAGCAGACGCGACGCCTAGTCGAGCGGACTGACCGCTACAGCCGTTCCCCCTCATCGATCGCGGCGGTCGTCGTCGCCGACCCGGACGTCGCGATCGTCTCGCCTTGCCGACCGCCGCGATCGTCCCGCCCAGCCGACCGCCGCAGCTACCCCGTCTCGATCGCGTCCGCGACGATCGCCTCGAACCGATCGGCCGTGATACCGTAGCGCGTCTCGCCCGCACGCGTTCGCTCGCGATCCACCGGCGCGACGTCCCGACCGTCGACCCGAACCGTCCACGGATCGCCGTGGCGAACGCCGACCCCGACGAGCGTGACGTCGACGTCGAACGTCGCCTCGAGACGATCGATGACCGGCTGTACGATCGTTCCGTCGGCGAAGCGTGCCGGCAGGTAGGTCGGGCCGTCGACCGGGTCGTGATCCGGGTCGTGATCCGCGATCGCGCGTCGCCACCAGGCCGGCAGCTCCTCGACGTCGACGTCCGCATACGGGTCCTCGTCGGTCGGATCGTACGCCCCGATATGTCGATTCTCCATCATACTATATGAAGGATATCAAATATGAATGACCACCCGCCGTCACAGCTCGAGATAGACGTCGCCGTCCTCGGCATAGGCCTCGTAGACCGGGAGCCGGTAGCGATCGCTTGCGGTGTGGTGGCCGTCAGTCACGTCGAACTCCCAGCCGTGCCAGGGACACGCGACGATCTCGCCGGCGCGGTCCCAGACCAGCTCGTCGTCCCCGTCGACCTCGAGCGTTCCGCTCACCAGCCCCTCACAGGCGGGGCCGCCCTGGTGGGGGCAGTAGTTCGAGAGGGCGTGGTACTCGCCGTCGACGTTGAACACGGCGACTTCGCGTCCCTCGACGTCGACGACGACGCGGTCACCCGGCGGGAGGTCCGCCGCGGCCGCCACGCGATGGCGGTCGCTATGCTCATCCGCCTCGATCGGTCCGTCCGTGCCGGTCGAAATGGGTGTGTGGTCCGTCATCAGTTCAAAAATCGTAGACCTCGGTGGCGGTCTCGCCGTAGACGTTCCGGAGCGCCTGCCCGTCGAACTCCGACCGGAGGATGCGCAACAGCGCGTCGGTGTCGTCGAAGTCGAAGTGGGGATAATCCGAGGAGAACATGAGGTTCTCGTCCCCGTCGAAGAGCCGCATCACCGCGTTGAGGTACTGCGGGTCGTCGGCGCCCTCGACCGGCTGGCTCGTGAGGTAGAACTGGTCGTCGAGGTACTCGCTGGGGAGCTTCTCGAGCATCGGGGCGTCCCACTTCGCGCCCATATAGTCGTGGTCCATCCGGCGCATGAAGTAGGGATACCACCCGAGTCCGGACTCCTGCACCACGAACTCGAGATCGGGGAAGCGCACGGGAACGCCCTGGGTCAACATGTCCGCGAGGTTCGTCTGGTGCATCATATTGTGCGAGGTCGCGTGCACCGGGAGTGCCCGTGACATCGACTTCCACGTCGACGGGAACCGGGTCATCATCGTCCCACCGGCGTTGTGCATCTTGATCGGGAGCCCGGCGCGCTCGCAGGCCTCGTAGAGGGGGTAATACCGCTCGTTCCCGAGCGTGGGATCGACCGAGCCGCTCGGGATCATCACGGCGGCGATTCCGTCCTCGTCGGCGCGGCGATCAACCTCCTCGGCAGCCTTGACGGGCTTTTGGGGCGCGACGATCGCCGCCCCGTAGATGCCCTCGTCCGTGTCCACGATCTCGTCGAGCAGCCAGTTGTTGTAGGCGGTCGCGAGCCCGGCGGCGAGGTCGTCGTGGTGGACCGCCCCCAGATAGAGGTTCTGGGTCGGCGTCGCGATCGCCGCATCCCAGCCGATGAACTCCTTGCCGGCGAGGACGTCCTCGCGCGTCCGAACCGTCTCGGAGTCGGCCTTCCCCATCGTCACCGAATAGACCATTCCGGTGGCCGGATAGACACGGCCGAGATAGCCGTAATCGTCGCCACTAGCGGACGTGAGCATCTCGTCGAACGGGCTCTCGAGGTACGGGAAGATGTCCTCCTGCCGTTCAGTCAGGTGAAAGTCCGTGTCGACGATCGTTCCGAGGTCGTCGAGCGACCGGACCTGATCGGGTGTTGCCGAAGCCATCGATCGATCCGTCTGCGGGGACGCATTTATACCCGGATCGGATTAGGGATCGAGAAACGACGATCGAGGCCGTGAAACCGCCGAAATCGGGAGCTGATCGAATACTCAACCCCACGAACGGACCCGATGACCGGGCGAAAATCGCGAACGGGATTCCATCCCGTTCGGCGAGAATCCATTCCGGCCGCCCTCGATCGTGTGTCCTCTTGAGAAACGGACTTGGATTTCGTTTCTCGATCCGAAATCTTTACTGATCCCGGACGACATACTCGATATCGATGAACGAGTGGAAACCAGGCGGAATAGGGCCCGAAAGCGATGGATCGACGATCGGGAGCATCGACACGTCGTTCGCCATCGTGACAGCCCTGCAGGACCTCGACGGCGCCGGCGTCACGGAGCTGGCCGATGCGACCGGGCTTTCGAAGAGCTCGGTCCACAAGCACCTCCGGTCGTTGGCCAAACACGACTTCGTGACCAAGGACGGCGACGAGTACGCGCTCGGGCTTCGCTACCTCGATCTCGGCGCACACGTTCGATCACGAATACCCGGGTCGGCGCGGATCAAACACAAACTCCGCGAACTTGCCGACGAGACCGGCGAGAGCGCGCAGTTCGCGGTCGAGGAGCGGGGCCACGCCGTGGTGGTGTACCGCGAGGTGAGCCACGGCGGCGTCTACTCGCGGGGCCGCGTCGGACGCCGCTTCCACCCCCACCAGACTGCCGCCGGGAAGGCGATCCTCGCGCGCCGGTCCGACCAGTGGATCGCGGAGCTGATCGACCGCCAGGGACTGCCGGCGGCGACGCCCCACACGATCACCGACCGCGAGGAGCTGTTCGAGGAGATCCGCGCGACCCGCGAGCGCGGCGTCGCGCTCAACAGCGAGGAGAGCACCGAAGGCCTCCGCGCCGTCGCGGTTCCGGTGAGCAACCCCGACGGCGACGTCCTCGGCGCCTTCGCGGTCGCGGGGCCGACCCACCGGATCAGCGGCGACCGGTTCGAAACCGAGATCCCGGACCTCCTCCGGAGCGTCGTCAACGAGTTCGAGTTGAATCTGGCGCACTCGTGAACTCTGGACATTCATATACTGAATTTTAGGTATATAATATCATATTCATATTATTTGTGAACGTGGAACGCTCCACGACGTTTATTTCATCCTTTTCTAGCCGGACCACCCGTTTGAACGACCTGCGAAACGACTCTGTGTCTATCAAAAACGTGAACAGCAGTAAGAGGTGGACGGACTATACCGTCTTGACGGCAGCCGATCACTGGTCGCGTCCTGCTTTCCAGAATTCCCACGCGACGTACAACGTGATCACAACGAGGATACTGACGACGAAATAGAAGGCCATCATTAGCTGGGCCTGCCCCTCACTGTTTCGAAGTGTGGAGGCGATGGTGATACCGCCGAACGAGAAGAACATACAGATAGCGGAGATCCGCAGTATACCAGCTAAACGAACGCGGTCAGCTGGCAACGTCTCAGCTGTTCCTAGTGCAACGAAGGCGAAGCCGAGGAATACGAACTTTGGTTCAAGCCAAGACCCTGAGACAACCGTACCCCCGATTACGAGTCCAATCATCAGTAATCCAAATGCCGTGGTTAACCACGGCCTTCGACCGCCTGTCGGTTCCTTGAACAGGTCGGATTTGATCCAGCGTACGATGCTCATACGGCCGACCAACACAGTCCAGATACAATAGCGTATCCCCGATGTGATCCGATATCTGCTTGCCCTGTATTGAGCGATCTCCCAACCTTGGTCTCTCGTTGTTACGACGAATTAGCCGTGAGAATGTATCTGCGTACTAACCGCTAGATTCAAGACGTTGTGTAAGGAATTCTTACGTATAGGATGGCTTCTGACGAACCAGAAGTAACGACGGTAACCTCGAAAGGACAGATTACGATTCCAAGCAAACTCAGAGATCAATTCGGTCTCGAACAGGGAACGAAACTGATGGTCGTCCCAACGGAATACGGTCTCGTGTTGAAGAAGGTTGATCTGCCATCGGTTGCGGAATTCCAGCAGCGCGTCGAGGAGCGTGCGGAGACGATCGACCTGTCGGAAGACGAGGTGACACGACTCGTCCACGAGGCACGGAGCACGACGGAATGAGAGCGGTTCTGGATACGAACGTCCTCATCTCGGGCGTCATAGCGACCGGCGTTCCGCACGAACTCCTCGTCAAGGGATTCGATCACGAGTACTAGATCGTCGTCTCCGTGGAGACGCTCACGGAATCCCGCGAAACGCTGCTTAAGTACCCCGAACGATTTCGAATGAGCGAAACCGAGGTACAGCAGGAAGTCGAAACGATCCGATATTTTGCGGAATTCGTCGACCCGGACGAAGAAATCACCGCAGTCCGACCGGACCCTGACGACGACAAGTTCCTCGAAGCGGCTGTTGCCGGTGATGTTGACTCCCTCGTTTCTGGAGACTCCCATCTCCTCGATATGGAGTCATTCCGTGGGATCGATATCGTTGGTCCACGAACCTTCTACGAAGAACTCAACGCACAGTAGCTGCTCTGTATTGAGCGATATCCCGACCTTGATTTCACAGACAGTCACGACGCATAGGCCAATAGAGGGCGCGTGCGTATCGTGCAGCTATTTTAAGCCAGTCGGTAGGCTTTGAACCCTTCCAGTCGAATCGCGCAGACATAACCACTACCTGCGTCCATCGAGTACGATAGATGTGTTTGAACATCACGGACCGAAAATTCGGGATGGCCTCGGTGCTCTCGGTGCGATACTGGGAGTGAACGCTCTAGGGGCATTACCGGCGGTGTTTATCCGTGGGGATACCGGCTGGATCGATCGGCCGTGGTTCTATCCGCCGGAAATTCTCTTTCCGATCGCCTGGACGCTCCTGTTCACGTTAATGGGGCTGTCGCTGTTCGTCGTCTGGCGGCGAGGAACGGATCGCCGGGCCGTCCGGATCGCTCTCGGTACATTTGCCGTCCAGTTTGCTCTGAATCTCGCCTGGACGCCGGTGTTCTTCGGACTCCAACGGGCTGATCTGGGGCTCCTCGTGATCGTCACCCTCTGGGTCGCAATCGTCGCCACCATCGGCACGTTTTCTCGCGTCAGCCGTACTGCGGCCGCACTGCTGGTCCCGTATCTCGGGTGGGTTTCCTTCGCACTCGTTCTCAACTACGCGATCTTCGCTGCAGGGTAAGTCGAGCGCATACCGTCGATATATCCACTGTACTGTATTGAGTGATCCTGTGCACAATGTGGAGGTGTTCCAGCCATTCGATCAGCTTCCTCCCACGGCTTTGGCCGTGGGTTTCCATCCTGAAATGTGGACGCCCTCGCACCACCGACCCGCCGGTCGAGCGAACTGCTTTAACCGTTGCCGCCGAAACCGGTGGTAACCGATGGAACTGCTCGTCGTCGGCGCCGGGGAGATGGGGCGATGGATCGCCGATACGGTGGCGTCCGCTGAGGCGATCACGGAGCCCGCCGTCTCCTTCACCGACCTCGACGTCGAACGCGCGCGTGACGCCGCGGCAGGCCGTGACGCGCAAGCCCTCAAGGCGTCCACGGTGACGGCGACGGTGGACGGCTTCGAGGTCGTCTGTCTGGCCGTACCGATCTCCGCGGTCCCGGACGCCGTGGCGGCCTACGCCGACGTGGCCGAGGGGGCGATGATCGACGTCTCCGGCGCGATGGCGGAACCGATCGCGGCGATGCGCGACGAACTCGACTCGGACGTCGAGCGCGCCAGCCTCCACCCGCTGTTCGCGCCGCCCCGCGTGCCGGGGAACGTGGCGGCCGTCGTCGATCGGGACGGACCGCGCGTGGCAGCCGTACTCGAGGCGATCGAGGCCGGCGGGAACGACGTCTTCGAGACGACCGCGGCCGAACACGACGAGGCGATGGAGACCGTACAGGCGGGCGCCCACGCCGCCATCCTGGCGTGGCGGCTGGCGGGCGCGGATGTCCGCGAGGAGTTCCACACCCCGGTCTCGGCCGGCCTCGAGGACCTCGCCGACACCGTCACCGAGGGCGCGCCCGAGGTCTACGCCGAGATCCAGCGCGCCTTCGACGGCGCCGACGACGTCGCCGATGCGGCGCGGGAGATCGCCGAGGCTGACGCGTCGGCGTTCGCCGAGTTGTACGAGCACGCCCGCGGTGAGGGAACCGAACGGGAGCGACACGAGTGATGAGAAGAACACGATACCGATGATCGACGAGCAGGCCGTCAGGGATAGTGCGAAGTACCTCCGAAACGTGCGCCCGATCGACCCCGAGGAGGTCGCCGACTACGTCTCGGGCGGCGCACATCCGGCAGTGGTTCGGCAAACGCTGCGGGAGGCGTCCTACGACCTCGGGCTCCGCGAGCGCGAGGACGGGACGTTCGTCCCGGTCGATTCGGATCCGGTTCCGGATCCGGAATGGGGTCCCGAGGCGTTTCCGGAGCCGTACGCCCGTGCCCTCGAGGACGAGCTGGTCGGCGAGTACGGCGCGAACTGGCACGTCGGGGATTCCGGCGACGAGCTCCGGGCGGCGATCCGGCGGCTCAAACGCGACTACTACCACGAGAACCCGGTCGAGTACGACCGGACCGCGGCGCTCGGGTACGCGATCTATCACCTCCCGGATTACTACGCCGTGATCGGGTACGTCATGGCGGACCTGATCGAGAACGGCCTGCTCGACCGGCGTCTGCGCGTCCTCGACGTCGGCGCGGGCGTGGGCGGCCCGGCGCTGGGGCTCCACGACGTCCTTCCGGCGGACGCCGTCGTGGAGTACACCGCGATCGAGCCGAGCCCGGCCGCCGACGTGCTGGAGACGATGCTCGGAGAAACGCGTCCGAGCTTCCGGTCGACGATCCGGCGTGAGACCGCCGAGTCATTCCTCGGGCTCGAGAGTGGGAAGAAGAAGAACGCGAAGGACAGGAACGGAGACGAGACGGACCGAGCGGACACGGACCAGCACGCGAACGGGGACACCTATGACCTCGTCCTGTTCGGGAACGTCCTCTCGGAGCTTGCGGACCCGGTTGCCGTCGTGACGGCCGCTCTCGACGTCCTGGCGGACGACGGGTCGATCGTCGCACTCGCGCCGGCCGACCGGAACACCGCCACCGGGCTTCGGGAGATCGAACGCGCCGTCGTCGACGAGTCGGCGGGGGATGAGGGCGGCGCCGACGCGTCCCCGAACCGGGACGTGACGGTCTACAGCCCGACGCTCCGCCTCTGGCCGGACGCCGAGCCGGACGACCGCGGCTGGTCCTTCGACGTTCGGCCCGACCTGGCGGTTCCGCCGTTCCAGGCCCGCCTCGACGAGGCAGCCGACCGCGGCCCCACGGACGAGCCGGGTGAGTTCATCAACGTCGACGTTCAGTTCGCCGACGCGATCCTCCGTACCGACGGCACGCGCCGCGTCGACGTCCGCGCGGATCCCGAGCGACACCTCCGGATGGCCGACAGCGAGACACACGTCACCGACCGGGTCGACCTGCTGTGTGTCAAGCTGAGCCACGACCTCGCCGACGGCGGCAACCCCCTGTTCAAGGTGAGCGACGGCTCCGAAACCGTCGACCACTACGCGGTGTGTACGCGCGAGACCTCGCTGAACGACACGCTGCTTACGGCCGGCTACGGCGCCGTCCTGGCGGTCGAAAACGTGCTCGTGCTCTGGAACGACGACGAGGAGGCGTACAACCTCGTCGTCGACGACGGGACCGTGGTCGATCTGGTGGCACCCTGATCGACCGGGGAGAACCCTGACCGGCGGAAAACCGCCTGAGACACGGTCCACAGCGGAGTCGGCGTCGGCGATAGCCGCACGATCTGACGAGATGCGTGTCCCTTTAAGCCGGAGTCCGCACCGATCGGATATGGCCGGGACGCTCGCCTCACTGTGGAAGCGGTATCGATCGGTTGGATTGATCTATCGGATCGCGATCGCGTTCGTGATCGGGTCAGCCGCGGGGATCGCCTTCGGCGAACGGATGGCCGTCGTCCAGCCGCTCGGCGACCTGTTCCTCCGACTGCTCAATATGCTCGTGGTCCCGATCATCGTCTTCACCCTGCTGACGGGGATCCGGCAGCTTTCGCCGGCACGGCTGGGCCGGATCGGCGGCGCGACGGTCGCGCTGTACGCGGTCACGACGACGGTCGCCGGCGTGATCGGGCTCGCGGTCGCGAACGTCCTCCAGCCCGGTCGCGGGGTGGAGTTCGTCGCCGGCGAGGCCGAGTCACAGGCGCCGCCGTCGCTGACCGAGGTCGTCCTCGGAATCGTACCGAACAACCCCGTGACGGCGATGGCCGAGGGGAACCTGCTCGGCACGGTCTTCTTCGCCATCGTCTTCGGGATCGCGTTGACGTACGTTCGCGCGAACAAACCCGAGTACGCCGAGAGCGTCGATTCGCTGTTCGAGGCGTTCGAGGTCGGTGCGGAGGCGATGTTCGTCGTCGTTCGCGGCGTGCTCGAGTACGGCGTCATCGGCGTCTTCGCGCTGATGGCGGCCGGGATCGGCACCGAGGGCGTCGGCGTCTTCTCCTCGCTGGGCGAACTCGTGCTCGCGGTCGGGCTCGCGGTCCTCATCCACATCGTGGTCACCTACCTCGGGCTGTTGATGACGGTCGTCTCGGACGTCTCGCCGGTCGCCTTCCTGCGGGGCGCCAAGGACGCGATGGTGACCGCCTTCGCAACCCGGTCCTCGAGCGGGACGCTCCCGGTGACGATGACGAACGCCGAGGAGGACCTCCGGATCGACGAGCGCGTCTACTCGTTCGCGCTGCCGGTGGGCGCGACCGCGAACATGGACGGCGCGGCGATCCGCCAGTCGATCACGGTCGTCTTTGCCGCCAACGTGGTCGGCCAGCCGCTCGCGCTGACCGAGCAGGTCCTCGTGTTGATCGTCGCCGTGCTCATCAGCATCGGCACCGCCGGCGTTCCGGGTGCCGGGATCGTGATGCTCACGGTCGTGTTGACCCAGGTCGGCCTCCCGCTCACCGTGGTCGGGTTCGTGGCCGGCGTCGACCCGATCCTCGGTCGCATCGCCACGATGAACAACGTCACGGGCGACCTGGCGGTGGCGACGGTCGTTGGCAAGTGGAACGACGCGATCGACTTCACGACCGGCGTCTGGGCCGACGGGGCGACCGCCGTCGGCGACGCGGCGCCGGCCGAGGACTGATCACCGACCCACAGATCGACTTCCTGAACCCTGAGAGCGTTGTGTGGGACACGGTGAGAGTGACCGTTGAAGAGAACGCCGTCGTCGACACGCTCCGCCGGCTCCGCGACGCCGTTGAGAACGGCTTCGAAGTACTCACCGACCGACGACGTCGTGAAGCGTCTGGCGACGGCGGAGGAGGGCCACGTTCGCGGTAGGGGGATCGGATCAGCCCAGGACGACGGGAGAATCACCACCAGGGACCCATCTCCGCGGTGTATCACGTTCCATCACAGCACGTTTCATAATACGGTTACCATCCATAATCTAGTTTCCCTTAGTAACTGTTATAGTGTTAGATACTCAATAGTCGATCATGTCCGACAGCACCGAGCAAACCGACGCGATCGAGGAACTCGAGGTGTGGTGTGCTGGCGAAGAGTGGTGTCCGGTTACGACTACCGCAACACTCATCGGCAAGAAGTGGCATCCCGTTATCGTTCATCGACTCCTCGAACATGGTCCAAGCGGCTTCAACGAACTCAAAGAGAACGTGGATGGAATCTCGAGTAAAGTGCTCTCCGACAGTTTGGACGATCTCGGCGAGAAACAGCTCGTTGACCGCGAGATCATCAGCGAGAAGCCGGTCCGCGTCCGGTATTCGCTCACCGATCACGGTGAATCACTCGAACCAGTCATCTACGCTATGCGAGATTGGGGGGTAGAACACATCACGGAATCGGACGACAGGAGCTCGTCGATCGCGTGACCTCTCGGATGCCCCAGTAACTGAGATTTCATAAGACGGGGCCGAATAGTACCCGTATGGACGAGTTTGACTTTTTAGTGATCGGGTCGGGATCCGGGCTCGATGTCGCGAACGTCGCGGCGAGTCAGGGGCAGTCCGTCGCCATCGTCGAACAGGGCCCACTCGGTGGGACGTGTCTCAACCGGGGTTGCATTCCCTCAAAGATGCTGCTGTATCACGCCGACGTCCTCGAAACGATCGAACGCGCCGACGAGTTCCACATCGACGCAACCGTATCCGACGTTGCGTTCGACGACATCATCAGGGAGGTGACCGAAGAGGTGACCGCAGATGCGGAGTCGATTCGTCGCGGTCTGCGGTCGTCCTCCCAGCATACGCTGTTCGAGGGCACAGGGCGGTTCGTGGACGAACGGACGGTCGAACTCGTCGACGGCGACGACGAAGGAGTACAGCTTCGAGCAAAGACGGTCCTCATCGCGGCTGGTACCCGGCCGTCGATCCCGAATATCGACGGGATCGAGGGCGTGAACTACCTCACGAGCACTGAGGCTCTCCAGATCGAGACGCTCCCTGATCATCTGGTCATCGTTGGCGGGGGGTATATCGCTGCCGAACTCGGGCACTTCTTCGGGACGTTCGGGAGCGACGTGACGATCATCGGACGGCGTCCGAATCTACTGCCGGAAGCCGATGAGGAGGTCGCAAAAGCGTTCACCGAGCGCTACGCCGAGAGATTCACCGTCCACACCGGTCACACAGCCACCGCAGTTTCGGAGACCGGTGGAACAGTCACCGTCGAGGCGCATCCGTACGAATACGGCCCCGACGGCGGCGTCACTGACGAAGAGTCCGTGACCGTAACCGGGGATGAACTGCTCGTTGCCGCAGGTCGCAGGCCGAACACGGATCTGCTCACTCTCGATGCGGCGGGAGTCGAAACGGACGACCAGGGGTTCGTCGAAACGGACGACTACCTCCGAACCACTGCCGACGGCGTGTGGGCGCTCGGCGACATCGTCGGCGAGTACCTCCTGAAACACAGCGCGAACCACGAGGCGCAGGCAGTCGCACGCAACATGTTTGGAGACGAATTACGGCCCGTCGACTACACGGCGATGCCGTCCGCCGTCTTCGCCTCCCCGGAAGTCGCCGGCGTCGGCGTCCGCGAGGAAGAGCTCCAAGAGGAGGGTCGAGAGTACGCAGTCAACACGTATCGCTACGAAGACACCGCACGCGGTGATGCAATGAAGGCAAACGGGTTCGTGAAGGTCCTCATCGACCTCGACGGCGAGATCCTCGGCTGTCACATCATCGGCCCCGAAGCGTCCGACCTCATTCAGGAGGTCGTCGTGGCGATGAAGGCAGGCTCGGGGACGGTACAAGACGTTCGGGAGTCGGTCCACATCCATCCGGCGCTCTCCGAAGTCGTCCAGCGCGCGTTCTCCGGACAGTTTTCTCGGGGTGATAGAGAGCACAGTCACAGCCATTCGCACTGATGACGGCTCTGTTGATCGTATCGCGGCCGCATCGACCGGGTTCGATGCCGAATCGAGAGGCAATGCCGATCGAGAGACTCGCTGTCGAAGAGTGTCTTCAGAACGACGGACGGGTTTCCCAACCGCTTTTCCCGAGAATCGGGGCTCACTGACGATCTGACCTGTCTCACCAAAGACGGAGAGGGGGTCCCGTCCATCGAGTTCGGCTTCGGCACCCAGACGGTGCACGGAACTGACGAAGACACGACGATCGAGATCCTGATTCGAAACGCCATCAGCTACGGCACACTTCCCGTCCTGTACGAACAACTCACGAACGTTGACAAATGATCTCGGGTGTCGGCGGGATGACAGTCGCGCTGATGACGCTCGTTATTCAGATCGCCGGAATGACGAACGGACTGGCTGGCTTCGGGTTCGCCCTCGCCGTTGACCGGCTGTCTCGGCGGCGTCAACGCTCCTGGGAACGACGCCGACCCTTCCTCGAACGAACTGACGGCGGCTGGTGGGAGCCGACCGTTCTTCCCCACGAATCGATCGCCTAGGGCCGGAGCACGACGACGTACGATCCCGGCGAGACGATCACCGGACGGTTCATCGTCACCACACATCCCGAGACCGACGACAACTGCTGGCAACCGTTCCCGATGTCGGGGACGGAGGGACCACGCGGTCAGGTTGAGACGTCGAAACTGTGGACGGGGTCGTCCGGGTCCAGCAGGAACGTGTGTTTTGCGACGACGTAGGCCGACCCGGTTATCTCGGGATCGACCACGGCGTAGCCGTCCCGCCGTCGTGCGTCGCGAAGTCGACCCTCGAAACGCGTGCCGATGACGCTCTCGTGGCGGTACGGTTCGCCCACGTCCAGTTCGCCCGTCGAGTGCAACAGCGCCATCTTGCCGCAGGTACCGGTGCCACACGGCGACCGGTCGACGGACCCCGCGGAGAAGACGACGACGTTTCGATCGACCCCCGAGCGCGGTTCGTAGAACTCCGTGTGGTCGACGACCAGCCGATCGCCCGAGAACGGGTCCTCGAAGTCGGCGGCTTCGTTCACGCGCTCACGAACCTCGACGCCGTAGTCGACGAACGTCGCCGTGTTGTCGGGGATAACGTCCATACCGAACGCCGAGGCCGGCACCATCGCGAAGACGTTCCCGGCGTAGACGACGTCGACCGGGACGTCCACGGGGTCGCCGTCGACGTCCATCGAGAGCGTCATCGAGTCGAGGACGTACGAGGAGACGTTCTCGACGGTCACGTGCTCCACCCCGCCGTCGGTCGACAGTTCGGGGTCGGCGGTCACCAGTCCCGCCGGCGTTTCGAGCGTGACCGGGCCGTCAGGATCCAGGTAGCCGGTCTCGATGAGTGCGGTCACCACACCCATCGTCCCATGTCCACACATGTCCTTGTACCCGCCGTTGTCCACGAAGAAGACTCCGAGGTCGGCCTTCTCGGCCGCCGGCGGGACGAGTATCGCGCCGTACATATCGTCGTGGCCGCGTGGCTCCTTCATCAGGAGCGTCCGCACGTCGTCGGCTTCCTCGCGGAAGCGATCACGCTGTTCCTCGACGCTGCCGCCGGCGAACCGGTCCGTGTTCAATCCGCCGGTCACGATCCGCGTCGGCTCCCCGCCGGTGTGCGTGTCCACAGCCTCGATGAGGAGTTCCGTGTGCATCGTTCTGTGTCCGGGGAGTAGCAGTATGAATGTTTGGTACGTCAGGGCAGGCCACTGTAGCCTATCCGTTCCGGAACGCGTCGACGGCGGCCACGACCTGCTTCCGTTGGTCGGCATCGAGTTCGTACTGCGGCGCACGGACGTTCGCGGGCGCGTGGCCCAGATACGCCAGCGCGGCCTTGACGGTTATCTGGGGGTTCTTGACGACGAGGGCGTCCTCAAGCGCGATGACGTCGCGATGGATCGCCGATGCGACCTCGCGGTCGCCGTCTCTGGCCGCCGCGACCAGTTCCGCCAGCGCGCCCGGGAAGACGTTCCCGGAGATGCCGATGAGACCGGTCGCCCCGGCGTTTATCGCGGGCCAGGCTAACGAGTCCCATCCAGAGATGACGTCGAAGTCCGTCTCCTCGGTGCGGCGAATCAGTTCGTGAATCTGTCGCAGGTCCCCCAGCGAGTCCTTGATGCCGACCACGTTGGGATGGGCGGCCAGCTCGACCACGACGTCGGGATCCAGGTTGAACCCGAACGCCGCGGGATAGTTGTACAACAGGACCGGGATCTCGGCCGCATTGGCGACCTCCCTGTAGTGGTGGACGATGTCGTCGTCGCTCGGGGCGCTGTAGTAGGGCGCGTGGACCATCGCCGCGTCCGCACCGACGTCGGCGGCGTGCTGTGTCAGCTCGATGGCCTCCCACGTCGAGGACGACCCGGTCCCCGCGATGACCGGCGTCGAGGCGTGTTCGGCCGTGAACTCGATGACGTCGCGGTGTTCCTGAGGACGGAGCGTGGACCGCTCGCCGGTCGACCCACAGGAGGTGATTCCGGAGACGCCGTTTCGCTCCAGACGGTCGACGTTGTCCGCAAGCGATTCGTAGTCGACCTCGCCGTCATCATCGAACGGCGTCACGATGGGTGGGAACACACCCTCGGTAATGTCACTCATACGTACCTCGATCCGTTTCCGCGAGCTAATAAGTGGTTTGGTGGTGTGCGTGTTACTGGTTCGGGAACCGGTCGAGCGCGAGCGACTCCAGGAGGTCGGGTTTGCGGTCGGTGGTGAGCCACTCGGCGACGAGTTCGCCGATGGCGGGAGCGATGGTGACGCCGTATCCGCTCATCCCGCAGGCGAGGACGTACCCCTCGACGTCGGTCTCGTCGACGATGGCCCGCCCGTCGGGCGTGACCGTGCGAAGCCCGTTCCACTCGTTGATGACGTCGAAACCCGACACGTCCGTCAGGTACGTCTCGACGACGTCGGCCACGTGGAGATACATCGACTCGTCGATTCCCCGCGTGTGGGTCGGGTTCTCGGCCCGCGCGTTCTCGTAGTCGGTCGCGAGACTCCCGGCGAACGCCTGCGAAAGTCCCTCCTCGCGGAGATACACGCCCTCCTCGAAAAAGACGAACGGGAGCGAGAAGGGCTGGCCGGCCTCCAGCACGACGATCGGTCCCTGCGTGTGTCGGAGTGGAACGCTGACGTCGACCAACTGGTTCACCCGCGGTGCCCAGGGACCGGCCGCGTTGATGACGACGTCGGCCGCCTGGAAGCCGTCGCTCGTCTCGACGCCGGTCACCGCGCCGTCGTCGGTGGCGACGTCGGTCACTTCGACACCGGTTTCGACGTCGACGCCCGTCTCGCGCGCCTCCTCGGCGAAGAAGCCGACGATCTCACCCGAGTCGAGGACGCCGTCGTCGGGAAACCACAGGCCACCGCGGAGGTCGTCGCTCGCGAGGCCGTGTGCGGCGATCTCGTCGGGCGAGAGGACGTCCAGGTCCAGGCCGAAATCGGCGAACGACGCTTGCATCTCCCGAACGGTCTCGTACTCGGCGTCGCTTTTCGCCAGATGGAGCGTCCCGATGCGCTCGAACTCGATCTCGCCGTCGCCGCTCTTCTCGTCGTACCACTGCCAGGCGCGCTCGCGAAGATCGTACGTCTCCCGTTCGGGTTCGTCCTGGTGGTGGGTGAACATCGACGCAGATTTCGCCGTCGTTCCGGCTCCGATCATGTCCTTCTCGAACAGGCGGACGTCCAAGTCGGTCGTTCGGAGCTGGTACGCGATGCTGGTGCCGATGATGCCACCGCCGACGATTACCACGGTCTCCATACCGTCTTGTCTCCGATTTCTATTAAAAATGTTTTCCCGGAGTCGCCCGCCGAACGCGACTGACACTGACGCGTGTGCCCGAAGCTTGAGAGGGAGCGACCGGCAGCTACGTCTCTCGCGTTGAATCACAACTATATATTTGTAAGTTTAATCGGACGAGCGGGTGATCGATCCCTCCGCTCGGGACGTTGAGCCCCGTTCGACCCGGATCCATCCATTGATGATTGATCTGGACGTTCTCGGCGTCGGCGGTATTCCCGTCAACGGTGGGTTTCGAGTTGCAGTTCTCCGTTACAGAAGTATCATTTCAAAATAGTACATATACTTCTTATATATCTGGATATAACGCAGTCAAGCGGTCGTTCATTAGTGGGTACGGAACGTCGATCGATACCGACTGAGCTGCCAGTTCAGATCGGGTCGTCGTCGATGAGAGCGCGGTTCGAATCACCGATCAGCAGTTCTGGCTCGACGTGGGAGCCAATCCGGAAACGGAGCACGGCCACCATAGTCGATCGTTTTCGACGGATATAACCACAATAACTGAAATACTGCTTCGAGAATCTCCTGAGAAAGACGATGTGGCTGCTGCACCGTTTCTCGTCGATGATGCTGAGTGACTTCATACGGCTCTCCAACACCACGGCCTCGATATCCACTACGAACGTCACGGAAACCGAAACAGCGTTGAACGTGTCATCGATAACGTATAAACCGCACCTCTTTGTTTCCAAAGTGTTTCATCTCATCGATCCTCGTTCCGGGTCTCCCGAAGCCACTCGAGCACCTCGCCGGCGTGTGCGTCGGGTGGGAAGATCGGGTAAAAGACGTCGTCGATACGTCCGTCCGTGACCACCATCGTGAGCCGGTGCAGGTAGTCGTCGCCTTCGATGTGGAACCGCGGGAGGTCGAGCGCGTCGGCGAGGTCCCAGTCGGCGTCGCTGAGCAGTTCGAACGGGAGATCGAGGCGATCGCGCGCCTCCCGCTGGTAAGCGGTCGACTGCGTGGACAGGCCGTACACCTCTCCAGCGCCCGCGTCCCGAAGCTCTGCGTAGTGGTAGCGGAACCCGCAGGATTCCGGCGTACAACCACGAGCGCCGGGGATCTCTTCCCATCCCTCGGGGATGGTGTCGGCGCCCGGCCGTCCAGTGAGCGGATACACGTAGACGACCGTCCGCGGCGGACGCTCACGAAGGTCGATCGTCGATCCGTCCGTCGCCGACAGCGGGACGTCCGGGAGCGAGGTTCCCTCGAGGTGGTCGGCGGCGCCGTCATCCTCCGGTACCGGCAGGTCGTCCGGCAGCGGGAAGTCCGTGGCCATAACCCGTCGATCGGGTGCCTCGTACATACCGTCATCGACTCCGCGGGAGGTGGTCACACGGGGGGCGGTCACTCGGCTCGGTCACTCGGAACCGTCACAGGCTGCAGCCCGTTCGAGCCGATCGGTGACCGCCTCTCGCCATCGGTGGGGATTGTACCAGCCGCAACCCGCACACCCGACGTCGTCCTCGTACTCCCGGCCGCCCTCGTAGTAGAACTCGATCCCGAGGAAGGGCGGCCGCTCACCGGTCTCGACGCATCGCTCGCACTTGCGACTCTTGAGGAGGTTGTGCTTTCCCGAGAGGATCTGGAAGTGTTCGCGGACCGCCGCGTCGCTCATCGACTCGTAGTCGAAGTCCTCGGGCTCGTCCCACCGGATCCGTGGCTTTCGGTGGTCGACCTCCGGCGTGCCGCCCGGCGTCGAGAGATCGAACGCGTCGCGGCCGTCGTAGAGCTCGCGGACCCGCTTTTTGAACGACTCGGGCATCTCCTGGCGGGTGATCGGCTTCGCGCTCGGGAAGGCGTACTTCATCCGCCGGTGGGTCGTCTCGTCGTCACAGGTCCGGCAGTAGCGGCGGTCGTACTCGCCGCGGCCGTCGGTCGTGCTCACGAACTCGAACCCCTCGTCGCGGAAGTCGCGGATGTAGGCGGCGGGCTGTGACCCCGAGAGCTCACACTCCGAACAATGCCACTCGCCGTCGGCGAGCACGTCGAAGGTCCGGCCCTTCTTGGTGGTCATCGAGGAGGGGTTCCAGTCCTCGACGAGGACGAACTCGGCCGCCCGTTCGCCCCAGTCGGTGAGTGCCACCCGGTCGTCGTCCGTTCGTTCGAGGAGCTCCTGTTCGATCGCCGTCTCGAGGATCCCGGACAGTTCCTCGCGGCCCAGGCCGGTCTCTGACCGCAACTCCGCCGGCGTTCGGGGCCCCTCTTCGAGGAGTTCCACGACGCGTGTGCGTGCGTCGTCCTGGCGAATCTCGTGGATCAGCTGGGCAGTGGCGTCGTCCATCGGTTGGGTACGATCCCATAGGCGGACGGCCGATATATATGCTGGCCCCGGGTCGCATCGTCGGTGTCGCGATGGTCAGGTTGGCCTCACGGTCCCGCAGACGCGTCAGACAGCGGGGTCCCGCAATCGGGACACGTCTCATCGCTCGTCGTCGCCGGGGCGTCACAGGTCGGACAGAACACGCGGTCACACGGTCGATCGCCCATATGTCGGGGTTCGATCCCCAGCGCCTTCAGGCTACCTCCGGTTCAGCGGCTTCAGGCTACCCCCAGTTCGGCGGCTTCGGGGTGTTCCGGTTTGGCGGCTTCGGGGTGTTCCGGTTCGAATGGTGGGTCTCCGAGGAGTCTTCGCTCCGGACGTCGACGGTGCCGGTGGACGCTCCCTAGACGTCGATGAAGTCCGGCTCGGCCCGTTTCTCGTCGCGTTCGGCGACGAGGTGGTCGACGAACGTCTCGACGTCGACGTCGTCGGCCTCGTTCTCGAAGCGGTCCCGGACCGAGATCGTGTCCGATTCCTCCTCGTCGCCGCCGACGATCACCATGTACGGCAGGCGATCGTCGTGCGCCTGGCGGATCTTGCGGCCGACAGTCCAGTCGCGGTCCTCCACCTCGACCCGGAGTCCGGCGTCGTCGAGCGCGTTCTTCACGCGGTGGGCGTAGCCCAGCGTGTCGTCGGAGACAGGCAGGACGCGGACCTGTTCGGGAGCCAGCCACAGCGGGAAGTTCCCCTTGAAGTGCTCGATCGTCACGCCCATGAACCGCTCGATGCTGCCGAGCAGGGCGCGGTGGATCATCACGGGATGGTGCTCGTCGTTGTCCTCGCCGGTGTAGGTCAACTCGAGCCGCTCGGGGATGTTGAAGTCGACCTGCACGGTGCCGATCGTCCACTCGCGGCCGATCGCGTCCCGCGCGTCCAGGCCGATCTTCGGGCCGTAGAAGGCGGCCTCGCCGGCCTCGACGTCGTACTCGAGCCCCTTCGACTCCAGGGCGTTCCGCAGGGCGTCGGTGGCGGTCTCCCAGATGTCGTCGCTCCCGACGGAGTTGTCGCCCTGCGTCTCGATCTTGTAGATGATCTCCAGACCGAACTGGTCGTAGATGTCCTCGATGACGCCGATCGTTCGGCGGATCTCGTCCTCGATCTGGTCCGGGCGGACGAAGGCGTGACCGTCGTCCTGGGTCAGCCCGCGGACGCGCAGGAGCCCGGACAGCTCGCCGGACTGTTCGTTGCGGTAGACGGTGCCGAACTCGGAGTAGCGCAGCGGGAGGTCCCGGTAGGAGTGCTGGTCGTCGTCGAAGATGTGCGCGTGGTTCGCGCAGTTCATCGGCTTGAGCCCGTACTCGGTGTCGTCCTGCTCCCAGGCGAACATCTCGCCGGCCTCCTTGAACGCGTCGTAGTGGCCGGTGGGCTTCCAGAGCTCGGCCTTGTTCAACTCGGGCGTCCAGACCTCCTCGTAGCCGAGTTCGTCGTTCTTCTCGCGGATGTACTCCTCGAGCTCGCGGCGGATCCGCATCCCGTTCGGGTGGTAGTGGGCACAGCCGGGCGAGTGGTCCGGGATGGAGAAGAGGTCCATCTCGCGGCCGATCTTCCGGTGGTCGCGTTCGGCAGCCTCCTCGCGCATCTCGAGGAACTCCTCGAGGTCGTCTTCGGACCCGAAGGCCGTCCCGTACACGCGAGTGAGGCTCTCGTTGTCCTCCTCGCCGCGCCAGTAGGCCGAGGAGATGTTGAGCAGCGTGACGGCGCCGATCTCGCCGGTCGAGTCGACGTGTGGCCCCTGACAGAGGTCCTGCCAGTCGTCCTGGACGTAGAAGCTGACCGGGTCCTCGCCGGCCGCCTCGGTCTCGAGGATGTCGCGTTTGAACTCGTTGTCCGCGTAGGCGTCGAGCGCCTCCTCGCGGGATCGCTCGACGCGCTCGATGTCGTAATCGGCCTCGAGGATCGCCTCCATCTCCGTCTCGATCTCGGCGAGATCGTCCTCGTCGAGGTCGACGCCGGTGACGTCGTAGTAGAACCCGTCGTCTGTCGGCGGGCCGATCGTCAGCTTCGCCTCCGGGTGGAGTCGCTGCAGCGCCTGGGCAAACACGTGGGCCGCGGAGTGACGGAGGACCGTGAGGTACGCGTCGGAGTCCTCGGTCACGATCTCGATCTCGGCCCCGTCGTGGACGGCGTCGTGTTTGCTCACGAGGTCGCCGTCGATCTTCCCGGCGACGGTGTCGCGACCGAGCCCGGGGCCGATCTCGTAGGCGACGTCCTCGACTGTCGACCCGGCCGGTACGGTAAGGGATGATCCGTCCGGAAGGACGACCGTGACGTCGGCCTGCGCGTCGGTCTCGCTCATACTTCCGCGAAGCCGGAGGATCGGCATAAGTGTTGTTGGATGGCGGGACGGGAACGGACGTGACCGGTGCATCGACGGTCCGGCTGAGCGTTGGTGTCCCGTCCCATCCCCTCCCCTCCTGTGCCCTCCCGTCCTT
>NZ_JARANU010000010.1:0-109663 GCF_029889855.1 Halopenitus sp. POP-27 | reverse complement strand
CCCCGCCTCCGTCCCCAGCCTCCAGTCCTTCCGCTTACGGCGCCAGCAGCAGGCCCGTGATTGCGACCGAGATGAACACGAGCTTCATCGCGGTGTTGACGGCGATCACCTTCAGGCCGAATTCGGGCCCCCAGATCCCGAACTGGAAGGGGATCGACCGCTTGAACGTCGAGACCGCAAAGGAGACGATCCCGCCAAGCAGCATCGTCACCACCGCGGTCCGCGGGGTGAACGTCTCGCCGATGAGCGGCGCGATCGCGACCGCCCCGGCCGTGGTGTCGAGCGAGTAGACGGCCACGATCGCGACCGACGCGCCGGGCAGCCCGAGCGCTGCGGTGAGGGGCTCGGCGACGCCGGTCAGCGCCTCGACGTCGACGTGGGTGATGAGCGCGATCACGAGCGTGTAGACCACGGCCAGTCTGGGGACGATCCGCCGGAGCGTGCCGGCGGTCTTCCGAGCGGCTTCCCGAGCCCGGTCGCGGGGGGAGTCGGGTGAGCCCTCGGCGTCATCGGACTCGCCGTCGTCCGCTGTGCCGTCCGTCTCGGACTCGCCATCAGCCGATCCACCGTTCCCGTGGCCGGTCTCGAGGTCCGCGAGCGCCGACCGATCGACGTTCCGCGAGGAGAGGACGACGCCGCCGATGGCCACGCCCGCGATCGTGATCGCCAGCGAGATCCCGGCGCGGATCGAGACGTAGAGGACGCCCGTGTGAAACCCGAGGATCGGGATGAGGACGGGGACGTAGTAGGTGAAGACGTGTTGGACGAACCCGAAGAACGTGTTTATCATCACGGCGACGATCGTCGCACGGTCGTCGAGCAGCCCTGACTCGCGGTACTCCGCGAGCGTCGCGTAGCCGGCGGTCGTCGACGCCGCGGTCGTCAGGATCGCGGTGCCGACCTCGTCCGGGAGGTTGGCCGGTCGGGTGAGATACCCCGCGACGCCGGCGATGTACCGGATCAGCCCGAATGAGACGACGAGGTTGGCGAGAAAGACGCCGAGCGCGATGAAGACCGTGATCCGGGCCAGTCGCGGCAGGACCTCACGGAGGAGCGCGATCGTCTCGGCGGCGATCGTGGTCGCCGACACGGACTGAAGTCCGACCATCAACTGGTGTCCGATCACCGACTGGGTCCCGACCATCAACTGGTGTCCGATCACCGACTGGTGAACCGTCCAGAGCGTCGGGTCGGTGATCGCGGCTCCGAACACGGGCTTCCTTCACGATCGGTCGTCAAAGGTGCATCGGACCGGTCCGATCGTCATCCACCGAACGATGGTCATCTCCCGAACGATGGTCATTCCTCGAAGCCGTCCTCCCACCGGAAGGTCCCGTCCCGCTGGATCACCTCGCCGTCGATCGCGATCGACGCGTCCGCCGAGACGTCGGCGATCAGATCGACGTGGACCGCCGAGTCGTTGCCGGACTCGCCCTCGGGCAGGCAGGCGTCGTAGGCGCGGCCGAGCGCGAGGTGCACGGTGCCGGCCATCTTCTCATCGAAGAGGATCGAGTCGGTGAACCGGTCGATCCCGCGGTTCATCCCGATCCCGAGCTCCCCGAACTGCCGAGCGCCCGCGTCGGTTTCGAGGATCGACGCGAGCGCGTCCTCGTTCGTGGCGGTCTCGAAGTCGACGACCTCGCCGTCGGCGACCTCGAGGCGAACGTCCCGGACGCGGCGCCCGGAGATCGTCATCGGCACGTCGAAGCAGACGGTCCCCTCGACGGTCGCCGGCGCGGTGAACACCTCGCCGGAGGGGAGGTTGTGGGAGTCGTAGGCACGGAGGCCGCGGAGTTGACCGCGGTCCGGTTCTCGATCCCGACGGTCAGATCCGTCGTTGGGCGGTCCTCGGGATCGATCCGGATCCGGACCTCCGAGCCGGCATCGAGGCGGTCCTTGAGCCGGTCCATCTCCGCGGCCAGCGACTCCCAGTCGCGCAACACCGCGCCGTAGACGAACTCCCGATACGCCTCGATCGACATCCCCGCCTGCTGGGCGAGGCTCCGGGTCGGGTGCACCGTCGAGACCCAGTCGGTGTCCATTCGCGCCTCACGGATCCCGGTCCGGGATCGGGCGTGCGCCCGGCGCGTCTCGGGGTCGACGTCCGCGGTCGCCATCGTGTTCCGGCCGCCGCCGAGTCGGAGGTACGCGTCGGCCGCCTCGAAGAGCGCGAGCGAGTGGTCCGGGTCCGCCTCGAACGGTTCGTCCCCGTTCTCGCGCCCCTTTAAATACGCCCGGGAGATTTCGCCGGAGCCGTAGGTCACTTCGACGTTCGCTCCGCGCTCGCCGAGCGCCTCGACGACCGCGACGGCCAGGTCGTGTGCCCCCTCGTCGACGTCGACGATCACGTCGTCGCCGGTCTCGATGCGCGCGCTCCAGTCGACGAGCGTCTCCGCGTGGTCGCGTACGCGTGGATCCATTACTCTCGACGTCGGCGTGCGTGGACAAAAACCATCGCTTCGGTCGAGACTGGATCGACGGCCGATTCCGGACCGGCGGCCGACCCTGCCCGGCCGGCGTGGGAATCGACGGAACCCTTCAAGACCCGCCCGCCCACATCGACGGTATGGACCAGATCTACGCCCCCTGGCGGATCGAGTGGGTCGAACGCGATCAGGATCCGATCGACGGCTGTCCGTTCTGCGTCCTTCCCGAGCGCGGCGACGACGTCGACGCCCGGATCGTCGCTCGCGGCGAGCACAACTTCGTCCTCCTGAACAACGCCCCCTACAACCCGGGCCACGCGATGGTGATCCCGTACGATCACGTCGCCGAGTGGGGCGCGCTCGCTGACGACGTGATGCTCGAACACGGGCGGCTCAAGGCGGCGACGATCGCGGCGCTGGAGGGCTCCTCCGGCCCGGACGGCGTCAACACCGGGATGAACCTGGGTGGGTCGGCCGCCGGCGGCTCGATCGACGACCACATCCACACGCACGTGATCCCGCGGTGGAACGGCGACACGAACTTTATGCCGGTGGTCAGCGACACCAAGGTGATCGTCGAGGCGGTCGAGCGGACCTACGAGCACCTCCACGCCGCCTTCGGCGACCTCGAGGCCGCGGTCGAGGTCCCGCCGATCGAAGGGGATGACGCGGACGCCGACGAGGTTGCCGGAGCGGTCCGACTCTCCTTCTGATCGCGGTCACGCCGTCCTGCTGATCGCGGGCACTTTTAGGCGGCCGGCCGAAGACCTCGCCGATGACGGACCCCGACCTTCCAACGCCCGTGCTCGACAACCACCTCCACCTGGATCCGCGACACGGCCGCGGGATGGACGCCGTTAGGGACTTCCGGCACCTCGGCGGCACACACCTGCTCGTGGTGAACAAGCCCTCCTGGCACCTCGGCGTCGAGGCCGGCGAGCCCGCCGACTTCCGGGCGGTTTTCGAGGAGACGATCGACGTCGCGGGCGCGGCGGACGAGCTGCTCGATGGCGGCGCCTGGCCGGTCCTCGGCGTGCATCCGGGGCTGATCAGCCGACTGGTGGACGAACGCGGGTTTTCACCCGACGAGGCGCGCGAGCTGATGCAGGGCGGGCTCTCGGTGGCGGCCGAGTACGTCGCCGGCGGTGACGCGCTCGCGCTCAAGTCGGGGCGGCCACACTACGAGGTGTCCGACGCCGTGTGGGACGCCTCGAACGCGGTCACGAAACACGCCTTCACGCTCGGTGCCGAGCACGACTGTGCGGTCCAGCTGCACACGGAGGCCAGCGAGGACCTCTCCGAGCTGGCCGCGTGGGCCGACGAGCGCGGGCTCGCCCCGGAGCGCGTCGTCAAACACTACGCCGCCGGCCGGCTCCGCGGACCGACCCCGAGCGTGATGAGCGAGCCCGACCGGCTCGAACGCGCCGCCGAGCGCGCGAGCGATCACGGCGACCCCTTCCTGATGGAGACCGACTTCGTCGATGACCCCGACAAACCGGGCGCGGTCCTTGGTCCGAAGACCGTCCCGCGGCGCGTTCGCTGGCTGCTCGAGGAGGGGTACGATGACGCGGTCCGGATCGCCCACGTCGAGACGCCGAAGCACGTCTACGGTATCGATACCGAGGCGACGCTCGACCGGTAGGTACGCATCGACCGCGTCGTCGCGAGGGTCACTCCCAGACGTGTCCGTCGGCGGCGACGATCCGGATTCGGGTCGCCAGCAGCCACGCGATCGGGGCGATCGTCAACACGACTGCGCCCGCCGCCGCGACCTGGAGCACGGTCGTCGTGAACCACGGCGTCGATCCCGCGTACGGAACCGACGTGTGCGTGACCTGCCCGCCGAGCGGGACGAAGTAATCGAACAGCAGGTCGACCGTGTACCACGTCGCGGCGATCGCGATCGCGTGCAGCGGGAACCCCGATATCCGGTGGAGGACGAACGCCTGCACCGCCATCGCGATGTGGCTCCAGAACAGAAAGAGATACATCGGGATCGGGGTGAACTCGAGGAATCCCGGCGCGAACGCCACGAGGACGTACGGCGTCCACAGGCCGAGTTTGATGTTGCCGATGAACGCGAGCGACGCGAGCGTGTCGTTCGGTCGCCCGAGCGCCCACGCCGCGAGCGCGAGCGCGATGAACAGCGTCGCCCCGGGACTGTCCGGGACGAACAGCCACCACTGCGGCTCGATCTGCTGGAGCTGGAACCGGTAGTACCAGAAGCCGAAGGCCGTTCCGAGCAGGTTGATCGCGACGATTACCCAGACCCATCGCAACGCGATCGCCTCGAGTCGGGCCGGCAGCGGGGCGGCCCACCGTGGAAGCGACACCCGCGTCGGCTGCTCCCGCGGCGTTCCTCGTTCCCGCGGATCGGCGGCATCGGTCGATCCGGATGCTGACCCCCGTGACATATCCGTGGGTCGTCGCCGCCTCACAAAGCGGTGGCGGTCCGTTCCGGGCCGGACCGGATCCACCAGCCGTCGTACCGGGCCGATTCGCGGTCTCCAGAGCCGTCTCTCGCCGGAACCCGTGGTCGTCGCCGACGAAAAGGGCTATGGGTCCGCGAGTTGAACCCGGGGATATGCGCCTGCGCTATCTGATCGCGCTTCTTCTCGTGATCCCGCTTGCGGACGCGCTGTTCCTCGTCGTCGTGGCCGACCACCTCGGCTGGCAGCTCACCGTCGCGCTGGTCGTGCTCACGGCATTGTTGGGGATGTTGCTGGTCCGTGCGGAGGGCCGCAACACCCTCGCCCGACTGCAGCGAAAGGCCGCCCGCGGCGAGCCGCCGACCGACGAGCTGCTCGACGGCGCGCTGCTCATCGCCGCGGGCGCCTTCCTGCTCACTCCCGGGCTGGTCACCGACACGATCGGGTTCCTGCTGGCGTTCCCGCCGACGCGGATCCCGATCCGGGCGGTGACGAAGCGCTTCGTCCTCGTCCCGTACCTCGAGCGCCGGACGGACGGCTTCCTGAGCGGGAACGTGTACATCGGCGGCTTCCCCGACGGCGAGGGATTCGACGGGTCCGGCGGCGCGTTCGGCGGTGGATTCACGCCGCCCGGCGATGGCGGCAGCCCCGGAGACGGCGGTGCCGCCGGGTCGGGGCCCCGATCGCGGTCCGGTTCCGGCTCGAGTACCCGGTCCGACACGGCAACGGGAACCGCGGACGGGGCCGACGACGTCGTCGACGTCGACTACACGGTCGAGGATACCGCCGACGACCGCGACGACGATCGCCGGTCTCCCGACGAACGGTGACCCTCGACGGTCGCGTGAATGCGTGGATCGATACCGTGCCGAAAACCGACTGACTGCGCGACGATCTTCAAAGGGAAACCCTTAAACTCTTACCCGCGCAAGCGGGAAATGCGCTCACCTGGGCCAATAGCTCAGTCAGGTTGAGCGCTCGGCTGATAACCGGGAGGTCCACGGTTCAAATCCGTGTTGGCCCATGGCAGTCCGGCCCACATATGGGCTGGACGAAATTGGGGCCGGGAACTCCCCAGCCATCCAATTTCCGTATTCTAACGAAACTGATAACCCGGTCTGTAATTTTGTCCGGTCAAGGGTACTACCACCCCTCGACGCCGTCGGGCGATCGGTCTTAGCCGAAACTGCCGGGCTCACCAAACCGGGTGATCGGCGGTGACGAGTGACGCGGGGATCGAACTCGTGTCGCTGCGGGAATCCCACGTCGCTGCGGATGCAGCGCTTCAACGGAAGTACGACCGGCTGAATCCCTTCGACGCGACCCACCTCCGGACCGCGGACGTGCTCGACGAAACGCTCGTCTCGACGGATACTCTATACACCTCGATCGAGGGGATCTCGACCGTCGACCCCACACGAACTCTGAGGGCCCTCGGTCAACTACTCACTCACGGGATCATCGGCACTGCGGTCGCCTGTGAGGTACGCGCGCATCATGCGTCCGCGGAATCACTTGGTGGAAGGTCACCGGTGCTTCTCGATCCACCGACACCACGCGTGGAAGTCCTCGGCGCCGGACTGCTCGGCAATGTCGCGAAGTGTTCCGCCTTTGATTCGATCGTGCATCGGAACGGTCACGAGCCGAACGTCGTCGTCGTTTTCCGGATGATCGTACCGAAGGCGAACGTGGCTCCCCTGACGACCGATCACTCGAAATTCGTTCTTCGTAAGGGCCTTGACGACGTCCTGGCCGGAAAAGTCGGACGTGACCATTTGTTACTGCATAAACTCCGGCAGTTCCTCGGACTCCGATCGAGCCGCCTCGATCTCGTCGGGATCGAGACCGAGGTCCTCGAAGAGGGCAGCTTCGTCGTCGACGTCCTCACCGTTCTCGGCGTGGAGTGCGACCGCCTCATCGAGCATCTCCAGGGCGTGCTCACGCGTCTCGCCCTGCGTCGTCACACCCGTATCCTCATCGGTGATGATCCACATCTCACCGTCCTCGGATAGCTCCATTCGAATACGGGTCGGCGTGGTCGGCCCGTTCTCCTCCACGCCCGTATCGGTACTCATACGTCCACGTTTCGGGCAAACGGGCAAAAGTGTTCTGTCGACCGGGACCATACGGAACCGATCTCCGTTGGTGCATAATCTCGGCTGCTCCCGTCCGATCGCGTTCCTGCTCGAGCGACACAGCGAATATGAACCCAATTATGAGTGGACGGATTGATTTCAGGCTTCCACGCGTACTGAAGACAGATGGATCTCCTGACGGACAAGCGCTCTGTATTCACCACGACCGCAGAAAAGTATCACCACAATAGGAATCTAACAGAGCTTAAATACTCAATCTTGTAGCTTACGAGCCAGACACCTGTGAGTTCACTTCTCACGCTAACGCGAGTGGGTGCCCGTCGTCCGTGTCACCTCACGCGATTCGAACGGGATCAATTACGGCATTACGTGATTCCCAGATTCCTCGTGAGGTTATTAGCGGTCGGGGTGATATGAGTGAAAAGATTCTGGAGAAGCATTACGATAAGGTGTCGAAACGCCAGCGAATGCGGCGACGACAGGAATATCTCCCGGAGGGTTTCTAGATGTCTGAATCAACGACGGCACGCACAGTTCACTTGGTTGAGCCCGTGTTGGCCCACCTACAACGTCCACGGTCTTTGGCCGTGGCGTATTAGGGGCCGGGAACTCCCCAGCCACCTAACTTCCGCACGATAACGATTCTGAGACGACGGTCCGCGATTCCGTCCGGTCACGGAGGCACCATCTCCAGACACCGTCCGGCGATCGCTCGACGTCGTCGCCCCTTGTGTTCGCGACCAGTCGTCGACGACGCCACGATCCGCACACGACATCCGACCCAGAGCGTCATCACGTGAGGCCGCCGACGTGCCCCGAGACGGACCGATCGGTCGGACGAAACGGAACTTTAATGCGCCGACCGGACGCAGCATCGAACGAGAATGATCCCGCTGCAACCCCTGGTCAACAACTTCCTGCTGAATTATCACCTGGGGCACGTGTTGTTGTTCACGTTCGCGGTGACCACGCTGGGGGCGCTCCCGCTGAAGAGTCAGCGCGTCATCGCTGTCAACCTCGTCGTCTTCGGGTTGATCTTCGCCGTCGCGCCGTTCAGCACGATGTCCGCGCCCTACATCCTCTTCGGTCTCGTGCTCATCGTCGTCGGTCCACTGCTGTGGACGATGGCTGAGTGATCGCGGCCACGGTCCGACCGTTCGTCGCCGTCACGCTCCGGGTTCGTCGGCTTCCGATCGCGGATCGATCCACCTCCTTTTTTGCCCACCGCCGCAACCCCCGAGTATGATCACGGTACGGGCACCCGCCACGAGCGCGAACCTCGGCAGCGGGTTCGACACGTTCGGTGCCGCGCTCGCCCGGCCGGCCGACGTCGTGACCGTCGAGAAAGCGGAGACGACCTCGATCGAGGTCACCGGCGTCGGCGCCCAGTACATCCCCGAGGACCCGAAGAAGAACACGGTCGGCGCGGTCGTCGAGACCCTCGATGCGCCCGCCGAGATCCACATCGATAAGGGCGTGCGGCCGGCGTCGGGGCTCGGCTCCTCGGCGGCCAGCGCCGCCGCGGCCGCCGTCGGCCTCAACGAACTCTACGACCGCGGCCACTCCCGCGAGGAACTCGTGCCGATCGCAGCCAAGGGCGAGGCGGTCGTCTCCGGCGTCGCCCACGCGGACAACGTCGCGCCGGCCATCGTCGGCGGGTTCACGGTCACCACCCCGACCGGGACCCACGGCGTCGATACGGGCGTCCCGCTCGTGGCGTGTCTGCCCGACGTCGCCGTCTCGACCCGTGACGCTCGCCGGGTCGTCCCCGAGACCGCGTCGATGGAGGACGTCGTCGAGACCGTCGGGAACGCCGCGACGCTCACGATCGGGATGTGTCGGTCGGATCCGGCGCTCGTCGGCGAAGGTATGGACGACCCGGTCGTCACGCCCGAACGCGCCCGCCTCATCACCGGCTATGACGACGTCCGCGAGGCGGCCTTCGAGGCGGGTGCCGCAGGGGTCACCGTCAGCGGAGCCGGCCCGACGGTGCTTGCGGTCTGTGAGGAACCACGGCGCCGCCACATCGCCGCCGCGATGGTCGACGCGTTCGCGAACGCCGGCGTCGAATCGCGGGCGTATCAGACCCGTATCGGACGCGGCGCGACGGTGCTGTGAGATCGGCGACGGTGTGACTGCGGCGACGCTGTGACTTCGGCGATGCTGTGACCTCGTTGACGCCGCGATCCCGGTGAAACTGTGGGGTCGGCGGACCCGTCGGTCGATGGTGTGTTGAAAAGCGGGGTGTGAAAAGACCCGGTCCGTCCGGTGAGTCCTCTGTCCTGCGTGTCCGACTAGACGCCGCGACCCTGGAGGCGCTCCTCCTCCGGGATGGAGTCGGTCGACTGGCCCTGCATCCCCTTGCCGACGCCGCGGGCGATCTCGGCGAGCTCGTCGGCGTCGTCCCAGTTGGTGACGGCCTCGACGATCGCCGTGCCCATCTCGCTGGGGTTCTCCGCGCCGAAGATGCCCGAGCCGACGAAGATCCCGTCACAGCCGTAGTACATCATCAGGGCCGCGTCCGCGGGCGTGGCGATCCCGCCGGCGGCGAAGTTGACGACCGGGAGCCGGCCGACCTCGGCGGTCTCGTGAACGAGCTCGCGCGGGGCGCCGTGTTCGCGGGCCCATTTCTCGCGTTCGACGTGTTCGAGGCCGGCGATCTCACGGATCTGTCGCTGCATCGTTCGCTGGTGTTTGACGGCCTGGTTGACGTCGCCGGTGCCGGCCTCGCCCTTCGTCCGGATCATCGCCGCGCCCTCGTTGATACGGCGGAGCGCCTCCGGCAGGTTGCGGGCGCCACAGACGAACGGCGCGGTGAACGCCCGCTTGTCGATGTGGTACTCGTCGTCGGCCGGCGTGAGCACCTCGGACTCGTCGATCATGTCGACGCCGAGCGACTCGAGGATCTCCGCCTCCTTGCGGTGGCCGATCCGGGATTTGCCCATCACCGGGATCGAGACCTCGTCGATGATCTCGGTGACGTTCGTCGGGTCGGGCATCCGGGCGACGCCGCCGCGTTTCCGAATGTCGGCCGGAACGGCCTCGAGCGCCATCACCGCGACCGCGCCGGCGTCCTCCGCGATCCGGGCCTGCTCACGGGTCACGACGTCCATGATCACCCCGCCCTTTTGCATCCGGGCGAACCCGCGTTTGACCAGCTCCGTGCCGCGTTTGAGCTCCTCGAGATCGGTGGCGTCTGCCATACGTTTCCTCTGAACGGTACCCACTTAACGACCGCGCCTTTCGATTTCGATTCAGGTTCCTGGCGGGTGAGACGTTGGCCCTTCAACCGAACCGGCGATCGATCGATGTTTGCGCAACCGTGGTGACGATCGTTTCACGATCTCGAACGGGAGCGACATCCGTCGGCGGTGACGGGTCGGTTGGGAAGGCTTTTGCCTCCGATCCCGTTACCGTGTGTATGGGCTCCCCGTACGACGTGTTGGGGATCGACGCCGATGCGGACGACGGGGAGATCGAACGCGCGTATCGGCGTCGCGTGCTCGAAGCACACCCGGACCACGGCGGTTCAGCCGAGGAGTTTCAGGCGGTCAAAACCGCCTACGAGGCGATCGTCGACGGGAACGCCACGATCGAGGACCATCCCGACGGGGATGGTGACGATCGCGGGGGCGGCGCGGCTGCCGCTGGTGCCGAAAGCGAGGGTGACGACGTCGGCCCCGACCCCGGTTCCGAATCCGCGGACGCGGCCGCGACCGTCGAGTATCTCGACTACGAGGTCCTCACGGACCACGGCTGGGACCTCGGGGACGACGACCTCTTCGAGAAGGCGGCCGGGGCCGACCTTCCGCACGCCGCCTATGGCCGCTTTCTCGTCGAGCCGGGAGAGTCGTTGCTCGAAGCCGCCGAGAATCGCGGCTTTGCGTGGCCGTACGCCTGCCGCGGCGGCGCGTGTGCGAACTGCGCCGTCGCCGTCGTCGAGGGGGAGCTGTCCATCCCCGCGAACAACGTGCTCTCCGAGGAGTTGATCGACAGCGACATCCGGCTCTCCTGTGTCGGCGAGCCGCTCACCGACGACCTGCGGATCGTCTTCAACGTGAAACACCTTCCCGGACTCGAGGAACTCCGGCTCCCGCCACATCCCTTCGACCGGGCCCGCGCCGACGACTGAGCGTTGCGCGCCGGTTCGGTCGGGGATCTCCATCGCTTGATAACCACCGCTGGGTGAACCCGATCACCGCTCCGTGAGCCGGTCGTACGCGCGCGTCAACCTTTTGAACGCCTCCTCGTCGCCCGACTCGGCGTCGGGATGGAGCGATTTCGCCCGCTCGCGGTAGGCACGTTTGATCGTCTCCTCGTCGGCGTCCGGATCGACGCCGAGCGTGCGGTATGCAGCCTCCAGCCCCATCCGATCGCCGCCACCCGCGGCGCCCGCCCGGTGGCGACCGGCGGCTCCGGCCCCGCCGGGGCGTCCGCGCTCCGTCCCGCGAGCGTCGGCGCCGAACGCGTCCGTCCGGTTTCGCCGCGTGCGATCGCGTGCTCGCCGCTCGCGCTCGCGCTGTCGGGCCGCGGCGCGCGAGACGGTTCGCGACCGGATCCGGTCATCCAGTCGTCCCCGTGCGTGCAGCGAGAGGAGGTAGGCCGCGGCGCCGAAGGGGATCGCGACGAACAGCAACACCGGATGCACGACGACGCCGCCGACCGCCAACAGCGCCGTGAGTCCGATGAACGTCGCCGTCAGCCCCACGACGATCGGTCGATCGGTCACACCCGCCGTTGGGGAGCACGGACCGTAAACGTCTCGCCGGGTGCGGTGGGTAACATTCATTTCCGTGCCTCACTGCCTCACGTGTATGCCGACGGCGGATCCCACGACTGTCACCGGGCTGCCGCCCTCGATCGCGGCCGTCCGGGAGGAGTTGACGCCGATGCTCTCCCAGTACGCCGATCTGTGTGCGACCCACGAGGACGCCCTGGTCCTCTTTCAGGTGGGCGACTTCTATGAGGCCTTCTGTGAGGCGGCCGAGGAGGTCGCCCGGGTCTGTGAGGTGACGCTGACACAGCGGGAGGACTCGACGGGCGAGTACCCGATGGCCGGGATCCCGATCGACAACGCGACGAGCTACCTCGAGCGGCTACTTGCGGCCGACTATCGCGTCGCGATCGCCGACCAGATCGAGGATGCGGCGGCCGCGTCCGGACTCGTCGATCGCGCGGTCACACAGGTTATCACGCCCGGAACGGTCGTCGACGAGGAGCTGCTCACTGACCGGACCACGAACTACGTCGCCGCGCTCACTCGGGAGCCCGAGGGGAGTGAGAACGGGCGCGCCGTCGACGGACTCGCGGCGGTCGACGTCGCCACCGGCGAGTGTCTCGTCACGAGCGGCGATCCGGAGACCGTCGCCGAGGAACTCGATCGCCTCGATCCCGCGGAGGTCGTCCGTGGCCCCGGGATCGACGCCATCGGGGACGGCGGCGATTCCTCCGCGAACCACGGTGATGCCCCCGTGCCCCCTGGCGATCCGCGGTGGATGGAGACGACGATCGATGCCGACCACTTCGACTCCCGGACGGCTCGTGACCGCCTCGAGCCGTATCTGTCGGCGCCCGAGGAGCGGTTCGGGACCGAGGCGGAGGTCCGCGCGGCGGGGGCGGTCCTCGCGTACGCCGAGTACACCCAGGGCGACGAGGGACCGCTCGAGTACGTCTCCCGGATCCGCCGGTACGACCCACGCCGACGTCTCCGACTCGATGCGGCCGCCCAGCGTAGCCTGGAACTGTTCGAGAACCGCGGGCCGGGCGCGGGCGACACGCTCTTCGACGTCATCGACGAGACGAGCTGCGCGCTCGGCCGCCGCCGGCTCGAACGCTGGCTCCGGCGTCCCCTGATCGATCCCGACCGGATCCGGTCGCGACACGACGCTGTCGAGTGGTTCGTCGACGAGCCGATCGCCAGGGAGTCGGTGGCCGACGGGCTGGCCAGTGCCTACGACCTCGAACGCCTCGTGGGGCGGATCTCCCGCGGACGGGCGAACGCCCGCGATCTCCGGTCGCTCGCGGCCACCCTCTCGGTCGTTCCGGAGCTTCGCGACGCCCTGTCGATGGGGGAGGAATCGGACGTGACGGCTGACGACTCGAACGTGACGACTAACGACTCGAACGCGCTCTGTGATCACCTCCGGGACCTTCGTGACCGCCTCGATCCCCTCCCCGACGTCCGGAACCTGATCGCGGAGGCGATCGTCGCCGACCCGCCCCAGGAGATCACCGACGGCGACGTGATCCAACGGGGGTTCGACGCGGAACTGGACGACCTCCGGGCGACCGAACGGGAGGGACGGGAGTGGATCGCCGAGCTGGAGGCCCGCGAGCGCGAACGGACCGGGGTCGATTCGTTGACGGTCGGCCACACCCAGGTTCACGGCTACTACATCGAGGTCACCGACCCCAACCTCGATGCCGTTCCCGACGACTACCACCGGCGCCAGACGCTGAAGAACAGCGAGCGGTTCTACACGCCCGAGCTGAAGGAGCGGGAGGACGAGATCGTCGGCGCAAGCGAGCGCGCGGACGCGCTCGAGTACGAACTGTTCACCGACGTCCGCGCCGACGTCGCCGCGGAGGCCGATCGGCTCCAGGCGCTCGCGGACGCGCTGGCCGAACTCGACGCCCTCGTCTCGCTGGCGACCGTGGCACTCGAGCGGGAGTACGTCCGGCCGACGATCGTTGATCCGTCGGCCGGCACCGGGGACCGTGGCGGGATCACGATCGAGGGCGGCCGCCACCCGGTGGTGGAGCGACGGGGCGAGTTCGTCCCGAACGACGTCGACCTCGACCGCGGCGACCTCGCGCTGATCACCGGGCCGAACATGAGCGGGAAGTCGACGTACATGCGCCAGGTCGCGCTCGCGGTCGTGTTGGCACAGCTGGGGTCGTTCGTCCCCGCACAGACGGCCCGGATCCCGGTCGTCGACCGCGTGTTCACCCGCATCGGCGCCTCCGACGACATCGCCGGGGGCCAGTCGACGTTCATGCGCGAGATGAGCGAGCTGACCGAGGTCCTTCACGACGCCACGGCCGACTCGTTGGTCCTGCTCGATGAAGTCGGCCGCGGCACCGCGACCACCGACGGGCGGGCGATCGCGTGTGCCGCCGCCGAGTTCATCGTCGACGAGATCGGCGCGACGACGCTGTTTGCCACCCACTATCACGAGCTGACCGAACTGGCGGATCGCCGCGAGCACGTCCGGAACCTCCACTTTACCGCAACGCGCGAGGACGGCGAGGTGACGTTCCTCCACCGCGTCGCCCGCGGCGCGTCCTCCTCCTCGTACGGGATCGAGGTGGCGTCGTTGGCCGGCGTCCCGCCAGCGGTCGTCGATCGCGCGCGCGAGCGTCTCGCGTCCGAGACGGGATCATCGGCCGACGACCGGAGCGATGTCCCACCCGACGCGGCCGACGAGACCACCCCCGGCGGCGCCGGACTCGATCCTGGGGCCGATCGGGACGCGGATGCCGGTTCCGAGTCCGCCGGAGGGGACGACCCCACCGACGCGGCGCTGGCGGCGGCCATCCGGTCGCTCGACATCGCCACGATGACGCCGATGGAGGCGTTGAACACGCTCCACGACCTCCAGCGGGAGATCGACTGATGAGCGACGAGTCACCGATGAGCGACGAGTCACCGATGACCGGTCATTCATCGACGAGCGACGATCCCGCGGACTCTCCGGCTCCCGAGTCCCGCATCCGGCGGCTTTCCGACCGAACCGTCGACCGGATCGCCGCCGGCGAGGTGATCACGCGGCCGGCCCGGGTCGTCGCGGAGCTGGTCGACAATGCGCTCGATGCGGGCGCGACGCGCGTCTCGGTCGCCGTCGACGGTGACGGAACCGACGCCATCCGGGTTCGCGACGACGGTCACGGGATGTCCCGCGAGGACGCTCGCCTCGCGCTCGAGCGACACGCGACGAGCAAGCTCCGGGACGGCCAGAACCCGGTCGAGGCGGCCTCGCTCGGCTTTCGCGGGGAGGCGCTGGCCGCGATCGCGGAGGCGGCCGGCCGCCTCGAGGTAGTCACCAACGACGGCGGCCCGGTCGGGACGCAGATCGTTGCGGGCGGGAGAGCGGCTCTCGGCGGTGGTTCCGAGGGGGACGCAACCGGCGATGACGCCGAACGGGGAGCCACGGCCGACGGCGTCGGAACCGTCACGGACGCGGGACGAGCCCGCGGCACGACGGTGACCGTCACGGACCTGTTCGCCACCCGTCCCGCCAGACGCGAGTCGCTCGCCGGCCCGAGCGCCGAGTTCGCCCGGATCTCCGCGCTCGTCGCCGACTACGCGCTCGCCCGTCCGGACGTCGCGTTCACCCTCGATCACGACGATACCGAGACGCTCTCCACGCCGGGGACCGGCTGGAGCGACGCCGTTCTCGGCGTCTACGACCGCGACGTGGCGAGTCGGTCGACGGCGCTCGACGCGACGGAGCGCGGGGCGCTCAACGGGACCGATGACGCGGCGGTCGAGATCCGGGGGGTTCTCGCGTATCCCTCGATCACTCGGGCTACGCGCGATCACGTTCGCGTGGCCGTCAACGGTCGTCCAGTGGCCGACGCCGAGCTCGAGCGTGCGATCGTCGCGGGATACGACCGGCTGCTTCCAGACGGACGCGAGCCGGTGGCCGCGATCGACGTTCGGCTGCCGACCGGCGCAGTCGACCCGAACGTGCACCCGGCAAAACGGGAGGTCGGACTGCGGCACGGCGACGCCGTCGCCGAGGCGGTGCGGGACACGATCGCGGACGCGCTGACCGGTGCCGATCTCCGACGACGGGCCGCGGTCGCGACCGACCTCGAGACGGCTCTCTCGCCGGCCTCGGACGATGCGCCGTTCGCCGACGTCGACCCGATCGGTCAGTATCGGGACCTGTATCTGCTGTGTGACGCCGGCGACGAGCTGCTCGTGATCGATGCCCACGCGGCCCACGAGCGCGTCAACTACGAGCGACTGCGGCGTGCGTTCGCGCGCGAGGACGGCGACGACGCGCCGGGCGAGGCTAACCCGTTGCCGGACGCAGTCGCAACGCTTGATCCGCCGGTGACCGTCTCGCTGACGAGCGCCGAGCGAGCAGCGCTGGATGCGCACGGGGATGCCCTCCGGCGGCTCGGGTTCGACGCGGAGCCGTTCGGGGGCGACGTCGTCAGGCTTCGGACCGTTCCCGCACCCTTCGGCCGAGCCGCCGACGCCGACGCGTTCCGCGACGCCATCGGACGGCTCACGAACGGGGAGCCGCCCGCGGACCCGTACGATCCCCTGCTGGCCAACCTCGCGTGCCATCCGTCGGTCAAACGCGGGGACGCGCTCGACCGAACGGCGATGCGAAACCTCCTCGATCGGCTCGGCGAGTGCGAGCAGCCCTTCAGCTGTCCCCACGGACGGCCGACCGTCCTCTCCGTCGAGGAGTCGACGCTGGCAGCCGGCTTCGACCGCCCATCCGGCGACTGACCGAGTTCACCAATCCTTGCAGTCGGTACAGACCCGGTCGCCGTCGGCGAGCCATCGCCGTTCGACGACCGTGTCGCAGCGGTCGCAGGCCGCGCCGTCGGCGGACCAGATCGCGGTGGCCGTCGCCGGTTCGACCGGGGTCTCGTCGGCGGCGGCGACGTCGTCGATCGAACGGTCCTCGGACATCTCACGCCTCCCGTCGGAGCCGATCGACGACGAACTCCCGCTCCAGCTCGCCGAGGAACTCCCCGAGTCGCGGGCCCTGCGTCTCGTCGAAGAAGAGCCGGTAGCCGGCCTCGAAGAACGCCGCCACCTCGAGGTCGTGGTCGCGGGCCGTCTCGTACATCCGCTCTTGGATCGCCTCGCCGGCGTGGCCCTCGGCGACGAAGTCGGCGAGGTCCTCGAGTGCAGCCGACACGTCGTCGTCGAAGGAGACGTCGGGAAGCTCCGTCTGGAGCCGGTAGTTGTACTCGTTGTCCATTCGCTCGGCCCAGCGGCGGGCGCGTTCGACCCGGTCGAGCGCGTCCTCGACCGCCCACTGTGGGGTGTCGTCGTCGAAGTGTCCCTCGTCGCGGGCCAGCTGCTCGCGGAACGCCTCGTCCTCGACCATTCCGAGCACCGCGGCGAAGGTGTACGGGAGCCGGACGCGGTCCTCGCGGACCTCCTCGACGAGGAACGGGTAGGCGCGGTCGGCGACGGCGGTCAGGTCCTCGTCGTCGACCGCGCCGAAGTACGCGCGCTCGAAGCGGTCGAAGCGCTCGACGAGCTGGTCGAGTCGTTCGAGGTCCAGGTCGCGGGCCTTCTTCGGCTCCAGCGCGAAGAAGTACCGAAGCACCTCGGGTTCGAGCAGCTCGAGGATCTCCGGGACGGTGACGATGTTCCCGGCCGAGGAGGAGAGCGCCGCCCCGTTGAGCGTGAACCACTCGTAGACCATCGGGACCGGCGGGTCGATCCCCAGGACGGTCTCGGCGATGTCGACGCCGGAGGGCCAGGAGCCCTCGGCGTGGTCCTTCCCGAACGGCTCGAAGTCGACCCCGAGCACGTCCCACTGGCCGGGCCACTCGAACCGCCAGGGGAGCTTCCCCTCCCGGAACGTCGCGGTTCCCTCGTGGCCACAGCCCTCGATCGTCGAGTCGCCGGCCTCCATATCGGTACAGACGTACTCGACCGTCTCCGCGTCGAGGTCGATCGACGTGACGGTCTCGGTCACTTTGCCGCACTCCTCGCAGATGGGGTTGAACGGAACGTATTCCTCGTCGACCTTGTCCTGGTAGGCGCCGAGGACCTCACGGGCGGTCTCGACGTTCTCGAGGACCGTCCGGACGACCGGGTCGAAGGTGCCGTCGGCGTACAGCTCCGTGTTCGAGACCATCTCGACCGGCACGCCGAGCCGATCGGCGTCGGCCGCGAGGAGGGTCGCGAAGTGGGCCGCGTACGAGTCGGCCTCGCCGAAGGGATCCGGAATGTCCGTGTAGGGCTTGCCGAGGTTTCGTCCGAGCGCGCCGGCGTCGACCTCACCCAGCCCGACGATCTCTCCGTCGGCGTTCGCGAGCTTTCGCGGAACCTTTCGGAGCGGATCGCGGTCGTCGGAGGTGAACACTTGGCGGACCTCGTAGCCGCGGTCACGGAGGACCTCGGCGACGAAGTAGCCGCGCATGATCTCGTTGAAGTTGCCGAGGTGGGCGACCCCCGACGGCGAGACGCCGCCCTTGATCACGATCGGTTCCGTCGGGTCCCGTTCGAGGATCTCGTCGGCGACCGTGTCGGCCCAGAAGGCGTGGCGCGTCTCGCCGCTTGGACCGTCTTCGGCGTCGGTTCCCTCGTCGGGGTCGGCCTGCTCACCGGATGTCGCGTCGGGATCGGTCCCGTCATCGCTTGCCATGTCGGGGTCGGCCATCGGTCACTCCCCCCACTGCGTCGGCTCCGTGCACGCCGCCGGAACGATGTCCGTTCCGCCGTGGTCTCCCTCGAGTACCGCGTCGACGAGGACCGACGGGTCGGTTCCGTCGAGAACGATCGACCGGAGATCCGCGCGATCGATGAGCTTCGCGGCAAGCAGGTCGACCGGCGCTGAGGCGCCGGCATCACGGCTCATCGGCACCACGATGTCGACGAGTTCGGTCGGCGACAGCCGGCCGAACTGCTCCGCATCGGGGTCGGCGTTCGGGTCGGCGTCGTAGACGCCGTTGGCGCTGGTTGCGTACACGAGCAGGTCGGCATCGACCGCCTCGGCGAACTCCGCGGCGACGGCGTCGGTCGTCTGCCCCGGCATCACGCCGCCCATCACCGCGACCTCGTCGCGGCGCAGGGCGCTGACCGCCTCGTCGTAGTCCGTCGCCGGCGAGAGCGTCGCCCGCTCGCCAAGCGCCGCGATCAACAGCCGCGCGTTGAGCCGCGTGACGCCGATCCCGAGCTGGTCGAGCTGGACCTCATTGGCGCCCAACTCGCGGGCCGCGCCGATGTACTCCCGTGCGACGCCACCGCCACCGACGACGACGCCGACGGTACATCCGGCCTCCGACAGTTCCTCGATCGCCGCCGCGTGGGCCGCCACGCGGCCCGGATCGAGATCCGGCGCGAGGACGCTCCCACCGATGGAGATGACGACATTCATTGACTCCGGGTAACCCTGTGGCGCTCTTAAGGATTATCAAGCCGGAACGAGCCCGCGTGGCGGAGTCTCGTCGATCCACCCGTAGTCAGTTCCGTCGGATCACCCACAGCGTCGCCACCCCGCCGACGGCGACGACGAGCCAGTAGCTGACGAGCCGGTAGAGCGTCGTCACGGCGAGCGCGTCGGTCGTCGAGAGCGCGGTCAGCGCCGTCACCAGCGCGACGAGCGTTCCTTCGATCGCGGCGAGTCCGCCGGGAAGCGGCGTCGACCCGGCGATGACGGTCACCGGAACCAGGAAACAAACGAGCAGGAGCGATAGCGGCGTTCCGACCGCGAGGGCGGCGAAGTACAGCGGTAGCGCGAACAGGACCCATCCCACGTAGGCGTAGCCGACGGCGACCACGAGCGCACGCGGCGATCTGGCGATGCGTTCGGTCGCCACCACGAGCCGACCCAGACGGGCTTGCACCGCCTCGATCGAGACGCGGTTCGTCCGACGGGTGATCGGAGAGGCGAGGCGGACCACGGCGGCTTGTGCTCGGTCACGAAACCGCCAGATTGTCGCCGCCAGAAACGGCACCCCGACCGCGAGCACCATCAACACCGCCGCCATCGACCGGACGGCGTCGGGGAGGGTTGCGGTCGTCACCAGCAGATAGCCCAACCCGACGCCGCCGACCGTGAAGAAGGGAAGCGCACGGATCAGGTCGCTCGTCACGACGCTGGCGAGGCTCTGTTCGTAGGTCGCCTCGGTATCACGGGCGAGCACGTACGCGATGAACGGCTCGCCGCCGGCCTGTCCCATCGGCGTCACGTAGTTCGCGAACGTCGCCGACAGGAACGTCACGACCAGGCGCCGATACGGGACGTCGATCCCGATCGTTCCCAACACGACGTGCCAGGTCTTCCCCCAGACGACCAGTCCGATGAGCGACGACGCCGCCCCCGCCAGTATCCATCGCGTCTCGGCCGCTCGGAGGCGATCGATCGTCCGGTCCCAACCGACCACCACGCCGAGCAGGTACACGAGAAGCAGCGCGAGCGTGAATCCCGCGATCGTCTTCGCCGCGGCCGACCGGTCGATCCATCCGGCACCCACCGGCGTCTCGTCTCGGGACACGGTTCGTCCGCCCGGAGGACCACCGGAGCCATAAATCCCGCCGTCCACTGCCGGTCCGTTCCCGAGGTCATCCGTCCGTGTGGTCGGTCACGCAACCGAGGTCATCCGCACACGACCAGTCACGTCCCGGTTTTCGTCACCTGGTACCACTCGCCCTCCCAGGTGAGGAGGTACTCGAGGGCGCATTTGACCGTGAGCACCCCGTGTCCGAGGTAGACGAGCGGCGCGAGTGCGATCGTCCAGGACGGCGGCCCGACCCGGCCATCGAGGAGGTCACGGAGCCAGACGCCGCCGATCGTCGCGATGATGGCCGCGACCGGCACGACGACCGCGCTGGCGTCGAGGACCAACAGGAACAGGACGTGGGCGGCCAGAACGAGGAGGGCGCCGCCGGCGAGCACGGAGCCGACCGCGCGGCCGACGGTGATCAGGTCGCCGCCCCCCGGCCGTCCGCGCAACGCCTCCCGAATGCGGAGGTGTGACACCTGTACGTGGCCGATCCGCCATCGCTTTCGCTGTCCCCAGAGGTCGGCGAGCGTGTGGGGTGCCTCCATCGAGCTGGTACAGCGCCGGTTCTGGGTCACCGTCAGGTCCGCCTTGTAACACTGGTGGGAGAAGTAGAGGTCCTCGGTCAGGACGTCCGCATAGCCCCCGACCGCCGCAAGCGCCTCGCGGGTGACGCCCGTCGCCGAGCTTTGACACTGCGTGAAGCCGACGAAATCGCCGACCCGGTAGCCGGCCTGGACGACCACGCGCTCGCTGTAGGCAAGCGTCTCGACCGGTCCCGTGGGACGCGGCACGCGGCGTCCCTGGAAGACGTCCGTCTCACCGAGCAGTTCCCCCATCGCCGTCGAGACGAACGTCGGTTCGGCGCGTTCGTCCGCGTCGAAGATGACGAAGTGGTCGGCCGGGCTCCACGCCACGGCGTTGTTGATCGCGGTCGCCTTCGACCCGGGATCGTCATTGACCAGGACCTCGACGGGGTCGTAGGTCGCCGCCAGCTCCGCGGCACGATCGTGGGTTCGCTCGTCGTCCGGCTCGACGACGATCACGACCCGGAGCGGGTCGTAGTCGTTTACCAGCAGGCTCGTCACGCTCGCGTCCAGGACGTCGGCGTCGCGGTAGGCCGGGACGATCGCCTGGACGAGCGGGCCCTCCCGGACGCGTTCGGTCTCGTCGTCACGCCAGACGTCGTATCCCAATAGGCCCCCGGTGACGGCGACCACGACGCTGAACGTGCCGACCGAGAGGGCACCCTGGAGGAACTGGATGCGGAGAAACAGCGGTGCGATCACCACGGTCCACACGTCGAGGCTCGTGAGAAAGCCAACGACGAGCAGCCCGAGGATCGCGAGCACCGTCCCCGCTCGTTCCATTACGCGTCGACCTAGCCGGTTCATAGCCGGGATATGGGTCCGTTTCGGTACTTAAACCTGTGGCTCCGCTCCGTCGAACGGTATGGTGGACCGACACACGGTTGACTCGAAGACATCCCGTTCGGTCGCCGATACGGGAAAGCCCTAAGCCGCTGTATCGCTCCGGTTCGGATATGCAACCGATCGCCGTTCTCGGCCCCGACGCCGGCTCGCTGGCGACGCGTCTAACCGACCGACTCGACGGTCGCGTCGTTCGGATCGACAGCGTCGACGACGTCGATCCGGGGCGCGAGGATGACTCGGATGGAGACGGGTCCGCCGGTGACGATTCAGACGGAGATGACTCGAACGCAGCTGTCACGGTTCGGTTCACCGCCGACGGCGACTGGGCCGCGGCCGGCGAGGGGGCCGACCTCACGACCCTTCTCGACCGGTTCGCGCCCGCATATGACTACGCGATTCTCACCGGTGAGACGCGCCTCCGCGTGCCCACTGTACTTCTCGGTGATGCCGGTGATGCCGGTGATGCTGACGCTGATCGCGATCCGACGACCGTCCCCGGAGACGTGATCGCGACCGCCTCGTCCTCGGATGCGCTCGACGTCGGGGAGCTGCTCGGCGCGCTCGAGTCCGCCGAGCCCTGGATCACGCTCGAAGAACTGATCGATCGCGCGAAGGCCGATCCGGCGGCGGACCGATCGGGGGCGATCGCGTCGTTCACGGGACGCGTTCGGGCCAAGGACGCGCCGGATGACGACCGCACACAGCAGCTGGCCTTCGAGGCGTACGAGGGCGTCGCCGCCGATCGGATGGACACGATCGCCGACGAACTCGAGGAGCGTGACGGGGTGTTCCGGGTCCTGATGCACCACCGAACCGGAGTGATCCCGGACGGCGAGGACATCGTGTTCGTCGTCGTCCTCGCCGGCCACCGCGAGGAGGCGTTCCGGACCGTCGCCGACGGCATCGACCGGCTGAAGGAGGAGGTCCCGATCTTCAAAAAGGAGACCACCGAGAGCGAGCAGTTCTGGGTCCACGAGCGGTAGCGGTTCCACCGACGTGCCGGCGCGTTAGTAACTACTTTACCTACTGGGGTCTCACCCACGAACGGTATGAGTCAGTCGCACAATCGGGGCCTCATCGAGGACTTCGGCCGATGGCGGGAGTTCCGCGCGGGGATGTGGGCCTGGATCTTCCACAAGTTCACCGGCTGGGTGCTTGTGGGGTATCTGTTCACCCACATTGCCGTGTTGAGCACCGCGATCCCGGCCTCCGGCCAGGAGACGGCGGTTCTGCAGGCGGGTGACGACGTCTACACGCAGACGATCGTCACCCTCGAAGAGCTGCTTCTCGTTCGGATCCTCGAGGTCGGGCTCCTCGCAGTGGCCGTGTTCCACATCCTCAACGGAACCCGGCTGCTGTTCATCGATCTCGGTGTCGGATTGGAATCGCAGGACAAGAGCTTCTATGCGTCGTTGATCCTGACGGGCCTCATCACGGTCGCGTCGGTGCCGACGTTCCTCGCGGGGGCGTTCTGAGATGGCTGAACGCTACTCCTCGTTCACCCCCGGCGGAACGATGTGGCTGCTCCAGCGGATCACGGCCGCCTTCCTCATCGTCGTGTTGGCGTTCCACTTCTTCCTTCTCCACTTCGTCAACCACGCCGACGAGGTGTCCTTCATCGTGAGCGCCGCGCGGATGGAGACGTTGAGTTACTACTCGCTGATGATCCTCTTTCTCGTGACCGCCACGTTCCACGGCGTGAACGGGGTCTACAACGCATTGATCAACCAGGGACTGACCGGTCGGAAGAAACGGGTCGTCAAGACCACGCTGATCGTCGCCAGCGTCGTCCTGATCGTGCAGGGCGTCCGGACGGCGAACGCCTGGGCCGGCGGAGTCCCGCTGTGAGGTACTGACCATGAGCACGCAAGTCCCACAACAGACCGACGAGACGGACGTAGAGACCGAACCGGATGCCGCAGAGGAGCCCTCGAAGGGCGACCTCCGACGCGAGAAGAAGGCGGAACGCGCCGCCGAGCGCGAGCGCGAGGCCGAGGCAGCCGAGAACGCGGCGGCCGGCGAGAACACGCGCGAGCTGAAGGTGTTCCGGTTCGATCCCGAGGTCGAGGGGAAACAGGAACCCCGGTTCGACGAGTTCCACGTTCCCTTCGAGAAGGGAATGACGGTGCTTGACGCGCTCATCTACGCGCGCGACACCTACGACTCCTCGCTGACCTTCCGACACTCCTGCCGGCAGGCCGTCTGCGGCTCCGACGCGATGTTCGTGAACGGTCAACAGCGACTGGCGTGTAAGACCCAGTTGTCCGAGCTGTCGGAGCCGGTCCGGGTCGAACCGCTGCCCCACGCCGACGTCCGGAAGGACCTCGTCGTGGATATGGAGCACTTCTACGACCAGATGGACGCCGTCGAGCCGTTCTTCGACGCCGACGAGCTGCCCGAGGACGAACTGGCGGAGCAGCGTCAGTCTCGGGAGAACCGCGAGAAGGTGAAGATGTCCACGCGATGCATCTGGTGTGGCGCCTGTATGTCCTCGTGTAACATCGCTGCCGGCGACAACCAGTATCTCGGCCCCGCGGCGCTCAACAAGGCCTATCGCTTCGCGATGGACGATCGGGAGGGCGAGGCGCGCAAGCAGGAACGACTCGAGATCATCGAGCAGGAGCACGGCGTCTGGCGGTGTCAGACCCAGTTCTCCTGTACCGAGGTCTGTCCGAAGGACATTCCGCTCACCGAACACATCCAGGAACTGAAACGGGAAGCGGTCAAGAACAACCTGAAGTTTTGGTGAGCACCCGGCTTCGAACACAGCACAACACAATGGCATCCAACACAACCTACGAACACGACGTGATCGTGGTCGGCGCGGGCGGTGCCGGGCTCAGAGCGGCCATCGCGGCCCAGGAGGCCGGCGCCGACGTGGCGATCGTCTCGAAACTCCACCCGGTCCGGTCGCACACCGGCGCCGCCGAGGGCGGCATCAACGCCGCGATCCGCGACGGCGACTCCTGGGAGGACCACGCCTACGACACGATGAAGGGCTCGGACTACCTCGGCGACGCGCCGGCGATCGAGGCGCTCTGCCGGGAGAGTCCCAAGGAGACGATCCAGCTCGAACACTGGGGAATGGCCTTCTCCCGCGAGGAGGACGGCACCGTCTCCCAGCGACCGTTCGGCGGGCTCTCGTTCCCGCGGACCACCTACGCCGGCGCGGAGACCGGCCACCAGCTGCTGCACACGATGTACGAGCAGGTGGTCAAACGCGGCATCGAGGTCTACGACGAGTGGCACGTGATGAACCTCGCGGTCACCGACGAGGAGGACCCGACCGAGCGGTCCTGCCACGGCGTCGTCGGCTACGAGATCCGCTCCGGCGAGATCGCCGGATTCCGTGCCCGTGACGGCGTCATCCTCGCGACCGGCGGGATGGGGCAGGTCTTCGATCACACGACGAACGCGGTCGCCAACACCGGCGACGGCGTCGCGATGGCCTACCGCGCCGGGGTCCCGATGGAGGACATGGAGTTCATCCAGTTCCACCCGACGACGCTCCCCTCGACTGGCGTGCTCATCTCCGAGGGTGTTCGCGGCGAGGGCGGGATCCTCTACAACGACGAGGGCGAGCGATTCATGTTCGAACACGGCTACGCCAACAACGACGGCGAGCTGGCGAGCCGCGACGTCGTCGCCCGCGCCGAACTGACCGAGGTCAACGAGGGGCGCGGCATCGAGGACGAGTACGTCCACCTCGACATGCGTCACCTCGGGGAGGACCGGATCCTCGACCGCCTCGAGAACATCCTCCACCTCGCGGAGGACTTCGAGGGCGTCGACGGCCTCGATGAGCCGATGCCGGTCAAGCCCGGCCAGCACTACGCGATGGGCGGCATCGAGACGAACGAGTACGGCCGGACCTGCGTCGACGGGCTCTACGCGGTCGGTGAGTGTGCGTGCGCCTCGGTCCACGGCGCGAACCGCCTCGGCGGGAACGCGCTGCCGGAACTCATCGTCTTCGGGAAACTCGCCGGACGCCATGCGGCGGGTGAGGAGTTCGACGACCCCGAGATCGAGACGGGCAAGCGCGGCGATTACGAGGACGCCGACTTCGAGTCGCCGGTGACGCTCGGCACGCGTGCGGGCGACGACGCCGGACCGACCGCCGACGCGGCGGCGGACGGCGGCGAGGCGGTCGCCGACCCGGACGCCGTTCTCGACGTCGCCGTCGACCGGGAGATCGATCGCGTCGAGGAGCTGCTTGCGACCGACGGCGTCAACCACGCGGAGATACGGTCGACGGTTCAGGAGACGATGACGGCGAACGTGAACGTCTTCCGCGAGGAAGAGGGCCTGATGGAGGCGCTTTCGGACCTCCGGGAGGCACGCGACCGCTACGCCGACGTCGGCGTCTCGGACCCCTCCCGAACCTTCAACACCGACCTGCTTCACACCCTGGAGACGCAGAACATCCTCGACATCGCCGAGGCGCTGACGATGGGCGCGCTCGCGCGCAACGAGTTCCGCGGCGCCCACTGGCGCAAGGAGAACCAGATCCGCGACGACGAGAACTGGCTGAAGCACACGCTCATCTCCTGGAACGGCGGCGATCCGGACCTCTGGTACCGTCCGGTCATCCTCGAAGGGGAGAACAAACGCTACGAGCCGAAGGTCCGGTCGTACTGAGACCGGCCGCACCTCGGACGGTCGATTGCCCGCGAGGCACCGTGTGGGGCCCTCACACGACACATACGACGTCGGTCGAAGGCTGACCCGTCGATCGACGCGCTATCCGTCCAGTCGGTACGGTTCGGATCGATCGATTCCGCGTAAGACCGCCGTTTTGGGACGTTTCTCTCCCCGTACCGGAGTTTTCGACGATCGTTGAATGGGGGATTTATTATCGTCGAAGGAATTGATCCTGGTAATGATCGAAACCGACGCCGGATCGGGAACCGCGATGTCGCTCCCGACGGAGTTGCAATCGCCGCGAGCGAAGCTCGTGTATCTGTATCTCACGACCAATCGACGCGCCACGGTGTCCGAGATGGCCGAGTCGCTCGGAATGAAGAAGATCTCGCTCTACGGCATCCTCAAGACCCTGCGCAACGAGGAGTTCATCCAACAGCAGGGCGAGGAATACCGACTCGCCTAATCCCGTCGGCTTCGGCTGCTGATTCGCCGTCCCGTTCGCTGTCCCGTTCACTGTCTCGTTCACCGTCCAGTTCGTCGATCGGTCCGTCGATCGGTCCATCGTTCGGTCTATGGATCGGTCCATCGATCGACGGTGATGTTGGTGGCAGCCGGTCGACGCCGTCTCGCCGTCTCATCGTCTTCCGGTCCGCTTCAACCGGTGTTCCGCGTTGACCGGGCGCTTCTCACCTCCGCACCGTCGCGAACGGTGTCCTCACAGCTCGGACAGACGCGGGGGTCGTCGATCCCGTCGGGGGTAAAAACGCGTGCGTACGCCGGCGTCACGAAGGTGCCGCAGTTTTGACAGTCGGGCATATCGTGTTGGTGTGTCGTGGTTTTTACCATAAATCTTGTGGGGTGGTAACACACAATTGGGGGCCGACAATCGGGTGAGGTCGTAACCACCGGGGCTTTTGCCGGTCGCCCGCCAACGGCTCACCGTGGACGCAGCCCAAACCGACTTCGAGAATCCCTTCGGGATGGACACGGACTGTGCGAACTGCTCGGCGCTGTGTGCCGAGCGGTCGACCGTGGTCCACGGCTACGGCGACGTCGGCGGCGAGTTTCTCGTGGTCGGCGGGGAGCCGAGTGCCGGCGCCGACGAGACCGGCATCCCGTTCGGCGATGACGAGGGTGGGCGGCGGGTCAGATCGATCTTCCGGGAGCTTGGCTTCGTTCGATCGGCTCCCGAGACGGTCGAGATGGACGTCCAGAACGCCTTTTTCACCGCTCTCACCCGGTGTCGTCATCCCGATCGGTCCGCCACCGACGAGGAGGTCGCCAGCTGCGAGCCCTACCTCGATGCGGAGATCCGGATGATCAATCCCCAGATCATCGTCCCGGTCGGCCAGCGTGCGCTGGAGGCGCTCGCGTTCGAGTACACCACGCGGTCGCCGGATTCGTTCGACGTCGCCGCCGAACACGCGACGACGATCCGGGGCCGAGGGTTCGAGCTCGTCCCGTTGCGGGATCCGGAAACGATGAGCGACGAGGCGGAACGGGCCTTCATCGACCACGTTCGCGAGAACGTCCTCGCGCGTGATTATCGGCAGACGAAGGGACGGCGAAGTCGGTGAGCCCGTCCCGGTGAGTCCTCGCGGTGGATCGTCACCGACATCTCACCAGTAGACGGTTCGCGGACCGGCCTCGCGCCCGCCGAGCGCGACGATCGCGGCGACGATGGCCAGACAGATCGCGGCGGTGGCGACGGCGGCCGGCGACCCAAGTGCGGCCGGCAGGCCGAGGACGGCGGTGACACAGACGAGGACGACGGCGACGGCCGCGATCGCGGCTAGCGGACGGAGTGCGGACATACGTGCGGCATCATCCGCGCGGCGCTTAAAAACCGGGGGTTGAAGGCGCCGAGGCAACCAGATACGATATGACCGTTATCGCGGTGCTCGCCGACCCGCCGCGCGAAGGGTGTGGCTATCCGTCCCTGCCGGGGACCAGTCCGCTCTCGACGACGGAGGCGACGGCGCTGTATGAAGCCGTGTTTCGTGACCTGATCCGGTCCGTTGATCGGTCCGGCGGGGATCTCCTCGTGAATCATCCCACGACGGAGCAGCTCCCCGCGGACGCACGAACCGGGACCGATCCGGAAGCGGAGCTGCGCGCGGTCGTGACTGACACCCTGGAAGACGCCGGCGACGTCCGATTCGAACCACAGGTCGGATCGACGTTCAGCGCCCGCGCCGGCAACACGGCGACCCACTTGCTCCGCGAGGAGGATGCCGGTTCCGTCGCGATCGTCACGCCGTCGACGCCGTTCCTCACCCGGTCGGCCATCGATGCGGCGGCGATGAAACTTCGCACCGCCACCGCCGTTCTCGGCCCGTCGACCGCCGGGCGGTGCCACTACGCGGGGTTCACCGAGCCGATCGACTTCGCGGACGCGTTCACGCCACCGAGCGTCCAGACGCTCGCCGAGCGCACGCGTGACGCCGGCGGCGACGTCGATTTCATCCAGGCACTGCCCACGATCGAGACCGGCCGCGATCTCCTCGACGTCGTGCCCCTGTTGCGGGCCCGCTTTGCGGCCGAGCGGATCGTTCCCGAGCACACGGCGACGTTCGTCCACGAACACGGGCTCGCCGTCCACGAGGACGACGCGACCGGCGATCTCACCCTGGTTCGGGACTGAGACCGCGCGCCCTCCGTGGCTCCGGTATGCGCGGGTTCGTCGACGCCGACGTGGTTGATGCCGCCACCGATACGATCGGCGTGATCGATGCCGCCGATCGACGACCACAACCGACATCCATTAGTCGCCCCCCTCACAATCCCCGAGTGCAGCCGGATACCCCGATCGGGTACCCGATGGTGGGATGGCAGAGTGGCCCATTGCGCCGGTCTTGAAAACCGGTAGCCTCACGGCTTCCTGGGTTCAAATCCCAGTCCCACCGTATCGAGCGCGGCGCCGTGTCGCGCCGCGCGAGTATCGTGCGGGGATGTGCGGTCGTCGACCGTATGCTGTCGACCGTCGATCCTGTTTCGTCATTTGTGCCGTGGTAGCGTACGTCTCCTCAATCTTTAACAGGACAGCGACCGATCGATCGACTGGGTGAAAGTATGAGCGAACACGAACTCGATCCACTTCCGTACGACTACGACGCGCTCGAACCGCACATCTCCGAACAGGTGCTCACGTGGCATCACGACACGCACCATCAGGGGTACGTAAACGGGCTCAACGCCGCCGAGGAGACGCTCGCCGAGAACCGTGAGAGCGGGGATTACGGCAGCACGGCGTCGGCGCTCGGGAACGTGACCCACAACGGCAGCGGTCACTATCTCCACACGCTGTTCTGGAACAACATGTCCCCGAACGGCGGCGGCGAACCGGACGGCGATCTCGCCGATCGGATCGCCGAGGACTTCGGGTCCTATGAGGCCTGGAAGGGCGAGTTCGAGGCCGCTGCCGGCGCCGCCGGCGGCTGGGCCCTGCTCGTGTACGATCCGGTCTCCAAGCAGCTGCGCAACCTGAAGGTCGACAAGCACGACCAGGGCGCGCTGTGGGGTGCCCATCCGATCCTGGCGCTCGACGTCTGGGAGCACTCCTACTACCACGATTACGGCCCGGCACGCGGCGAGTTCATCGACGCGTTCTTCGAGGTCGTCGACTGGGGCGAGGTCGCGGACAACTACGAGAACGTCGTGTCCGACTTCGAGTAACGTCGCGTCCGCGAGACGACCGTCCCGTCGATCGACTCCGTCCCGATTTTTTGCGGCCGTGACCTCCCCTCCGAGTCCCGACGCTGTCACTGTCGGTGAACCCGTGTCGTTTAGGGGACGGGCGACCGAGAACGGCTATGCCGACGCCGAAAGACGACTTCGAAGCGACCTACCCGTGTGAGTTCTACACGGCCGCGGAACTGCTCGAACCCGACCTGATGTACACGATTCCGGAAATCGCCCGGCTTCTCCAGGGCGTCGATCCGGACGAACCGCTCGATGAGGGGACCGAGACCGTCCTGATCGACTGGGCGATCCCGTGGGTGATGAACAACGCCGATGACCTCGTGATCGCGGAGCCGCTTGCGGACGACGGTCCCGGGTACTACGGGCTCGCCGAGGCGGCGATCGACGGGGACGACGCCGCGGAGTCGGAAAGCGCCGGGGATTCGACCGCGACGTCGACCGACGACGAACGGTGACCGGGACCGAATCGCCGACGCTGCTCGTGGCCGGTGATTCACGGGTCGACGCCGGAAAGACGACGTTCTCGGTGGGGCTCCTTGCGACCCTCTCGGCGGACGGTGCCGATCCGGTCGGCGTGAAACCCCGGGCCGGCCACGACTTCTGGTACGACCACGACGACTTCCGGGCGGCGGTCGCGGATCGCCGACTCTACGGGACGGACGCGCGCCGACTCGCGGCCGCAAGCGATCGCGGGCTCGCGAACCGATCCGACTCGACGGGATCGACGCCGGTAGCCCCGGAGTCCATCAACCCGCTTCATCGCCTGTGGCGTCCCACACCGGGCCGGACCGGACTGCTCGGCGAGGCCGACCGGACCTTCCTCTGTGACCGACTCGATGGCGCGGGGAACGGCGAACCGACCCTCGTCGTGAACGGCGCTGCCGAGGAGGCGGGGCTGCTTCCGCCCACGGTCGCCGATCGGCTCCCGCTTTCGGAGGCACCCCGCGTCCACGACGTTTCGGGGTTCAACGAGGTGATGGCGTCGTCGTACCTGCCGGTTTTCGAGCGGTTCGCTGCCGCCGTCGCCGCCGATCCCGGCCCGGTCGTGGTCGAGTCGTACGGCGACATCGCGCTCCCGTTCGAGGCCGGAACTGATGCCGGCGACGCCCCGACGATCGACGCCGTGGCCGTCGTCGCACCGACTCGGGTCCGCATCTACGACGGCGGTCGCTACCGCCGCGCGTGCACGGTCGCCGCGGGCAGCGCACGCGAGGGCGCGCTCGAGGAACACACCGACGCCGTCACGTCGATGGTCGAACCGCTCGCGACCGTCGATCTGCCGGCGCTTCCGGGCGACACACGGTCGTCGCCGGGCCGGATCGCGGCGGCGTACGCCGACGCCTACGCAGCCCTCCTCGAGGCCGTGTGAGGGGTGTGGCTGGGGGAGACGTCCGCCGAGTTCCGTCCGTTCCGGAGTGGATTTCGTGTGCTTTTGGCACGCTCGGGAGCAGTATTGTGATATGGATACCCACGGCACGAAAACGCTTAAACGCCGATGCGGCCTACGGGCGGGTATGAGCGCGGACCGGTCTGTCCTCAGGCAGGCCATCGAGCGCGGGGAACGCGACGGCGGGTCGATCGAGTTCAAAGAACGGCTGACTCGGGAGGTCCACCTCGCGGACGGGCGGAAGGAATCGCTCGCCGCGCAACTGCGCCACCGCGTCCTTTCGGGCGACGGCGAGGCGACCTACGTCGTCGGCGTCACGGACGATGGCGGTCTGGCCGGGATCGCTCCCGACCGCTTCTCCGAGACGATGGACGTCCTCTCGTTGCTCGCCGAGGAGGCGGACGCGCACATCCACGACGTCGACACCTGGAGCGTTGCGGACGTTGCGGACGTCGCGGACGCCGCGGCGCGGTCGGACGCCGCAGACGCCACGACCACCGTGGATGCCGGGACCACCGTGGAGGCTGGGGAGACTCCGGCGGCCGGGTCCGCCGCCGATCCGCCCGGACTCGTGGGAATCGCGACGATCCGCGAAGGGGCAACCCTCGAGACCGACGAGGACCACCTGGTGATCGGCACCGCCGGTCACGTCGACCACGGCAAGAGCACGCTCGTCGGCTCGCTCGTCACGGGCCAGGCCGACGACGGCCAGGGTGGAACCCGTGGATTCCTCGACGTCCAGCCCCACGAGATCGAACGCGGCCTCTCCGCGGATCTGTCCTATGCAGTCTACGGGTTCGATGAGACCGGATCGGACGACTGTGTCCCCGTTCGGATGGACAATCCCCACCGCAAGCAGGACCGGGCCCGGATCGTCGCCGAGGCCGACCGGCTCGTCTCGTTCGTGGACACCGTCGGCCACGAGCCCTGGCTCCGGACGACGATCCGCGGGCTCGTCGGCCAGAAGATCGACTACGGACTGCTCGCGGTTGCGGCCGACGACGGGCCGACGAAGACGACTCGGGAACACCTCGGAATCCTGCTTGCCACCGAACTGCCGACGGTGGTCGCGGTGACGAAGACCGATCTCGTGAGCGACGACCGCGTCGACGCGGTGGTTCGTGAGATCGAGTCACTGCTGCGGGACGTCGGGACGACCCCGCTGCCGGTCGCACGCCACGGCGTCGACGCCGCCATCGAAGAGATCGACGCCTCGGTCGTCCCGATCGTGGAGACGAGCGCGGTCAGCCGCGAGGGGCTCGACCGGCTCGATACGCTCTTCGCCGAGCTCCCCAAGCGTGCCACGCCCGAGCGCGGCGAGTTCCGGATGTACGTCGACCGGTCCTACGACGTGAAGGGCGTCGGTGCAGTCGCCTCCGGGACGGTCAACTCGGGGACGGTCGAGGCCGGCGACGAGCTGCTCATCGGTCCGATGGCGGACGGGACCTTCGAGGAGGTGACGGCCCGCTCCATCGAGATGCACTACCACCGCGTCGACCGGGCGAGTGCCGGTCGGATCGTCGGGATCGCCCTGAAGGGGGTCGACGAGTCGGCGATCGAACGCGGGATGGTGTTGGTGCCTCGATCGGCCGACCCCGATCCGGTCAGGGAGTTTGAGGCAGAGGTGATGGTTCTCAACCATCCGACGCGGATCCGGTCGGGGTACGAGCCGGTCGTGCACCTCGAAACGGCCAGCGAGGCGGCCGAGTTCACTCCCGAGTCCGGACGGCTGCTTCCCGGCGACACCGGCCGGACGCAGGTCCGGTTCAAGTTCCGCCCGTACCTCGTCGAGGAGGGTCAGCGGTTCGTCTTCCGCGAGGGGTCGAGCAAGGGCGTCGGGACCGTCACCGACGTGGGAGCCGTCGCGGATCCGTCGCCCGCCGACGACTGATCGGTCGTCCCGACCGGCGACTGATCGGTCATCTCTGCCGGTTCCCGATCGATCGCGTCCGACGGTGACCGGAATCCGTGTGGTTTCGCGAGTAGGTACTTTTAACTTCGAATTCGGCCAGATGAACGTATGGACGTCCCCGAGGAGGTCGTCTCCATCTACCGGGAGTCGCTTCCGGTGTTGCTCGTCGCGCTCGGCGGTGGACTCTTCTCGGGGCTGATCCTCGAGGAGCTGTTGGCGAGCGTCGGCCGCTTCCCCGGGCTGTTGGTGATGGTGCCCGTCTTCCTTGCGACCCGCGGGAACGTGTATGGGGCTCTCGGCGGGCGTATCTCGAGCGGGCTCCACCAGGGGCTCATCGAGCCGCGGTTTCGGTGGGACGCCCGGATCGTGAACGCGGTCGTCGCCTCCTTCATCAACGGGATCGGCGTCTCCGTGGTGATCGCGGTCCTCTCGTGGGGCGCGTTGACGCTGCTTGGCCGTCCCGCTGCACATCCCCTCGAGTTCCTCGGGATCATGCTCATCGCCGGCACCCTGACCTCTGCGGTGCTCATCGTCGGGCTGCTCACGCTGTTGTTCGTCGGCTACACGCGCGGGTATGATCCCGACAACCTGGTCGGACCGATCGTCACGACGCTCGGCGACGTCTTCGGGATGGCGTTCCTGCTGATCGCGGTCGGGGTCATCGAGGTGATCGCCTGATGGACCCGCCCACAAGCGACCTCGGATCGTGGTCGGCCCGGCGGATCGTCCGGAACATGTTTCCACTACTGGTCGGGCTCTCGGTGGTCGTGTTGTGGGCCGGGCTGCGGCTCGAGGACGCCGAGGAGCTGCTCGCCGAGTACGGCCTCCTCGCGGTGATGGTGCCGGTGATGGTCGGGATGGGGGGCAACCTCGGCGCGATCGTGAGTTCGCGGCTCACTACGCGGCTCCACCTCGGCACCACCGCCTTCGACCCGCGGGACCGACACCTCTGGGTGAACGCCGTGGCGACGCTCGCGCTCGCGGCGACCGTGTTCACCGTGCTCGCGGTCGGCACGTGGATCATCGGGCTGCTGGTCGGAAACGGGATGCCCCTCGGCACGTTGCTGTTCATCTCGCTGACGAGCGGGCTGACGCTTGCGGCCATCGCCGTGGTCTTCAGCGTCGCCACGACCTACGGCTCCTACCGGCTGGGGATCGATCCCGACGACACCACCATCCCGATCGTGACGAACGTCGTCGACGTCTTCGGGATGCTCGTCTTCCTGGGGATCGCCCGCTGGACGCTCCTGGGGTAGTCGGATGGGAACCCACGTCCGGAACCGGATCCGGCTGTCTCGGTCCCGTGTGAGTGGGATTTCCACCCAGTCGTCGGCGGTCCCGAAACCGTTTAGGCGGACGCTCGCGCACGGTCGGTATGCCGACGGATCCAGACACGGGGTATGACCCATCGCTGGGTCGCAAGTTCGTGTTCGTTACTGGGGGTGTGATGTCCGGGTTAGGCAAGGGTATCACCGCCGCCAGCACCGGACGACTCCTCTCGAACGCGGGCTTCGACGTCACGGCGGTGAAGATCGACCCCTACCTGAACGTGGACGCGGGTACGATGAACCCCTACGAACACGGGGAGGTGTACGTGCTGAAGGACGGCGGCGAGGTCGATCTGGACCTGGGGAACTACGAGCGGTTCCTCGGGGTCGACATGACCTCCGACCACAACGTCACGACGGGCAAGACCTACCAGCACGTCATCGAGAACGAGCGCGCCGGCGACTATCTGGGCAAGACGGTCCAGATCATCCCGCACGTCACCGACGACATCAAACGCCGCATCCGGGAGGCAGCCGAGGGCACCGACGTCTGCATCGTCGAGATCGGCGGCACCGTCGGGGACATCGAGTCGATGCCGTTCCTCGAGGCGCTCCGACAGTTCTCCCACGAGGAGGACGACGACGACGTCCTCTTCACACACGTCACGCTCGTTCCCTACTCGAAGAACGGCGAGCAGAAGACGAAGCCGACACAACACTCCGTCAAGGAGCTCCGGTCGATCGGTCTCCAGCCGGACGTCCTCGTGGGGCGCTGTGAGGACCGGCTCGACCCCGACGTGAAGGAGAAGATCGCCCTGTTCTGTGACGTGCCGACCGACGCCGTCTTCTCGAACCCCGACGTCGAGGACGTCTATCACGTCCCGCTGATGGTCGAGGACGAGGGGCTCGACGAGTACGTGATGGACCGGCTCGGCTTGACCGACGAGGCGCTTCCGGCCGCCGAGCGGTCGACGCGGTGGCGCGAACTCGTCACCCGGGACCGTGACCGCGAGATCGACGTCGCGCTCGTCGGGAAGTACGCCCTCGAGGACGCGTATATGTCGATCCATGAGGCGCTCAAACACGCCGGCATCCACACCCAGACGGAGGTGAACGTGTTGTGGGTCGACGCCGACGAGATGGCTTCCGAACACGAGGAACGGCTCGCGGAGGCCGACGGAATCGTCGTGCCGGGCGGGTTCGGTTCCCGCGGTACCGACGGCAAGATCGAGGCGATCCGCTACGCCCGGACCAACGACGTTCCCTTCCTCGGGCTCTGTCTCGGCTTCCAGCTCGCGGTCGTCGAGCACGCTCGAAACGTCCTCGGTCTCGAGGACGCTCACTCGGCCGAGCTCGACCCCGAGACGTCTCATCCGGTCATCGACCTGCTGCCCGACCAGTACGAGACGGAGGACATGGGTGGCACGATGCGGCTCGGTGCCCACGAGACCGACATCGATCCCGGAACGCTCGCCGCCGACGTCTACGGCGCCAACTCCTGTACCGAGCGCCACCGTCACCGCTACGAGGTGAATCCCGAGTACATCGACCGACTCGAGTCCGACGATCTCCGGTTCTCCGGATACGCCGACAACCGGATGGAGATCCTCGAGCGCGATGACCACCCCTTCTTCCTCGGGACGCAGTACCACCCCGAGTTCCGGTCCCGGCCGGACCGGGCGAGCCCGCCGTTCGTCTCCTTCGTGGAGACGATTCTGGACCGCGTGGAGGAACCGACCGACGAACGAAACGAGGTATCCGCATAATGGTAGACACGGACACGTTCATTACGGACGCGGTAACGGAGATCGAACAACAGGTCGGCGACTCGAACGCGATCATCGCACTCTCGGGCGGCGTCGACTCCTCGGTCGCCGCCACGCTCGCCTACGAGGCGGTCGGCGACCAGCTCACGCCCGTCTACGTCGATACTGGGCTGATGCGAAAGGGCGAGACCGCGGAGATCCGCGAGACGTTCTCCTTTATGGAGTCGCTGCGGGTCGTCGACGCCGCCGATCGGTACTTCGACCGGCTGGAAGGCGTCACCGACCCCGAGAAGAAACGCGAGGTCATCGGCGACCAGTTCATCCGCGAGTTCGAGCGCGAGGCCCGCGACGTCGACGCCGACGTGCTCGTACAGGGCACCATCTATCCCGACCGGATCGAAAGCGAGGGCGGGATCAAATCCCACCACAACGTCGGTGGGCTCCCCGAGGTGATCGACTTCGAGACGATCGTCGAGCCGGTTCGGGACCTCTACAAGGACGAGGTCCGCGAGGTCGCGCGAGCGCTCGGGCTCGAGGAGATCATCTCCGAACGGATGCCGTTCCCCGGCCCCGGCCTCGCCGTTCGCGTCATCGGCGAGGTGACTCGCGAGAAGGCCGACGTGGCCCGCGAGGCCTGTCACGTCGTCGAGGACGAACTCGAGGAGTACGAGCCCTGGCAGGCGTTCGCCGCCGTGATCGGCAAAGGAACCGGCGTGAAGGGTGACAACCGCGTGCACGGCTGGATCGTCGCGGTTCGCTCCGTCGAGAGCCGGGACGGGATGACTGCCCGGGCCCAGGAGATCGACTGGAACACGCTCCAGCGCATCCAGAGCCGGATCACCGGGGAGAACGACGACGTCGCCCGCGTCGTCTACGACGTCACCCACAAACCGCCCGCGACGATCGAGTACGAGTGACGATGGCGGACGAACCCGTCCGCGCCGTCGTCGCCGGACCCGACGACCACGATCTCGCCGGCGCGCTCGAGGCCGCTGGTGCCACAGTGTCCCGGATCGACGGCGTCGTCTCCGCGGCGACACTTCGGGAGGCCGGGATCGACGCGGCCGACCTCCTCGTGATCACCGATGTCGAGGAGGCGACCGGCATCCCGATCGCCAAGGAGGAGAACTCCGGGGTCCGAACGGTAACCTACGCCGACCGGTCGCTGCCGGAGTTCGTCGCCGGCGTCGCGGATCTGGCCGTCGATCCCGCCCTGCTGGACGCCGAGGCGGTCGCTTCGGAGCTCGTCGAGACGGCCACTGTGGCCTGACTCCCGTTTCGTCCGTTTCGTTCCGTTTCGTTCCGGTCCGTTCCGGTCCGTTTCTTCGCTTCCTCTCGCTTCCTCACTCGCCGTCGCCGTTCATACCGGCGTGGTCGGCAGAATCGACGCCGATCACTGCGAGCGCGCCGTCGACGTCCCCGTCGAACCCTGCGAGGAGCTCGTGGGCCCGATCGCGTGTGTCCGGCGTCACGGCGACGTGGACCATCCCCTCGCCGGGCTGGCCGTAGACGACGCTGCTCCCGAGCGGGGCGGCCAGGATCGCGGGAACGGCGGCCAGGTCCTCCTCGCCGGTCACCTCGATCACGGTCGCTTCCGGGGTCTCGATCGCCTCCCGAAGGGCGACCAGCAGCTCCCGGGAGAGCTCGCCGGGTGGGTTCTCCACGGCGAGTCGCGAGTCGCCGGCGTCGGCGAGCGCGCGGCGGATCTCGACGGCGACCTCCTCGCGTTCGGTCTTGCCGTCGAGCAGCGCCACGTCGGGGTCGGTCCCGGCCTCACGGAGGTGGTACGTGACGACGTCGCCGACGGCGATGAGGGGTGCAGCCGGCGCGTCGTGGTCGGCGCGCGTGCGGGCGACCCGGTCGAGCAACTCGTCGGTGTCCGTCGTGACGGGACCCATCGGCTCCTTGAACTCCGACCGGAGATCGGCAGGAAGAGTCAGCATTCGTGGATGTCGGGTCGGGTCACGGCAAGCCTACCGGACCTTCAGCGCGTAGGAGCCGGGCTCGGTGACGTTCATCTCGTCGGCGATCCGGCTCGATTCGGGGTGCGTGATGATGACGTAGCCGGCCCAGTCCTCGGTCAGCGAGGAGGACCCGCACAGGTCACAGGTCTGTGAATCCGGATCGTTCACGTGGTGACACTCCCGACAGGCGAGTCGGTCCTCGGCCATCAGTTCGCCTCCTCGACGCTCTCGCCCTGCTGCTCACGACGCCGTTGCTCGGACTCGAGCCACTCGTGTTTGCCGAGTCCGGGCTGTTTGGCCGTGAGCCCGATCTTCGAGTCCCGCGGGTTGCGTTCGTCGATGCTCTTGGTCACGATGCGGGCCCGGACGGCGTCGTCGACGCCGAGCGTCTTGTCCGAATCCGAGGAGGCGAGCTGCTGGTTCGCCCCGTCGAAGGTCAGATACTCGTCGGTGATCTGGGAGACGTGCAGCAGGCCGTCAACCGGCCCGATTCCGACGAAGGCGCCGAACTCCACGGTCTCGACGACGGTGCCGTCGATGACCTCCTGCATATCGGGGTCGTAGGTGAGCGCGTCGAACTCGGCCTCGTAGTAGACGCCGGGCCGGTTCGGCAACACCGCTCCCTCGCCGATGTCGTGGACCTCGATGACGCTGACGACGCTGCCGACGTCCTCGTCCATCCGCCCCTCCAGTTTGTCCTGTAGCAGGGCTTTCACCCGTTCGTTCGAGACGTCCGCCAGATGTTTCGGCGGCACTTCGACCGTGTCTGTGAGTCGTACTCGCTTGTACATGCGTGCGCTTATGGTTCCGTTATCGCCAGTGCGTTCCGCCCCCGTAAACCGATTACTGGTACGTTCCGCGCCAGGATCCGGTTCTTGAGGGGGCGATCGTTTGTCACGACGTACGCGACCGCGCCCGCCTCGGCGAGCGCGACCAGCACGTCGTCCGCGTACTCGTTCGTCGATCCGCTTCCGCCCGCGTCGTCGTCGCCGGCCGTCGATCCGTTCTCGTTCGTTCCGTCAGTCTTCACCGTTTCACCGACCGCGTCGACCGTCTCCACACGATCGGCCAGGTCGCTGCCGACGCCTGCGGCGACCGCCTCATGCCCGTTCCCGTCCGCGAGCCGATCGAGTTCGACCCGGACCGCGTGGGGAACGACGGCGCGGTACGTTCCGAGGAGCCGGTCAAGCTCCTCGAACAGGCGGACGTCCGCCTCCACCGGAGCCATCAGGGCGCTCGTGTCGATGGCGACGACGGGTCGTCGTGACGATTCCGGATCGGCGGTCGCCGTCGATCCGCGCTCGGGCGACTGCTCCGATGGAGTGTGCTCGGCCACGTCACTTCAGCGTTCCGACACCGATGAGCCGCCAGCGAGCGCCCACGCGGCGGTTGATGGCGATGCGGACGCCCTCGGCCGCACAGACCGGTCGCTTGAGGTTCACCTCACACTCGCCCTCCCGGGCGCTGGTGACGGCGCCGACAGTCGTGGCCGTCCCGACGGTGAGCATCAGCGGCTCGCCGGTGGAGATCTCCTCGACTTCGCCCTCGCCGACGATCCGGTCGAGGAGGTCGACGTCCATCTCGAAGGCGTGGCGCGTCGGCGGCAGCGTGCCGGGCTCGCCGGCGACCTGGCCGGCCAACGCGTCGCCCTTGGTGAGACTCGGGTCGAGGCCGGTGCCGACGCCGAGCAGCCCGCCCGGCGTGGCGACGTCAGCCTGGTCGTCGCCGGCCTGTAGCGACCGGACCGTCGTCGAGAGGGGCTGCCACTCGGTCTGGCCGCCCTCCTCGACCTCCCGACCGGGTCGGATCTCGATCTCGTCGTCGACGGACAGCTCGCCTCGGACGAGCGACCCGCCGATGACGCCGCCGGTCAGGTCCTCGAAGGTGGTCCCGGGACGGTTGGTGTCGAACGAGCGGGCGACGAACAGCTCCGATGGCGCGTCGGGGTCCCGGTCCGGCGTCGGGATCTCCTCCTCGATCGCCTGGATGAGCAGGTCGAGGTTGACCTCCTGTTGGGCCGAGACGGGGACTATCGGTGCGTCCTCGGCGACGGTTCCCTCGACGAACTCTTGGATCTGCTCGTAGTTTTCGACCGCCCGGTCGCGGTCGACGAGGTCGACCTTGTTCTGGGCGATCACGACGTTGTCGATCCCGATGATGTCGAGCGCCATCAGGTGCTCTTCGGTCTGTGCCTGCGGCACGTCCTCTGTCGCGCTGACGACGAGGACGGCGCCGTCCATGATCGCGGCCCCCGACAGCATCGTCGCCATCAGGGTCTCGTGGCCGGGCGCGTCGACGAACGAGACGGTCCGCAGGGGCTCGCTTTCGGAGCCGTCCGGACACTCCTCCTCGACGGTATATCGCTCCGGCTCCTCGAGGCCGGTGCACTCGCGGAACGTCGCGTCCGCGTAGCCCAACCGGATGGAGATCCCGCGCTTCATCTCCTCCGAGTGCTGGTCGGTCCACGAGCCAGACAACGCCTGAACGAGCGTCGTCTTCCCGTGGTCGACGTGGCCGACGAGTCCGATGTTCACCTCCGGTCGTGTATGGTCTTGTGTCACCGTGAACCTCCTTGAAGCAATCTTGTCCGAGATTCGCTCCGTGCGAGTGATAAAGGTGCTGTTCTCGGGTCGGGACCGGGGATCGGTGTCACCCGACGGTGCGACGATCGACGTCGGCGACGTCGCCTCGGGCGGGGACCCGAACGAGGTCACACCCGGAGTCCGGACGGATCTCTCTCGGAAGCCGGACGGATCTCCCTCGGAAGCCGGATGGATCTCACTCGGAAGCCGGATGGATCTCACTCGGCCGCACGCCGCAGCTGATCGCGGTAGATCCGCCCGAATGCGTTCCGACGGAGGGTCCCGGTCGCGGCCGCCTCCTCCTCGTGAAACGTCGCAGCGACGACCGACTCCGCGAACGGCGCGGCGTGCCAAACGATCCGATCGACGTGTTCGGATCCGAGCAGCTCGACGTCCTCGGAGGCATACCGGTCGGTGTCGGCGAGCCACTCGTCGAACGCGTCACGATCGGCCACGTGAACCTCGAGCAGGGAGGCGAAGAGGGCGTCGCGGGCGGTCTCGACGACCTCGCCGGTGACGCGTTCGTCGTACTCGGCGGCGTCGAACGACATCGCCTTCGCGGTCTCTCGAACGACCACCTGTGCCGCCGGGCCGGCCTCCTCGTAGTGATCCCGCGCCGCCGCGATCGTCTCGGGAGCGATCAGTCCTCGTGTCTCCATACCGCCGCATACGCGCAGCGATTGAAAAGGGCGTTCGGTTCGTGGCGTTACGATCCGGCCCCGGCGTCGAATTCGTCGTTGTTTGCGTTGCCGTCGCTTCCGTCGCTGTTTACGTCGCCGTCGCTTCCACCGCCGTCCTCGTCATCCGTCATCATTCGGCGGGTCAGATCCCGTGCCTCCTCGAGCACCGCCCGCGTCTCGTCGTCGATGGGACCCTGGTCCGAGCCGGCCACGTTCGTGTGCGTGTGATCGTGGCCCGCGTGGTCGTGCGTGTTCCCGTCGGTTCCTGGCCCGCCTCCACCCACGTCCGGTCGACCGCGGTCGTGGACGGTGTCCTCGAAGACCTCGTGGTACTCGGCGTCGTCGGCGTACTCGGCGACCTCGGCGGCGAGCGCCTCGGGCTCACGGCCAGCCCACTCGGGCGCGTGCTCGTCGAGCCACGCCTCGTGGTCGCCGCCGTGCAACATCGCAGTGAACGCGAGGTGGTGTGCGAGGTGCTCGCCGTCGCGCTGTGGAGTTTCACAGACCGGGCACGCGTATCCCATATGGGGACTACTCGGCGAGAGAACGGCTTGAAAGCGTCGCTGCGGAGTCGATCGCGCCGGCGTGGCTAGACCGAGGGGCCGCCGTCCGGCGTCGACTCGATCACGTCCGTTCCCTCGTCGGTCAGCCGGTAGATGACCTCGCCGCTCACGGGTTCGACGAGCCCCGTGTCCGCCAGTGTCTCGAGCCGTCGTTCGACGTGGGCGACGTGCAGCCCCGTGTTCCCGGCGATGAGCGCCGGATAGTCGGCGCCGCACTCCTGGAGGTACGACAACACCCGCTCGTCGGTACGATCGAGATCGGCACACCGGCTTGCGGCCATATGTGGTACTCGTTAGCACACCTTAAATATTTATTGGGACCTAAAGGACGCGATTTGCCTCCCGATAGTCTCGTATCAAGCCGTGTCGTCCTCCATCCCGTCCTCCATCGAGTGACCCCGCCCGCGGAGTGGCGGGAGGTCACCGGCCACGGATCGACGCCGCTCACGGAGCGACACCGATCACGGATCGACGGTCCCCGAACGGAACCAGTCACACCTTCAATCGTCCGCAGGCGCCGGACTGCTCCCATTAGGGTTGCCGGCGTCGTCGAGCATCGGGGTGCCGTCCGCACGCGGGCCGATCGTCGGGCCGAAGGGCTTGGCGTCCGGATCGTGGGGGTCGATCCGGCGGCGCGTCCGGTAGTCGGTCGAGCGCTCGACGGGGACGCGGCCGATCGCGTCGATCATCTCGACGTAGTCGGCGACGCTGCGGAACTGGCCGAACTCGCCGCCGGCGCGGGCGGTGATCTCCTCGGAGAGGATCGTCCCCATGAAGTCGTCGGCGCCGCAGTTGAGCAGCTTGAGCCCCTTCTCGTCGCCGTATTTGACCCAGGAGGACTGGATGTGGTCGATGTTGTCCAGAAAGAGTCGGGAAACCGCGATCAACAGCTCGTCCTCGGCGTCGCTGGCGCCGGAGTCGACGACGCCGTGTTCGGCGAGGGGGGTGTTCTCGTGGATGAACGACAGCGGAACGAACTCCCGGATGCCGCCGGTCCGGTCCTGCAGGTCGCGGACGACCTGCAGGTGTTCGACGCGGTGGGCCGCGTTCTCGACGTGGCCGTACATGATCGTCGCGGTCGTGTCGAGGCCGGCGGCCATCGCGCCCTCCATCGCGGCGACCCAGTCGTCGGTTCGGATCTTGCCCGGACAGATGACGTCCCGGACCTCGTCGACGAGGATCTCCGCGGCGGTGCCCGGCGCGCTGTCGAGACCCGCGTCGGCCAGCTCGCGATAGACGTCCTCGTAGCTCCAGTCGGTGCCACGTTTGGCGTGGGCCGCCTCCTCGGGGGTTATCGAGTGGAGATGGACGTCGCCGACCGACATCGCCGTTAGCTGCTCGCGGTAGGTTCCGGGGTCGGTGGCGTAGGCCGCGGGCGGTTTGTAGTTCACCTCGCGTGCGGGGTCGTCGTGCGCGCGAAGGATCTCGTGGTGCTCCGCGTTCAGCGCGAAGGCGGGATGGAGCCCCGAGACGGAGGTCACCTCGGAGATGCCCATCTCGAGGGCGTCGGCGACGATCTCGCGGGACTCGGCCGGGGTCTTGGTGAACCCCGGGTGGTCGATCCCGCTGTCGGCCTCGAAGGCGTGGGCGCTGTCCTTGAAGTTGCAGAACAGACACCCCGTGTTGCACGCGGTCGTGACGTTGTTGTTGAGGTTGGCGACGAAGGTGACCTCCTCGCCGACGACCTCGGCACGCCGCCGGTCGGCAGCCTCGAGGACGGCCTCCTTGCGCGCCGAGTCGATCCCCTCGCGGTCCGTACCCGTCGTGATGAGTTCGATCCCGTCGGCGACCGAGAGTCGGCGGCCGTCGCGGGCGTTCGCGAGCGCGTTCTCGAAGGACTGGTCCGTCTCCGGGACGTGCTCGTAGTCGATCGCCTCCGGGTCCACCTCGCTCGCCGACGTCATTACGCTCCCCTCGTCGGTCCACCCTCAAAAAGGACCGGGCAGCGGCCATCCACCGGGGGCGGATCCGACCGCCGATGGGTCGGGGTCCTCGGGGGGCGTTTCGGAGGCGATCGCCGGTCGTCCGGCGTGAATTCGGACAGCGTTCAACGAGGAACCAACGGATTGATGTGTATCCCTGATGGAATGTAACTGAGTAGTTAGTCAACCGACGATCGAGGCCTCGATCGCCGACCGCCGATCGGGAGGGCGGGTCGGCGTTTCCCCTCGAGTGCGTGCGGCTCCCTCCCCCAGTCAGCACACAGATGATATCCGACCCACCCTCCGGTGTTCGAGAATGAGTTCGCATCGACTTCCCACCCTTCTTGCCCTCCTCGTGGTCGGCGCCGCCCTCGGCGGCGTCGCCCTCGTGCCCGCGACGGGCGTGGCCCAACAGCAGTCCGGCGAGGTGATCGGCCAGCCGGACATCAGCTTCGCGACGGCGAGCGGCGAGATGATCGCTGGCAGCCATCACGAACTCTCCATCGCGATCACGAACCGCGGAAAGATCGACAAGGGCGGTCCCGCCCAGTACGAGGAGCGCGTCACGACCGCCCGCGGGATGACGATGGAGATCGACGACTCGAACGTCCCGATCGACGTCCGGACCGGGCAGATCACGGTCGGGAACGGGAACCTCCCGACCGGCTCCACGGAGACGGCGGTCCCGATCACGGTCTCGGAGAGTGCCGAACCGGGAACCTACCGGCTCCCGATCGAGTACGAGTACCAGTTCACCCGCCTCGTCGACTACGACCCCTACGGAGTTGATTACAGCGAGTTCACGCGTGAGCGAACCGGGTCGATCACGGTCGAGGTGACCGAGGACGCGCGCTTCGAGGTCGTCGACACCAACGCCACCGCCCAGATCGGCGACCGGAGCGACGTCTCGATGACCCTGCGGAACGTCGGATCCGAGCCGGCGGGCGACGCGAGCGTCGCCGCGGAATCGCGCAGCGGCGCGTTGACCTTCGAGTCCGGTGGCACGAGTTCGACCGCCTTCGTCGGCGACTGGGATCCGGGCGAGACGCGGACGATCAACTACACCGTCTCGCTGGCCGACGACGCGCCACGTCGGGGGTACACCCTCGACCTCTCGGTGAACTACGAGGACACGGACGGCATCGGTACGTCCGCCCCACCGATGACGGCCGGCATCTCGACCGTCGATGAGCAGTCGTTCGCCTTCGAGGACGTCTCCTCCACGCTGCGCGTCGGCGAGGACGGCGAGATCGCCGGCACCGTCACAAACACCGGGCCGCAGACGGCCGACGGCGTCGTGGTCCAGTATGCCGATGACTCGGCGAACGTGCTCCCGATCGAGGAGTCCGTCGCCGTGGGGTCGCTGGGTCCCGGCGAGTCCGCGTCCTTCGAACTCCCGATCGAGGTTGGCAGCGAGGCGGAGGCCGGCGCGAAATCGATCGGCTTTGCCGTCAGCTACCGGAACCAGAACGGCGACCGGCGCAGCTACGACAAGCTCGACGTGACCGCCGACGTCGCGCCCGAACGCGACCAGTTCGACGTCTCGATCGACAACGCGACCATCGAGTCCGGCGGTTCGCGGACGATCTCGGTCGCGGTCACGAACAACCTCGACGAGACGGCTTCGGACGTCGAGGCGCGGCTGTTCGCCAACGACCCGCTCGACACTGGGGAGACCGATACCGGATACGTCCAGTCCATCGAGCCGGGTGAGACCGTCGAGGTGACCTTCGAGTTGGCGGCGTCCGGTACCGCGACGCCCGGGAAGACGTACCCGATATCCTTCGACTTCCGGTACGACGACGCCGACGGCAACAGCCAGCTGACGGATACGGTCCGGGCCCCGGTCGACGTCGTCGAGTCCGAGGGCGGCGGGTTGCCGGTGCCGCTGCTGGTGGGGGCCGTCCTCGGTATCGCGGTCATCGGCGCGGTCGTCTGGTACCGGAGGCAGTAGCTGATGTCGCTCGGCGACCGGATCGAGACGGCGACGACGCGGCTCAACACGACGATCGTCGACAGCCCGCGGCGCGTCGTGATCGCGTTCCTGGTGCTCACCGTCCTCTTTACGGGCGGATTCGGGCTCATCAGCACCGAGACGGACTCCACCGAGTCGTTCACCGAGGATCTCCCCGAGCAGGAGGCGCTCGATGCGGTCAACGCGGAGTTCGAGGACCCATTCGAGGCGGACGACGAGTCGACACAGCTGATCCACACCGGCGGTAACGTCCTCTCGAAGCAGGCGCTCGAGCGGAACCTCCGGATCCTCGAGCGCGTCGAGCGGCGCGACGACCTCCGGATGGCGGGGGCTGGCGGGCCCGCACCGATGATCGCACAGGCGATCGACCCGTCGGCGACGACCGCCGCCGAGCAGCGGCGCGTCATCGAGCGGTCCTCCCCGAGCGAGATCCGGCGGGCGATCCGGGATCTTTCGGGGACCGAGCAGTTTTCACGGCTCCTCTCGGAGGACTTCAACCCGAGCGACCCCTCCGCCTCGGCGTCGATGACGAGCATCTCCCACGACGTGCCGAGCGGCTTCACTGACGGCGACCTCACGGACATCCAGACGAGCGTCGAGACGATCGCCTCGGACGTCCCCGGCGACATCCGGGTGTTCGGCACCGGGATCACGAACGCGGAGATGGGCAACGTCATCGCCGACTCGCTGTCGATCGTGATGCCCGTGGTCGTCGTCCTGCTGTTGGCCTTTCTGACGGTCGCCTACCGGGACCCGATCGACCTGGCCTTGGGGCTGTTGGCGCTGTTGATGACGGTGATCTGGACGTTCGGCTTCCTCGGGTACGCGGGCATCCCGTTCAACCAACAGATGATCTCCGTGCCGGTGTTGCTGTTGGCGGTCGGGGTCGACTTCGGGATCCACATCATCAACCGCTACCGCGAGGAGGCGGTTCGGGGCTTCGAGCCGACCGAGGCGATGCGGGAGGCCAACGGCCAGCTGCTGGTCGCGTTCGTGATCGTCACGATCACGACCGTCTTCGGGTTCGGGGCGAACGTGATCTCGGATCTGGGACCGATCCGGAACATGGGGATCGCCTCCTCGGTGGGCATCATCTTCACGTTCCTCATCTTCGGACTGTTCCTTCCGGCGGCCAAACTCGAGGTGGACCGCGTCCGGGAGCGACTCGGCGTTCCCGAGTTCAACTCGGCGCCGATCGCCTCCGAGGACTCCGCGCTCGGGCGGGCGCTCGCGTTTCCCGCGGTCGTCAGCCGCTACGCGCCCGTGGCCTTCGTGGTCCTCCTGCTGCTGTCCGGCGGGGTGGCGACGGCGTACGGTAGCGGCGTCGACACCTCCTTCGAGACGGAGGACTTCCTCCCGCCCGAGGAGCAGCCGGCGTACGTGACCGTCCTCCCCGAACCGTTCGCGCCCGGCGAGTACACCGTCACGGAGACGATCAACCTGCTCGAGGAGAGGTTCGCGACCAACCAGGACCAGTCGGTGAAGCTGTACGTCGAGGGGAACTTCGAGGAGGACCACGCCCTCGAGTCGCTCGCGGCGCCCAACGACGACCCGCCCGACTCGTTGGCGGTGGGCGAGGGCGGCGGCGCGCGACCGCAGGGGAGCATCCTCACCGTGATCAACGACCACGCCGATCGGGACCCCGAGTTCGCGGCGCTCGTGGCGCGTAACGACCGGGACGGCAACGGGATCCCGGACCGGAACCTCGACCGGATCTACGACGAGCTGTTCGCGGCCGACGCCGGCGCCGACGCGGTCCTGACCGAGGACCGCCGCAGCGCACAGGTCACCTATGCGATCGAGTCCGACGCCTCCCAGTCGGAGGCGGCCGCCGACACGCGCGAGTTCGCCGAGGACTTCCGGTACACGGCGACCGCCACCGGGTCGCTCGTCGTCTTCGACGCGGTGACGGACGTCATCTTCGCCTCGGCGATCAACGGGCTGATCGTGGCCGTCGGGCTGACCGGGGTGTTCCTCGTGATCTCCTACGGGGCCCTGGAGCGCAAGCCGATGCTGGGCGTCGTCAACGTCTTCCCGATCCTGATCGCGATCGCCTACCTGCTGGGGACGATGCGGCTGCTCGGGATGTCGCTGAACGCGCTCACGGCGACCATCCTCTCCATCTCGATCGGGCTCGGGATCGCCTACTCCGTCCACACCACCCACCGGTTCATCGACGAGTACAACGCCGGCCACGACGCCCACGAGGCGATGGTGATCACCCTCTCGGGGACCGGCGGCGCGCTGTTGGGCAGCATGCTCACCACGTCGCTGGGGACCGGCGCGCTTGCGCTCGCGATCACGCCCGTGCTCGGCGACTTCGGGCTCCTGATGGCGCTGAGCGTGACCTACTCGTTCGTGATGGCCGTGGTCGCGTTGCCCCCCGCGATGTTGCTGTGGGCGCGCTACGACGCGGCGGGGTCGATCACGGGACTGGTCGCGTCCGCGAGCGGGAGTTCGTAGGCGGCGTTCGAGACGATACATAGCTCGTCGGATCTCACGGTGCTGCGGCTGCGGCGTCTCCCGTCTCCGGGTCGAACGGGAGGGTGATGACGAGTTCGTCGAACCAGACGACCGGGCGCTTCCGCTGGCCGTCTTCCTCGAAGAAGATGATGCCCAGCTGGGCGAGCCGGCCCAGCTCCTCGTGGACGTTCTTCACGTCCCGGTCGACGACACGTGCGGTCTCGTTGATGCTGGCTGGCTCTTCCCGGCGGATCGCTTCGATGAGATCGAGGACACGCGGCGTCAGCGTCTCCATCAGGTCGTCGTAACTGGTGAACGAGAGCGTCGGCGTGGAATCCGCCGCGTTCCCCCGTTCGAGCGCCTCGATGTCATCGGTACCGTCCTCGTGGAACTCACTGGACGACGTGACGGTCACGACGAGGGTTGATTCGGCCCGAAGCCGTTCGCGCTCCATCCGGTGCAGCGGTGGCGTGGTATCGTTCATGGTATCACCGTGGTGTGACGGCCTCACGTGACCTCGAACTCGAATTTCGAAATCTCGCTCCGGAACCGTTCCCGGAGCTCGACCACTCCTCGCGTCCGGCAGTCGCGGTGTCCAGTGGGTGAACGCGGGTCACAGCCGGGTCCCGTTCCGTTTCGTCGGCGTTATGCTGTGACATTTTTGGGTGGATGGCGTCGAGTACGATCGTCGTTCGTTCCGGCTTCCGTTCATACGCTTCGTCGGATATGCGGTACCGCCGGCTGCCTCGCTACGCTCCGGCTCCTTCCTTCGCCGCGTCGTCGTTCACCAGTGAGTAGTGGACCTGGATGTCGTCGTACTGCGCGACGGGGCGTTTCGAACGGCCGTCGGACACCAGATCGATGACGCCGAGTTCGGCGAGTTCGGTGAGATTTCGATGGACCTGCTTGAAATCCCGGTCAGCCAGATCTGCCGCCGCCCGCATACTTTCCGGCTGGTGCTGACGGATCACGCGCAGCAGTTCCAAGTTTGCTGGACTCAGGAGCCGGGAGAGTTCGGCTTCGGACTCGAAGTTGAGCACGTGAACGTGTCCGATATCCGTGGGATCGTCGCCGGATTCGGTCGCTCGAAGCATCTCCTTCGTTTGGTTTCGGAGTCGGTTCTGGGCCCCAACGTAGACGTGGAGCGTTCGATCGTCGGGAGTCGGTTCGGAGTCCGTCATTGTGTCGTGTGTCTGGTGGCGGTTCAGGGACGGCGTTCGTCGACCTCCGTCTCGAAGCGTTCCAGGAGTTCGATCATTCCGGGAAACTCGATTTCCGTCACACCCTCGGACGTGTGGCGTTCGTGTCCCTTCGTGTCCTCATGAGCGTTATCATACCTGAGGACCGTCTCTCCGTCAAGCGTGCCGAAGTGGAGCGAATACTTGTAGCCCGATGGGTATGCCGGATCGTCCGTTTCGATGATGGTCTGTCGTTCGACGTAGCCATCGAAGGTGTTGGTGAAGTCCCGGATGATCCGAGCGTCCATCGACGTATGATGGATCGATCCACATCACAATAAATCTATGGTGAGCGCTTCTTGTGGCGCTCACGGTCCTATCGAGCATCGCGCTCGGTCCATCGCCCAAAGTATTTACCCACGCCATCGCTCTTTCGGGATGAACACGCAGGATCCGGGGCGTCGATCCGCCCCGGTCCGGACCCGGAACGTCGACCGCGGGCGTCGACGACGTCGGTTCGGGGCCGCGGCGCCCCGCCGGTCGACCCGGGTCGAGACATACAACGATGACACGCGACACCTACGTCCCACCGATCCTTCTCGCGGCACTCTGCTGTGCGGTCGTCTGTGCGGTCGCGATCGCGCCGGCCGCGGCCGCCGCCTCGCCGTCCGCCGTCTCTCCATCGGCCACCGCCCCGTCCGCCGCCACGACCGTCGAGACCGCGACCGCGATGCCCGAGTCGGCGACCACCGCGACCGCGACGCCCGACCCGGCGTCGACCGACGGGAACGCGACGATCACGGTCGGGTCGGCGGGGGACGCGAACTCGACCGCCCAGGTCGCGGAGCCGGACGCCGAGGCGGTCGGGGGCTGGAGCGAAGCGACCTACGAGGACCCGGCGGGCGACATCGTCACGCTCACGCTGGACCTCTCGGCGGCGGCCGGCGCCGAGGGTGCGGACGGGGACGCGGCCACGTCCGCCGGCGCGGACGCGTCCGACCACGCGTACGTCCAGATCGGGAGCGCCGCGGTCGGGTTCGTGGACGTGCTCTACCTCGCCGACGCGAACGACGACGGCGAGGTGACGGTCTCGGTCAACACGCGGACGCTGGGCACGAGCGACAGCGTGAGCGCGACTAACACGGACCTGGTCTATCACGCGCCCGAGGACGAGGTCCGGAGCGCGGTCCACGGCCGGCTGCCCTCGGGATCGGACGCGCCGGCGCCGACGTTCGTGGGCCCGGACGGCGAGGAGCTGTCGGGCTTCGACGCGTACCTCGAGACGCTGGGACTGATCGGCTCGGCCGACACCGATCGCGGGATCGACCAGCTCGACCGTCCTCTGCAGCCAGGGACGTATCCGGTGGCGGCCGGCACGGAGGGGACGTTCCGGGTGCTCGAGGCGGGCTCGACCACGCCGGGAACGTCGGCGCCGGGGACGTCCGCGATGGTCGGCGGCGGCGATGGCGGCGATGGCGCCGGCGATGCGGACGACGGTGCGGAGGACGCGGCCGGCGAGGACGACGCGGGCGGCGATGGCGCGGACGCCGGGGACGACCCCGCCACGCTCGGGCGGGCAACGATCGAGTTGACCCGGCCGGGGATCGGGGACGTCTCGGTGCACGCGGCGCCGGCGGCGCCGGCGAACGCGGCGGCCAACCACACCGAGCTGGAGGCGTCGCTGAGCGATCGGGGGACGGTGGCGGCCGGGGACCGGCTGGTGATCGCGGCGGAGGCGACCGGGATCTACGGGCATCTGGTGGCGATCGAGGGCGACTTCGAGTCGCTTTCGGGGCGCTTCGACGCGAACTCGCTGCTGACGCTGGAGACGCGGCGGGGCGAGGGGGTGCGGTTCGCCCTGGAGGCGCTCGACGGGCCGGTGATCCAGGGGCCCGGGTCGACCCCGGGCGTGGACTCGCCCTCGGAGGTGCTCGTGCTCGCGGAGACGGACCCGGAGGCGGTGTCGGTGTACACTGACGAGACGGCCGGCGAGCTGTACGTGGTGATCGACACGCGTGCGATGAGCGAGGTGCGGCCGACCTCCGGGGAGACGCGGCGCTTCCGGGCGTCGCTGGCCTACGAGACCGACGCCGCCGAGCCGTTCCTGTTCGACCGGGCGGACCGGCACATCCAGCGGTTCCGGCGCGGGCTGGTTGGCGGGGCCGGGGGCGACCCGGGTCGGCCGGCGTTCCCGTACCTCGAGCCGGGGACGAACGCGTCCGCGCGGAGCACGGTCGCGGTGGCGCGCCCCTACGCGCGGTTCACGGTCGGCGGCGCTGGCGGCGACGCGGGCGGTGACGCCGCCGGCGGCACGCTCCGGCTGCCGAACACGGGGTCGGTCCCGATCGGGGGCGAGACGAACCTGGCGCCGGGGACGGCGGCGCGGATCCAGGTGGCCTCGGGGGAGACGAGCGCGCTGTCGTACGTGCAGCTGTCGACGGTGCGGGTCGGGACGGACGGGACGTTCGGGGAGCGGTTCGACCTCTCGGCGGCGTCGGTCGGGGACACGGCGACGGTGACGGTGTCGACGGAGCGACACGGGACGCTGGTGCGCGCGAACGCGACGATCGTCGGGCCGGCCGGAGAGGCCGACCCCGCGGCGGAGCCGACCGACCTGCCGTCGTTCACGCCCCCGTCGTCGGAGCCGACCGCGGCGTCGACGCCCGGGTTCGGCGTCGGGATCGCGCTGCTTGCGCTCGGGGCCGTGCTCCTGGGCGCGGCGGGGGTCCGGCGCCGCCGGTCGTGACGCCGCTCCGATGCCGGTCGTGACGTTGCCTCGGTGCCGGTCGTGACGTCGCCTCGGTGCCGGTCGTGACGCCGCCCCGATGCCGGTCGTGACGCTGCGTTCGCCCCGCTTGGGCCTGTCGTGGCGATCCCGCGCGGCGACACCCTCTTGCCAACGTGGTCCCTATCGAAACGCAATGGTGAAACTGGTGGAGGCGGCGGAGCTCCTGTGGGTGGTGGACCACCTGGAGCCGGCCCTGACACGCGAGATCGCGGACAGGCTGCCGATCGATCAGAACACGACGTACATCCGGTTGCGACATTTCGACCGCCGGAAGCTGGTGACACACGAGACGGCGGCCGACGGGGGCGGGCGCTACAGCTGGTCGCTGACGGCGGCCGGGCGGAACCGGCTGGCGGACGCCGGTCTCCCGCCCGCCGACGAGACGGACTTCGGGGACCACTTCGCGGGGCGGGCGGCGGCCATCGACCCGGTGATGGTGCTCGAGGCGCTCGCGGTTCGGGAGGACGAGTGGCAGCCCTCGGGGGCGGTCTACGACGCGTTGCCGTTCTCGAAGCCGGGGATCCGGAACAACCTGCACGCGCTGCGGGAGGCGGGCGCGGTCGAACTCGACCGCGGCGACGCCGGGCGGACGCACCGCTGGCGGCTGACCGAGGCCGGACGCGACCGGCTCGTCGACGCCGACGACGAGGAGACGCCAGAGTACGTCTGGGTGGAGTGAATACGGTCCCGGTCGCCGTTACTCGCCGCCATCCGTCTCCTCGTTCGGACGCGATCGAATCTCGTCGCCATCGTCCGTGTCTCCCTCCCCGGTCGCCAGTTGGTGCTCGCTCACCGCGATCTCCTTCCACGCCTTGCGCGAGAAGGAGGGGTGCGTGATCGCATCGCGGAGGGCCCAGCGAACGAACTCGCTTCGGGACGGGAAGTCCTCGGCACGCCAGGTCGCGTCGAGGTCGTCGAGGAACGCCTGCGGCACCTTCAGGGTGATCGTCGTCATGGCGGGATCATCGGCGGCCCCGGAGTCAGCATCGGACAGACCGTCGTATTACTTTCGTGTGATCATAACGGCGTCGGCGTCGATCGGGGACCGGGAGATCGAGCGCGTCGACGCGACGATCGTGGCGCCCCCCGGGACCGAGACGGCGACCGCGAGGCGGGGATGGCTCAGTCGTCCGCGAGGCGGGGGTGTCCCGGTCGTCCGTGGCGGTTCGACCCCCGAAACGGGCCGACCGGTCGGCGTGAAACATCCCTCAACATTCTGAGACCACAAAACGTTTATCACCCTGTGTTAAATGGCGCCCTATGAACCGACGTGAGATATTGACGTTCGCTGCGGCCACCGGTAGCGCGTCGATCCTCTTCGTCTCATCTGCTGCCGCCCGGGGGGAGTCCGACGACGAGCGGTCCGATGCCGGCGACGAGACTTCGAACGGCGACGCCGACGACGGGACTTCGAACGACGATGCCGGCGACGCGTCCGCGGCGGCGGTCGATGATGACGAACGCTCCGAAACCGTCGCGCTGACGGTCGAGCTGTATTGAGTCGCCGGCGACACGGTTATCCCTCGCGTGTGCGTATGACGGACGATGTCGTACTCGCTCGTCACGGAGGCGGAGTTCTGCTGGGTGCTCGAGTGGGTCGAGCCCACGCGCACGGCCGCGATCGCCGAGCACCTGCCGACCTCGCAGACGGGAGTGTATATGCGCTTGCGGCGGTTCGACGGCGCGTACGTCACGCACGAGGCGATCAACGACCGCGATTACGAGTGGCGGCTGACCGACGCCGGCCGCGCGGTCGTCGCCGACGCGGACCTGCCGCCGATCGAGGAGACGGACCTCGGGGAGTATTTCGCCGGGCGACAGACCAGCCTCAACCCGAACACGATCCTGCACGAGATCGCCATCCACGAGGCCGAGTGGATGCCGACGAGCATGCTGTACGATGCGCTGCCGTACGCGAAATCGACGATCCGCGTCCGGCTGATGAACATGCACGACGAGGGGGTCGTCGAGCGCGACGACAGCCGGAAGACGAACCGCTGGCGGCTGACCGACGCCGGCCGCGAGCAACTTGCTGCGGCCGACGACACCACGCCCCACGACGAGACCGAGCGCATCTTCGAAGAACGCCCGCTGTGACGGATGCCCGATGAAGTATCCCCTACCGACTCGATCGCCCCTACCGACTCGATCGCCCCTACCGACTCGATCGCCCCTGCCGACTCGATCGCCCCTGCCGACTCGATCGCCCCTGCCGACTCGATCGCGCGCCGTCCGTGACGTGTCAACGATCTATATAAAACGGAGGGCGACGATCCCGAACGGCGGGAACAGCGGCTCTCCAACCCCATCGAGGCACTTGCGGCACCGTTGAAGGCGTCCGTTAACATTAAGTAAAGACCTCCTAACGTATTGACCGTAGCGCGAGCAAAAGCTACATCTCGAACAAACCAGAGATGAGACTCAGATGACAGCGGCATGAGCGAAGCAATGACAAACGAGGATAGCAACGGCCCGACGGCGCGTACGACGATCGAGGTTGACCGCCAGGTATGGCGCGAGGTTCGCGCCGAGGCTGTGAGCGAAGGTAAAAACGTCTCCGAAAAGCTCGAGGAGATCCTTCGGGATCACGTCGGGCTCGAGGAGGATGCCAATGCGTAACCAGAACATAATGGTACACAGAAGTGCCCGGTCGATCGGGTATAGCGATGGAGGTCGTATTGAATGACAAGTGATACATCTAACACGGGCGCAGCGAGCCCGCCTACGGAGGTGACAGCATGAGCGGCGATCTCGGCGAGAAAGCACGTGCCGCGTTCCTTGCGCTCATTATGGTCACGTCCGTGATGGCCGCGGGCGTGGCGTTTACTGGCTCTGCGGTGGCCGCCGACACGTCTGCGGGATTCGCAGCCGCGAACCCGGCCGACGCTGATTCAAGCATCAGCGATGCTGATCACACATATACGATCAACCTATCAGCAACTGGTAGTGATTATAGCGGTGAAACTCTAGGTGACGCAACAAGTGCGGATACATTCACTATCACAGATAGTGATGATGGCTTCGATTATAGCGGAATTACCGCTAGCGATGTCGCTATAGAGGTTTTCACTAATGATGGATCGCATCGGACTACCTACACCGGTGCTGATCTGACAGTTCAGACTGATAACGATGATACGCTTGAAGTTGATATTGTTGCATCTGCTGGGTCTGGCAATACTGCACTAAACCAGGATGACATCATCCGCATCTCAATGGGGCCCGCTGTTGACACTAATGGTGTCAGCCACACCACGGACACTGATGGAACCTATCAGCTTGATGTCCAGCTGACAACTGCTGGAGGCAGTTCAAGCGGTGTAACTGACTCCTCCACGCTGGACCTGGATCTTCCTGGTCCCGTCAGCGGTGATGGCAACACTTTCTACTCGATTAGTGATGCAGTGACTGATGCTACGACCGGATCGACAATTACTGTCGATTACAGTAGTTATAATGGCGAACTTGACGCGTTCTACACTCAATCCGGCTCACTGACCGCCGCTCAAGTAAGCGCAATCGGTGGGACGAGCGATATCATCATCGAGGGTCAGAACGACCCGACTCACGTCTCGCCCGGTGACGGTAGTAACCACGTCGTTGACATCGCAGAGAACAATGTCACCGTTCGTGGCATCACCTTCGATGATAATGGCTTCCTCAATAGTCAAGCCAATCAGTACATTGTCGTCGGTAACCAGAACGAGATCACGATCGACGACAACACCTTCCTGAACGGTTCCACAGCTGCGAACCCGGTCGTCGACGTTGGCTCAGGTACTGCCTACAACGTCTCGATCACCGACAACGTGTTCGACGTAGGTGGGACTGACGCTATCGCCACCAGCGTTGATCTGGATGGTGACGCCAACGAGTTCCTTGACGTTAGCGGGAACGACATCACGTTCACCGGTGGAAACATTGGTCTTGACGCCGCGGTTGCGCAGACCAACTCCAACGGTGACGAAACGATTGACGCGAACAACATCAACGGTACTGACAACACCGATGGGACTGGCATTTCCGTTAGTGGCGGAGACAATATCGATATCACGGACGGTGAAATCGAGAACGTCGATACCGGTATTACGTCAAGCGCTACTGGAACGTATCTCAACATCACCGGTGTCACGCTGACCGATATCGGTACAGGTACGGCCGTTGCCCAGCCGAATGGGAATGACGTTGGGAACCTCGTCATCGATAACATCGATGTTGAAGGTGACGGCACGGACACAACCGGTGTCAGTGTCGGTTCCACTACCGACGTTGATGTTCTGGACTCGACGATCAACGCCACCGACATCGGTGTTGACGCGCAGGACGCCGCAGCTCACTTCAACGTCTCCAACACGGAGATTACGAACTCGGACACTGACGCCGTTCAGATCTCCGATTCGGACGACGGTGCCGAAGCATCCACGTTCCGCGTGAACAGCGGAACGTCGATTGACCAAGCCGGTACCGCAGGCATCGACATCGGTACCCTTGGTGCGAATGATCCCACGCGCGTCAACGTTGATTCCGTTACAATCAACGGTACCGCCACTGGGGTCAGCTTCAGTGCCGCCGCCGGTAACGATGTCAACGTCACGAACAGCGAGATTACCAACTCAGGCACGGCAGGCCTGGCGTTCACCGGTAATGGTGACAATGATCTCGCCGTTCGAACGCACTTCAACACGTTCGATTCGAACGACATCGCTGTGGACGTTGAAGACGATCTTACGGCGAACAGCGAATCTGTGAGCCTGACCTTCAACGACTTCACCAACAGCGACACGGCTGCTCTGGACACTACCGATCACGGTCAGAGTGGCGCTATTAACGCCAACTACTCCTGGTGGGGCGATGCCACCGGGCCGGACGGCAACGATCAGGTCTCCGGTGCCTACGGCAGCGGTGACAACGTCACGCTGAACAGTGACAGTGACGCCTCGGTCTACCCGTTCCTGACGCACTCCGTCAGCGAGTTCAGCGACGATCAGCGGAACGGTAACGAATGGGTCGTCCTTGAGGACCCGCAGTACCCCGTCGAGGACACGAACAACAACCAGTCGATCGGCGTGACCGTCCTCGAATACGGCGTCACCGGAGCGACGGCCGACAACGTCACGATCAACCCCGGTTCGAGCGTCGGCGAGCGGACTGAAGGCAGCTCCGATGGCACGCAGCTCGATCCGAGCACGATCGACTACTTCAACGTCTCCGAGTCCACGAAGGGCACGGTGACGTTCCAGGCGCTCAGCCAGGCTGACGCCATCGGCGACAGCCAGATGGTCGACCAGACCGTCACGGGCGCCTACGACTACGAGTCCTCGTCGGTCAGTGCCGACGCGGACCAGCTGCGCTCGGGCGAGACGGTCAACGTCACGCTCCAGCTCAACGACGTCGACGGTGAGGCCCACGAACACCAGGGCGTCGACGTCGAGTGGACCTCACAGAACTTCGGCACGGCCGGCGTGACCTACGACGATACGAACACCAACACGTCCAACGAGGGCGTTGCGACGGCCACCATCGCGGCACAGAGCCTCGAGCCGAACGAGAACTTCACCGCTCGCGCGTTCGTCGGACCCGACGAGGACCTCTTCGAGGTCCAGCTCTCGACGTCCACGGGCGCGATCGACGCCGGCAGCTCGCAGCTGTACCTGAACGATCAGGCGACTGACCCTGCCACCGATCCGCAGGTGAACACGACGCACGACGTCGCCGCACAGATCAACGACAGCCAGGACAACCCACTCCAAGGTGAGGACGTCGAGTTCTCGACCAACGGCAGCGCGACCTTCGAGGACGCGACGGTCACCACCGACGAGAACGGCTGGGCGAACACGACGGTGACGCTCGGGACCGATACCGAGACGCTTGCGCTGAACGCCAGCGCCGGCGACTTCAACCCGGACAACACCGATACCGCCCAGATCAACGTCACCACGAAAGCGTCCGACGCCTCCGACCTCGGCTTCGCCACGAGCACCCGCTCGCTGGCCCCCGGCGCGACGCTTGACGTGACGGTCCAGGTCGAGGACGAGTTCGGGAACCACAACACGAGCGCGTCCCTCTCGAACGCGGACGTGACGATGACCTCCAGCGACGATTCGGTCATCAGCGTGGGACAGACCGACCGGACCCTCGACAGTTCCGATTGGAACACCACCTTCACCGTGACCGGTGAGAGTGCCGGCAGCGCGACGCTGAACGTGACCTCCGCCGACGGCAACGTCGCCGCGGTCGAGGACACGTTCACCACCGCCGAGCCGGACGCGATCGAGCTGACCCCGGCGCACAACGTCGCCATCGAGTCGTCGAGCGCCGCCAACCAGGCGGCGCTCGAGGCGCAGTTCGTCGATGCGGACGGCAATGCGCTCGGCGTCAGCAACGAGAACATCACGTTCGCGCGGCAGTCCGGTAGCGCCGCCGAGCTGAACCAGTCCGACAGCTTCACCAAGTCGACCGACGGTGACGGGAACGTCACGATCGACGTGAACGGCACGTCGACCACGGGCGAGACGACGTTCATCGCCGTCGCCGAGAACTTCAGCGTGCAGGGCACGACGACGGTCGTGACCTCGGGCAACGCCGACTCGATCAGCCTGAGTCCCGAGTCCAGCTCGGTCGCCCAGAACGAGTCGACCAACGTCACCGCCGAATACGTCGATGACGAGGGTCGCAACGTGCCGCTGCTCAACGGCATCCAGGTCTCGGCCGACAACGGCGGGATCGACGAGGGAACCGTGACGGCCAGTCCGAACGCTGACGGACAGGTCGTCTCGCAGTTCACCTACAACGCCACCGACGCCACTGCCGGCTCCGCGAACCTGACCGCGCTCGGCAGCGGTCTCACCGGCAGTACGACCGTCTCGGTCACCACGGATGGCGAGACCGGCGACGTCCCGCCGGTGTCGGGTGACTCGCCGCCGACGAACCTCGACGACGACGCGCAGCTCGAGGACGTCAACGGCAACAGTCAATTCGACATCGGTGACGTGCAGGCCCTGTACGACGCACAGGATAGCGATGCCGTGCAGAACAACGTTGAGAGCTTCGACTTCAACGACAACCAGGGAATCGACATCGGTGACATCCAGGCGCTGTACAACGAGTACCAGAACAGCCAGTAACACGCGGTAACCGGCACCGCGCCACACCGCGTTTCGCAGTTCACCTGGGGGAACGACCCCCACGATTTCCTCGGTTTTTCTTTTTGCTGCGTTGCCCCGACCAGCGACGCCCCGAGCGTCAGCGCCGCGCCCGGGCGCCGTTCGCCGCTCCCGACCGCCGGCACCAACACCTAAGGTATCGCGCCCGCATCGTTCCCCGTGTCCCGCCGCTCCATCGTCGCGATCTGCCTCCTGCTCGTCGCCTCGCTCGTCGCGCCCCCCGTCGCCGGCGCCGCCCCGGACCGCCCGGCCGCGTCGTCGACCGCCGCGGCCCAGTCACCGCCCGCGACCGACGCCGCACTCGCGACCGACGCCGCACTCGCGACCGACGCCGCACTCGCGACCGACGCCGCGACGGAGACGATCGTCGTCCGACTACGTGACCCGACCCTCACGGCCGCGGGCGCCGATTCCGCCGCGACGCATCGCACGCACGCACACGAGATACAGTCTCCGCTCGTCGAGTACGTCGCCGCCAGGCAGGGACTCACGATCGAACGCCGGTTCTGGATCACGAATGCGGTGGTGATCTCGGTCGCTTCCGGCGCGCCGCCGGTCGCGGAGCTCCGCGCGATCGACGGGGTGACCGGGATCCACACCAACTTTCGCGTCACCACCACCGCAGCTGCCCCCGACGCGACGGCCCCGACCGGCGCGAACGGAACGCTTTCGGCCGCCGCCACATCGTCGCCGCCGCATCCGGAGGCCCCCGGCGCGGTCGCGGCCGCCAACGCGACCCCGTTCGGGCCGGCCACCGCGGGCGTCGAACGCGTCGGCGCCCCGACCGCGTGGAACCGGAGCGACACCCGCGGCGAGGGAGTGCGGGTCGCGGTCCTCGATACCGGCGTCGACCCGGACCACCCCGACCTCTCGATCGACGCCGAGAACTGGGCCGCCTTCGACGAGACCGGGACCGCGACCGACGCGACGCCACACGACGACAACGGCCACGGCACGCACGTCTCGGGCGCCATCGTCGGCGGAAACGAAAGCGGCGAGTGGATCGGGACCGCGCCTGACGCCACGCTGTTGCACGCGAAGGTGCTCGACGAAAACGGAACCGGAACCTTCGCGCAGTTCGTCGCCGGCCTCCAGTGGGCAGTGGAGGCGGACGCGGATGTCGTCGTGATGAGCTTCGGGACCCAGCAGAAAGCGTCTCCGCTCATCGCCCCGATCGCCACCGCCGAGGCGGAAGGTATCCCGATCGTCGCCGCTGTCGGCAACGGGGGCGCGAACACGAGCACCTCGCCCGGAAACGTCTATGAGTCGACCGCCGTCGGCGCGGTCGACGGAAACGACGCGGTCGCGTCGTTCTCGGGCAGTGAAACCATCGAGACGGCCACGGACTGGGAGAACCCGCCGGACGACTGGCCAGACCGGTACACCGTCCCGGACGTCGTCGCACCGGGAGTAAACGCGAAAAGCAGCGCCGCCGGTGGCGGTTATCGGCGGTCCAGCGGCACCAGTATGGCCACGCCCTACGTCGGGGGCAGCCTTGCGGTGCTGCTCGCCTCGACGAACGCGACGCTTACACCCGACCATCTCCGGGAGCGGATCGCCACCACTGCGGACCCGCCGCCGGAGGGGACCGCAGCTCGTGAAGACCGGTATGGTGCCGGGATCGTCAACGCGACCGGGCTCGTTGAGGCGCCGAACCGGCCGGTCGGAACAATGGCGTTCCCGCCGCGCGACCGCGACGGTGACGGCCACTACGAGGACCTCAACGCGAACGGTGCCCTTGACGTCGGCGACGTGCAGGCCTTCTACGTCACCCGAAACGGCAAGGTCGTTCGGACGCACGTCTCGGCGTTCGACTTCAACGACAACGGACGGATCGACATCGGCGACGTGCAGGCGTTGTACGCACTGTCCCGTGGTCGATAGCGGTTTCGGCCACACAACGGCGTTTCGATCAGGGTCCGACGTACTGCATCCGGCGGCGTTACACTCACTCGAACATTTTTATCCCTTCCGGCTATACCCTCGACCGGATATGATTAACACCGATCGGATCCCGGCTGCCGCGGGAACGCTGCTACTGATCGCGCTCGCGATCACGGTCGCAATCGCGGCCTCGACGGGAAGCATCGCGGCACAAGAATCGACGAACGGCTCCGCGAACCTGGAAGTGGAACTCGAACAGTCGGCCACCGTCTCACAGAACGGGAGCGTGGACGTCACCGCGTACGTCAACAATCTTGGTGACGCCGCCGCGGCCGACACCGAGGTCGAACTCCTCGTTGATGCCGACGGCGACGGGCAGTTCGCGTCCGATGAGGTCGTGACGACCAACGTCACCACAGTCGATGCTGGTGAGTACCTCCCGGTGACGCTGACCTACGAGGACGTCGGGCTGGCGGCGGGCGACTACCAGTATATCGCACGTACGACCGTCAACGGCGAGACGACCGATAGCTTCACCGAGGGGACGCTGACCGTCGAGGCGGCCGATGACGGCGCGTCCGGTGGTGACGGTGCCGGCGGGGGCGACGATTCCACGCAGAACGACACGAGCGACAACCAAACCGGCACGTCCGAGCCGAGTCTCGCCCTCGATCCGCAGTCGACATCGACGACGGTCAACGGCACGTCTATGCTCGACGTGAACTTCCAGAACGCCGACGGCGGCGTCGGTGCCTTCGACGCGATCACCGTGACCGTCGATGACACTGACGTCGCGACCATCACCGACGTCTCCTCGAACGTTAGCACGAATCCCGACACCAGCGTCTCGGCGGACAGATCCGAGGCATCGGTGACCGTGCCGTTCGGAGGCGACACCGCCGACCAGGGCGACGTGACGCTCCTGACGGTCGAGCTGGAAGGACAGGACGAGGGGTCGACCGACGTGTCCGTGAACGCGACGGGTGACGTCGCCGATGAGTCGGGTATGCTCTACGGGATCAACGGGACGGCCGACGGCTCCGTGAGCGTCGCTGCGACGCCCGCAGTCGTCGGGGACACGCCCGCCGCGGATCGTGACGGCGACGGGAAGGCTGAGGACCTCAACGGCAACAACGAGACCGACATCGGCGACGTGCAGGCGCTCTTCAATAGTCGGGACTCGCCGGAGGTCACGCAGAACGCCGACCTCTTCGACTACAACGGCAATGGTGCGGTCGACATCGGGGACATCCAGCAGCTGTTCAATGATGCCCAAGAGTAGGACGGACATCATCAGGTGAAATAACTCCGACCGCGTCCCCGTCATCGAACCCCGGCACCGATCGTCGGAGAAGGGCCCCGGATCGCCGCGCCGTACCATTTTCTCGTTCGGGTGAATGTTTCGTCCCCGTACCGATAGATTTCTGCCCGTTCGTGGTGTGGTACCATCTTGATCACACAAAGTACTTAATAGAGGGAAGTAAATCACGGGTTGGATGCTACGGCCGCAGCGATCGTGGTCGTAGCCAAATCCGGCAAAGCAGTAAACCATGACTACAAGCAAGACACGCAGCATTGCACTCGTGATTATGATGGTGCTCTCTGTGTTCGCCGTTGCAGCTGGACCCGTCAGCGCGGCCGGCAACACGAACGTGGAGCTCCAACCGTCAGAAAACAGTGCCTCGAGCGGAACGGTAGAGTATGACCTCGTATTGACTAATGCCGACGGCGGCGTCGGTGCCTTCGACGCGATCAACGTGACCGTCGCTGACACCAACGCCGCGACCATCGACAGCATCTCCTCCGACATCGGTGCCGCAGAGACGAGCACCTCGGGGGACGATCAGGCGTCGGTGAACGTGCAGTTCGGCGCTGACACCGCCAACACCGGCGCGGTCACCCTCGCGACGATCACCGTTCAGGCGGGGAGCAGCGGTTCCACCGACCTGAACGTCGACGTCACGGGTGACATCTCCGACGAGAGTGGCCAGCTCTACACCATCGACGCGGTCAACGACGCGACGTTCACCGTCGACGATGGTAGCAACGGCGGCGGCAACACCGGCGACGCCCAGCGTGGAGACTCCGGCTCCTGGGACACCTCCACTGGTGAAGGGGATGTCGGCGACAATGCCATCGTCTACCAGGGCGAGGACGACATCGACTTCACCGGTGTGAACGATGTCGCACAGCTCCAGCGTACTGGCGGCTCCGACGAGGGAACGGCCCTTGAGATGCCGATCCCCCAGGATGCATCGACCGGTTCCTACGAGGCTAGCAACGGATTCAGCACCACGGTCGCCACCCCGCGCGTGACGACCCTCGAGGTCCTGAATAACGGTGGCTCCGACGTCGCCGGCGGCATCCTCACCACTGACCAGGATGACGCCGTGGTCAACGCCGAGTACAACTACCAGAGCGCCGAGGACATCGAGCTGACCGTCGAGGACGAGAACGGACTCGACGTCACCGACGAGATCGTCGTGGATGAGCAAAGCATAAGCGGTAACGGCCAGTTCTCCATCGACCCGAACGCGGTCGACGCGGGCGAGTACACCTTCACGGTGGCCGGCGTCGATGACCTCGACTTCGGCTCGGCAAGCGACTCCGTGACGGTCACGATCTCCTCCGACCGGAGCGCATCCCTGAACCTGGACAGCGACGAGGTCGTCCAGGGTCAGAACCTGCAGTACACGATCGAGAACAGTCCGGAAGGGAACTACCACGCAGTCACCATCGACTCCAACAACTTCCGCGACGGGATCACGGACGACCAGGCCGGTAACGTCTTCCGGAACGTCGGCGACACCGCCGAAACCGGCGTCGTTGCCGACGACGGAACGGTCAACCCCAATAACGCCGACATCGCCGATGTCGACTACACCTACGCTGTCGTCGAGATCGACGACGGTAACGGCGTCGGGTCCATCGAGACGCAGTACCTCGACGACTCCTCCATCGATGTTGATCTCTACCCGGCCGACGCCAACCAGGTCAACGCCGATGGTGAGCTGACCGGCGACGTGACTGACAACGAGGCCGACGACGACGCGTCCTTCGACGTGACCGAGGGTGAGGTCTCCCTCGACAGCCCGTCCGGGGCGTACGTCGTTGGCTCCGAGGTTGACGTGAACGGTACCGCCAACGAGGGCGTCGACGAAGTCGCCATCTACGCGCGGAACAACAACGAGTTCGAGCTCGTCACCATCGACGGCGACCGCACGGTCGAAGTCGACAGCGACAACTCCTTCCAGGAGGAGGGAGTCGTCATCTCGCAGGGTACCGGCGGCGGTAACGACATCATCTCGCTGCCCGGCACCTACCGTCTCGGCGTCATCGACTCGGCCGACGCTGACATCGACGGGGACAACGACGTCGACGACGCGCTGTCCACGTCCAACTTCAACAGCGGCGTCAGCAGCACCACGTCGATCTCCGTGACCGACACCGAGCTCGACGGCTCCTTCACGACGATCAACGGCCAGATCGCCAGCGATGACGGTCAGGTCGACGTCGAGGGCACCGCGCCCGGGAAGGACGAGCTCGTGGTCGCCTTCGTCGACTCCCGCGGTAACGCCGAAGCCTACGACGTCACCGTCGACGGCGACGGCACCTTCGACGAGGAGGACCTCAACATCGGAAGCCTGAGCGAAGGCAGTCTCTCCGCGCACATCATCTCGTCCGGTCGTGACGGGACCTTCGGCGACGATACCGCCACCAGCGCGAGCGACTTCGCTGACCTCATCGTGAACGACTACGCCGGCGGCGCAAGCACCGGCAGCCAGGTCCGCGACCGCATCCTCGCCAACTCCGTTGAGGACACGGCGAGCGACGACCTGATCGTCACGGAGAACTTCCGTCTCGCTGACGGCCTGACGACGATCGAGTCCGCGACCGACCCGGTCGCTCTCGACGGGACGCTCACGGTCGAGGGTATGACCAACCGCGCCCCCGAGGACAACACCATCACGGTGGAGCTCCTCAATGAGGACGGCGACTCCATCACCATCGACAGCACGGACTCCTGGGAGACCGACGGCCAGTGGTCCGTCGAGCTGGACCTCTCCGAGGCTGACCTCGAGACCGGTACCTACACGGTCGAATCCGACGACGGTGACAACACCGACCGCGTAGACATCGAGGTCGTCGAAGAGGTCGAAGAGGACACGCCTGCGGACACGCCTGAGGACACGCCTGAGGACACGCCTGCGGACACGCCTGCGGACACGCCTGAGGACACGCCTGCGGACACGCCTGCAGACACCGAGGAACCCGCAGACACGACTGAGCCGTCCGAGTCCGAGACGCCCGGCTTCGGTGCCGTCGTCGCGCTCGTCGCGCTCGTCGCCGCTGCGCTCCTCGCAGTCCGACGCCGTCCCTAACACGGACGCCTAACCACTGACCCTCGCGGGTCAGCTCCGATTTCGCGTTTCTTTATTGCGCTGCTCCGACCGACCAGCCGCAGCACGCGTCGGCGAGGACGGACGCCGTGAGCAGCCACGCTTCCCAACGCTCGATCGCGAACCGGTCGGCTGGGTAACGTGTTTATGCCTCCGCATCCAACCGGAGCTATGACGAATCGAACTGCCGTTCCTCCCCTCCGCTACCGACCCGCCCCTCCACGGCGCGTTCGCTCGACGACCGATCCTGCCCGCACGCCGCACCGACACGCTTCGACCCTCGATCGATGAGGCGGTCGCGACTGCTCCCCGGCCTCCTCGTCCTCGCCGTGCTCGGCGCCGCAGTCGGGATCGCCGCCCAGCCGGCCGCGGCCGACGACCCGAACGTCCGGATCGACGACGTGACGGTCTCGCCGGCAAGTCCGACGACCGACGAGACCGTCACGCTCGACGTCGTGATCGAGAACCTCGAGTCGAGCACGAGCGCCGTCGACGTCACGTCGGTCAACGTGCGCACGTCCGGCGGCGTCGAGACGCACGGCCGCATCGAGAACGTCGGATCCCTCGGTCCCGGCGGGTCGGTCACGGTCCCGCTGTCGGCCACCTTCGAGGAGCCGGGCGACCGGCTGGTGACGGTCTACGTCACCGTCCGCGGCCCGAACGGAGCCCAGGAATCCTACCAGTACCCCGTCTCGATCGAGGTCGAGGAGCCGGTCACCACCGCGGACCTGACCGCGACGACCGCGGCCGACGGCGACGCCGCTACGGTCACGTTCGCCAACTACGGGAACACGAACGCCAGCGAGATCGCGATGACCGCGACCGTCGACGACGAGGTCGTCGACCGCCGATACATCGCCGACGTCGCGCCCGACGGAAACGGTAGCACCGACGTCGATCTCTCGGGCGTGCAAAGCGACGCGGTCACGTTCACTGCGACCTACACCGCCGCCGACGCCGAGCACTCGGTCTCCCGCACCGTCGAACTCGACCGACCGGTCGACGGGGAGGTCCGCCTCACCGGCCTGGAGGTCGTCCCGGCCGGCTCCGGGATCCGGATCCAGGGCGACGCCGCGAACCTGGGCGGCACCGACGCCGAGTCCGTCCTCGTGCGCGTGGGCGAGGCTGACGGGGTGACCCCGGTCGCGCCCGCGCGGGAGTACTTCGTCGGCGGGATCGAGGCCAGCGAGTTCGCCACCTTCGAGCTGACCGCGAGCCTCGACGGCGGCGTCGAGTCGGTCCCGGTCGAGATCTCCTACCTCGTCGACGGCGACCGCGTGACCACGACCCAGCAGGTCACGGTCGACGGCGGCGCGGGCGCGACCGGCGGGACGAATGCGGCCGGCGATGGAGCCGGGAGCGCTGGCAATGGTGCCGGAACCGGATCCGGCGGGGGCGGCCCGCTCGGCGGGCTCGGCGGCGTGGCGATCGGCGCGATCGTCGGCCTCGCCGTGATCGTCGCGGGCGTCCTCGTTCGCCGACGCCGCCGATGAGCGTCATCGTCCTGGAGTCCGTGACGAAGCGCTACGAGAGCGGGGCCGAGACGGTCGTGGCGCTCGACGCCGTCGACTTCCACGCCGACCGCGGCGAGATGGTCTCGATCATCGGCCCCTCGGGGTCGGGCAAGAGCACGATGCTCAACATGATCGGGCTGCTCGACACGCCGACGAGCGGGACGGTCCGGATCGACGACCGCGTCGTGAGCGACTTCTCCGAGGCCGACCTCACCGAGGAGCGCCGGTCCGGGATCGGCTTCGTCTTCCAGGACTTCCACCTGCTGCCGATGCTGACCGCCGTCGAGAACGTCGAACTCCCGTCGATGTGGGACACGTCGGTCGACCGGCGCGACCGGGCGGTCGACCTCCTGCGCCGCGTCGGGCTCGGCGACCGGCTCACGCACACGCCCGACGAGCTGTCGGGCGGGCAGCGCCAGCGCGTCGCGATCGCCCGGGCGCTGATCAACGAACCCGACATCGTGCTGGCCGACGAGCCGACCGGCAACCTCGACCGGGACACCGGGGCGACGATCCTCGACGAGCTCACCCGGTTCACCGACGAGGAGGACGTCGCCGTCGTCTCGGTGACCCACGACGAACAGCTGGTCGAGTACGCCGATCGGGTGGTCGAGCTGATCGACGGGGTGATTCAGGGATGACCGACCGAGTGCTCGACCTGACCGATCGGGTGATCCAGGAATGATCCCCGGCGACCTCCTGACCCGGTTCCCGAGCGTTCTGATGGCGTGGCGGAACCTCGGCCGGAACCGGATGCGGACCGCGCTCGCAGCCCTCGGAATCTTGATCGGCGTCGTCGCGATCGCGTCGCTCGGGATCGCGGGGGTGGCGATCCAGACCCAGGCGAACGCCGACCTCGGCAGCCTCACGAACCAGGTGACCGTCTCCAGCGGTCAGGACAGCCCGACCGACGGCGTCACCGACGACCAGGTGACCCGGATCGAGCGGGTCGTCACCGACGCGCGGGTGGTGCCCCAGAAGACGAACACCACGACGATCGAGTCGCGGGAGGGCGAGGCCTTCGTGGCCGTCACGGGGCTGACCGCGGCCGACGCGCTGTACAACGCGTCCGTGGGTGAGGCGCCGTCCCGGCTCCAGTCCGGCGCGTTGGTGAGCGCCGAGACGGCTCGAGAGTTGGGTCTCGAACTCGGTGACCCGGTCGAGTACGAGGGCCGCCTCTACCGGATCCGGGGGCTGATCGAGGCCGAGGGTGGCTTCGGCGGCGGGGGGAACGAGCTCGTGATCCCGATCTCGGGGCTCTCGGACCAGCAGCACTACGACACCGTGACGATCGTCGCCGCCGACGGCGAGGCGGCGTCCGGGATCGCCGACCGGCTCGAGGCCGAGTTCAACGACGGCGAGGACGAGGAACTGAGCGTCACCAGCTTCGCGAGCGCCCAGGAGAACATCGACTCCTTCCTGAACACGTTGAACCTCGCGCTGTTGGGTATCGGCTCGATCTCGCTGGTCGTCGCCAGCGTCGCGATCCTCAACGTGATGTTGATGTCCACGATCGAGCGCCGCGGAGAGATCGGCGTCCTGCGCGCGGTCGGGATCCGGCGGGGGGAAGTCCTCCGGATGATCCTCACCGAGGCCGCCTTCATCGGCGTGATCGGCGGCCTGCTCGGCGCGATCGTCTCCCTCGGGGTCGGGCTCGTGCTGTTCGACGTCGTCGCCGGCGACCCCCTGCTGGTCCTGCGGTGGGACAGCGTCCGATACCTCGTCGCCGGGTTCGCGTTCGCCGTCGTCGCCAGCGTCCTCAGCGGGCTCTACCCCGCCTGGAAGGCGGCCACCGATCGCCCCGTCGAGGCGCTTCGGGGGTGAGACGTCGGACGAGGGGGTTTCGATCGGTCGGAACGCTTTATCACACCGCTCACGGAACACGACTGGAGGACCGTCGGACGTCGTTGAAACCACCGTTCGAGGGACATCGAGAATTATGGACGAAGAAACTGAGATCTATGCCTACGAGCTGTCAACCGACCACGCACACACGAGAGAACTGTTGGCGGTCGTCGCGGATCTGCTTCCTGATGACACTGCTGCGGGACCCGGCCACCACGGCAGCCGTTCGGCCGCGACGATCGACTCGACGTTCATACGCGAGTGTCTGAAGTGCGGCAAGACGATCGAAATCACGGTCTATGAGGACGATACGTACGAGGGCGGCCACTAATTCGGCGAGGTTACCGTGCCGGACGGGGACAGTGACGGGGAATACGAGACGACGGGTGAGTGGAAGGATCACGACGTGGTGAACTGGACCGGCGAAGCGAATTCGTTCGAGTATTGGGAGTGCGACGACTGCTATTGTTCTAGAAACCAATAGTTTTATTATATTGGTCTATGAACCAATAGATGAGGTTGGCCTCGCTGATCGACGACGACCTCGATGGCGTGAATGCGGGGCAGAAGTATCCGGACGGGACCGTCGTCCGCGTGTTTTGTATGCGGACGGATCGGGATGCGTACCCATCCGGGTGGGCCTACAAGTTCCACTACGGCGTGACGGAACCGGATCCGCCCCACACGCTTGATGATGGGACGATTCGTCGATATGATAACTCCCACGAGGACACCAAAGGACACTAACTGCACGTCGCACCGGATCCCGACCCAGCAATCATCGAGTTCCCGGGGTGGTAGAACTCTGGGAACGGTTCTGGAGCGAGATCCCGAAATCCGAGTTCGAGGTTCTATGAGGCCATCACACCACGGTGATTCCCTATGAACGACACTACGCCACCGCTGCATCCGATGGAGCGCGAACAGCTTCGGGCCGAATCAATCCTCGTCGTGACCGTGACGTCGTCCGATGCGTTCCACGACGACGTCACCGACGGGATCAAGACACTCGACCGGAGTGATGCGGTGGACTCCCCGCCGACGCTCTCGTTCACCAGCTACGACGACCTTATGGGGACGCTAACGCCGCGCGTCCTCGAGCTCATCGAAGCCATCCGCCGCGAAGAGCCAGCCAGCATCAACGAAACCGCACGAGTCGTTGATCGGGACGTGAAGAACGTCCACGAGGAACTCGGTCGGCTCGCCCAGCTGGGCATCGTCTTCTTCGAGGAAGATGGCCAGCGAAAGCGCCCGGTCGTCTGGTTCGACGAACTCGTGATCGACCTCCCGTTCGATCCGGAGGCCGGCGACACGGCAGCCGCTGCGCCGTGACCTCCTGAGAGTCGGTGGTCCATCGAGACGTCACCATCCGTCTCCAAGCGGACGGCTTCCAAGAAAACGGACGACGAGAAACAGCCGTGCTTAGGCATCGGTGTCGTCGATCTTCTGCTTCAGTTGAAGACAACGGAAAATGGCGAAAAGAGGGGCGTGAGCGCCTTATGCACCGGCCGCGATTTGAACGCGGGTTGCAACCATGGCAAGGTTGCGTGATACCACTACACTACCGGTGCGTGCTTCGCATCTGATCCTAACCCGGGTGATAAATAAAAGCGTTCCGTTCCACACCGCCCACGGTCCGCGCTACCAGCCACCCAGATCGCCCGACTGAATCGCGATCGTCGGTCGGCTGAACCACGATCGCGGTCGACGGACGGACGACGCCGGACCGACGACGTCTCACAAGCTCATACGCGCGATCAACTAGTAAAGGGCCACTATAGACCGGAACGGGAACCGTCGACGTGTCGTCCGGTCGGCAGCTCGATCCCGCGACGGCGACCGGACTCGTCCGATAGATGATCGGGCGATCGTCCGCACCCACCGACGCGATCGCGGATCCCGTCAACCCCTCTCAACCGGCGTGTGAAACCCACACAGCCGCAAACTCGTACCGCTACCCTTTTACGCCGTGATCGGGAATACGGGATACAGTCTGGTGACGGGACGATCCATGGACGGACTCACGATCTGTGTGCCGTCCTCGATCGTTCGAGAGGCCGAGGACGAACGCGAGGCAACTCGCAAACTCGGTACCGTGGCCCGCGCGGCCGCGGTCTTCTCGGCGACCCGGCTCGTCGTCTTCCCCGATCGGGAAGGCGAACGACGCCGGGGCGGCGGGTTCGTCGAAGCCGTGCTCCGGTACGCCGCGACGCCCCCCGAGCTCCGAACGGATCTCTGGGGACGACGCGACGAGCTGGCGTACGTCGGCGTGCTCCCGCCGCTTCGTGTCCCGTCACGGACCGGCTCGCCCCCCGACGGGGACGAGTCGACAACACAGGGACTCGTGACCGAGGTCGGACCTGACGGCCGCGTCCGGGTCAATTCCCCGCTGGGGGAACACCCGATCTCACTGCTCGTTCCCGACGGGATGTCGGTCGAGCAGGGGGAGCGCGTCACCATCAGGGTCTCTTCGAGAGAACCGGTCCGCGCCCGCATCACCGGGAAGCCGGAGGACGGTTTCCAGGTCGTGAGCGCGGACCTTCCGGACGTCCTCGCCGCGGGCGAGCTCGCAATCGCGACGTCACGACACGGGGAGGCGCTCTCCGTGTCGCGGCTCGCCGAACTCGCCCCGACGGTGCACGGCGCCGACGATGTCGTCGTCGCCTTCGGCGCACCCGGCAGAGGGCTTCCGGAGATCCTCGGGGTCCGCCCCGAGGACGTCACGGCCGCAGCCGGCGGCCCCGTCGAACCCGATCCGGGGTTCGACCTCTGGCTCAATACGATCCCGAACCAGGGAAGCGAGGTGGTGCGAACGGAGGAGGCGATGTTCGCGTCCCTCGCGTCCCTCACACTCACGGAGTAGGAGTAAACACATGCCACAACCAAGCCGACCACGCAAAGGCTCGCTGGGCTTTGGACCGCGCACACGCGCGTCGAGCGAGGTGCCTCGCATCCGCTCGTGGCCCGACGACGACGGAGCGCCAGCGCTCCAAGGGTTCGCCGGCTACAAGGCCGGAATGACCCACGTCGTGATGGTCAACGACGAAGCCAACTCGCCGCGTGAGGGGATGGAGGAATCCGTTCCCGTCACGGTGGTGGAGACGCCGCCGATGTACGCGGTGGCCCTGCGCGCCTATGAAGACACGCCGTACGGCAAGAAGCCGGTGACGGAGGTCTGGACCAGCGAGTTCCACGAGGAACTCGACCGGACCCTCGATCTGCCGGCCGAAGACACGTTCGAGGAGGACGCCGAGGAGCTCGAGGCGCTGCTCGAGTCGGGCGCCGTGGACGACGTTCGCGTCATCACCCACACCGCCCCGGCCGACCTCTCGAACGTCCCGAAGAAGAAACCCGACGTGATGGAGACCCGCGTCGGCGGCGGCTCGATCGACGAGCGCGCCGAGTTCGCCCTCGATCTCGTTTCCGACGGCGGCGCCCACGAGTTCGGCGACGTCTTCCGTGCGGGCGAGTACACCGACGTCTCCGGCGTCACGAAGGGCAAGGGCACCCAGGGCCCCGTCAAGCGCTGGGGCGTCCAGAAGCGGAAGGGCAAACACGCCCGCCAGGGATGGCGCCGACGGATCGGCAACCTCGGTCCGTGGAACCCCTCTCGGGTCCGCTCGACGGTCCCCCAGCAGGGACAGACCGGGTACCACCAGCGCACCGAGCTCAACAAGCGCCTGATCGACTTCGGCGAGGGCGACGAGGCCTCCGTCGACGGCGGCTTCGTCAATCACGGTGAGGTCGACGGGTCGTACGCGCTGATCAAGGGCTCCGTGCCGGGACCGGACAAGCGACTGATCCGGTTCCGCCCGGCCATCCGACCGAACGACCAACCGCGCCTCGACCCCGAGGTCCGGTACGTATCCACCGCATCCAACCAGGGATAACCTATGAAGGCAACAGTACGAGACCTGGACGGCGAGGACGCGGGAAGCGTGGAGCTTCCCGACGTCTTCGAGACCGCGTTCCGCCCGGACCTCATCCGGCGTGCGGTCTCCGTCGCACAGGCCAACCGAAAGCAGGCGTACGGCGCCGACGAGTTCGCCGGGCTTCGAACCCCGGCGGAGTCGCCAGGCTCCGGCCGCGGGATGGCGCACATCCCCCAGGAGAACGGACAGGCACGCCGCGTTCCGAGCGCCGTGTCCGGCCGGCGCGCCCACCCGCCCAAGGCCGAGAAGGACCAGTCGAAGGACCTCAACGACAAGGAACGGCAGCTCGGCATCCGATCGGCCATCGCGGCCACCACGGACGCCGAGATCGTCGCCGAGCGCGGCCACGCGTTCGACGAGGACCTCGAGCTGCCGCTGGTCGTCTCCGACGACTTCGAGGACCTCGAGAAGACCCAGGACGCGCTCGCGTTCCTGGAGGCGGTCGGGGCTGACGCGGACATCGAGCGCGCCGAGGAGGGCCGCTCGGTCCGCGCGGGTCGCGGGAAGACCCGTGGGCGGAAGTACAAACAGCCCAAGTCGCTGCTCGTCGTCACCGCCGAGGAGCCGTCCCGTGCCGCACGGAACCTCGCCGGCGTCGACGTCGCCACCGCGGCGACGGTCAACGCGGAGGACCTCGCGCCCGGAACGCATCCGGGACGACTCACCGTGTGGACCGAAGGCGCCGTCGAGGAGGTGGCCGACCGATGAGCTCGATCATCGAGCACCCGATCGTCACGGAGAAGGCGATGGACGAGATGGACTTCGACAACAAGCTCCAGTTCCTCGTCGACATCGACGCGACGAAGGGCGACGTCCGCGAGTCCATCCAGGACCGCTACGACGTCACGGTCACGAACGTGAACACACAGATAACGCCGAAGGGAACCAAGAAGGCGACGGTGACGCTGTCGGCCGACGACGACGCCACCGAGGTCGCCTCCCGAATCGGGGTGTTCTAGATGGGACGACGAATTCAGGGACAACGACGCGGACGCGGTGGCTCGACGTTCCGAGCTCCCTCGCACCGCTACAAGGCGGAGCTGTCGCACAAACAGAACGAGTCCGACGGCACGATCGCCGGCGAGATCGTCGGCATCGAGCACGACCCGGCCCGCTCGGCCCCCCTCGCGGAGGTCGAGTTCGAGGACGGCGACCGGCGGCTCGTGCTCGCGCCCGAGGGCGTCTCGACCGGCGAGACGATCCAGGTCGGCGTGAGCGCGGAGATCAAACCCGGGAACACGATGCCCCTCGCGGAGATCCCCGAGGGCGTTCCCGTCTGTAACGTCGAGAGCCAGCCGGGTGACGGCGGCAAGTTCGCCCGTGCGTCGGGCGTCTCGGCGACGCTGATGACCCACGACCGCGACGTCGCGGTCGTGCAACTGCCGAGCGGCCAGGTCAAACGACTCAACCCCGAGGCACGCGCCACGATCGGCGTCGTCGCCGGCGGCGGTCGAACGGAGAAGCCGTTCGTGAAGGCCGGAAACAAACATCACAAGATGAAGGCACGCGGGACGAAGTACCCGCGCGTTCGGGGCGTCGCGATGAACGCCGTCGACCACCCGTTCGGTGGCGGCGGCCGCCAGCACCCCGGACAGCCGAAGTCCGTCTCGCGGGACGCCCCGCCGGGACGCAAGGTCGGCGATATCGCGTCCAAACGCACCGGACGCGGGAGTAACAAATGAGCACCGAATACCGCATCGGCCGCGAGGGCGAGGAGTTCGCCTACCGCGGCCACACGCTCGAGGAGCTGCAGGAACTCGATCTCGACGAGGTCGCGGAACTGCTTCCCGCACGCCAGCGGCGAACCATCGAACGAGGACTGGGCACCGAACAGCGCAAGCTGCTCGAGACCGCCCGTGAGCGAACCGAGGAGGGGACGGCGGATAACCCGATCCGGACCCACCTTCGGGACATGCCGATCCTGCCCGAGTTCGTCGGAGTGACCTTCGAGGTCTACACCGGACAGAGCTTCGAGCGCGTCCGGGTCCGGCCGGAGATGATCGGCCACTATCTCGGCGAGTTCCAGCTCACCCGGACGTCGGTCGAACACGGCCAGGCCGGCATCGGCGCGACCCGATCCTCGAAGTTCGTGCCTCTCAAGTAACCTATGGGAATCAACTACAGCATCGAGGCCGACCCGGAGACCACCGCCAAGGGGATGCTCCGCGAGCGGCCGATCAGCCTGAAGCACAGCAAGGCGATCTCCCGCGAGATCAAAGGGAAGACCGTCTCGGAGGCCGAAAGCTACCTGCACGCGGTCATCAACGAGGAGCAGTCAGTTCCGTTCCGCCAGCACAACAGCGGCGTCGGACACCGGTCCGACATCGATGGCTGGGACGCCGGGCGCTACCCGGAGAAGGCCTCGAAGGACTTCCTCAAGCTCATCGAGAACGTCAAGCACAACGCGACCGAGCAGGGCTTCGACGGCGACGAGATGGTCATCACCCACGTCGCACCGCATAAGGTCGGCGAGCGTCCGGGGCGACAGCCCCGCGCGTTCGGCCGTGCCTCGCCGTCGAACACGACGCTCTGTGACGTCGAGCTCATCATCGAGGAGGCCGACGCGGCCGCGGAGGACACCGAATAATGGCAGACGAACACCAATTCATCGAGAACGGCCTCCAGCGGGCCCAGATTGACGAGTTCTTCGCCGACGAGCTCGGACGCGCGGGCTACGGCGGGATGGACATCGCCAAGACGCCGATGGGGACCCAGATCGTCCTGAAGGCGGAAAAGCCCGGGATGGTCATCGGCAAGGGCGGGAAGAACATCCGAAAGATCACCACGACGCTCGAGGAGCGGTTCGACATGGACGACCCGCAGATCGACGTCCAGGAGGTCGACGAGCCGGACCTCAACGCTCGGATCGTCGCCGACCGCCTCGCGAACGCACTCGAGCGCGGCTGGTACTTCCGAAAGGCCGGCCACACGACGATCGACCGGATCATGGAGTCCGGCGCCCTCGGCGCCGAAATCGTCCTGTCCGGGAAGGTCACCGGCGCGCGATCGCGCGTCGAGAAGTTCAACCGCGGCTACATCAAGCACAACGGCGAGCCCGCCGAGAACGTCGTCGACGAGGGGCAGGGCGTCGCCGTGATGAAGCTCGGAACGATCGGCGTGACGGTCAAGATCATCCCGCCGGGAGCCAAGCTGCCCGACGACTTCGGCCTCCGCGAGGACGCCGAGGTGCCCGAGGTCGAACAGACCGTCGAGGAGGAGGGCGTCGAATCCCTCCTCGAGGAGGAGCCCGAGGAGGTTCCGGACGTCGGCGCCGACGAGGACGTCGACGTGCCGACCGGCGGCCCCGAAGACGTCGACGTCGAGGAGGATCTCGACGAGGAGATCGTCGAGGAGGTCATCGAGGAGACCCAGGAGACGTCCACCGAGGCGACCGACACCGCACCCGCGGAGCCGGTCGAGACGGCAACGCCCGGCGACGAGGACGTCGACGACCTCGACGAGGACGTCGAGGCGGAAGCCGAGGCGCTCGTCGACGAGATGGAGTCCGCCGATGACGACGACGCGGCGGACGCTGATGCCGACGCCGCCGACGGCGAGGAGGAGGCCTGACGATGGCGATCCTCTATCCCGATGAGATCCGCGATATGACCGCTGCCGAACGCGAGGTCGAACTCGAGGAGCTCGAGACCGAGCTGCTCAATCTGAAGGCCCAGCAGGCCGCCGGCGGGATGCCCGAGAGTCCGGGCCGCGTCAGCGAGCTGAAGACGACGGTCGCCCGGATCAAGACGATCCAGGGTGAGGAAGGCGACTTCGACGACGAGTAGCGACCCGGCCCGACACAGCAACACAACCCACACGAAACCATCGACGATGCTCACACCCGACACGCTCACACGACACGAACTCGTCGGCCTCCCGATACGGGTGGCTGACGCCCGCAACGCCGACAGCGTCGGCTGTGCGGGTCGTGTCGTCGACGAGAGCCAGCGAACCCTCAGCGTTCGCACCCCCTCGGGTGACAAGCGCGTTCCCAAGTCCGGAACGACCTTCGAGTTCGCGATCGTCGATCGACCGCGCGTCGGCACCGTCGCCGACGACCGGTCGGCGGTAACTGACGATACGCCCACAGATGAAGCCGCCGGCGGCCGCAAGGCCCCGGGGTCCACGTTCGAACTCGGACCGGATACTGCGGGGGTCCGCCCCCGTCAGTCTCGTCCGTCCGACCCGACCGCAACGGGAGATTCTCCCGATTGCGACGGGGCGGCGAGCCGCTCCCTCGGCGAGTGCGAGGACGTGGTCTACGTTACGGTGGATGGCGACAAACTGCTCTCACGACCCGCCGAACGCACCGAACGAGGTGTCTCAGTATGGCGATAGGAATTGACGTCCCAATGCCTCCGGAGCCTGACAACCCGGAGGAGTACGACTACGAGAAGTGTCCGTTCTACGGACAGCTATCCGTTCGTGGCCAGACCCGTGAGGGAACGGTCGTGTCGACGGATATGGCAAAGACCGTCATCGTCGAGCGGGAATACGACGTGTACGTACCGAAATACGATCGGTACATGAAGCGTCGCTCGCGCATCCCGGCCCACGTGCCGGGCGTGCTCGATTCCCTCTCGGTCGGTGATGAAGTGACGATCGCGGAGACGCGACCCCTGTCGAAGACGAAATCCCACGTCGTCGTCGAAGTGCTGGACGGTGATGCCTGATGGAGGCGCTGAAAGCCGACGTCACGCAGGGACTCGAGAAGGGCTCGCTCATCACGTGTGCGGACAACACCGGCGCGCGCGAGCTCAAGGTCATCAGCGTGCACGGCTACTCCGGCACGAAGAATCGCCACCCCAAGGCGGGGATCGGCGACAAGGTGACCGTCTCGGTCACGAAGGGAACCCCGGAGATGCGACGGCAGGTGCTTGAAGCGGTGGTCGTTCGCCAGCGAAAGGCGATCCGCCGCCCCAACGGCACCCGTGTCCGCTTTGAGGACAACGCCGCCGTCGTCATCGACGACCTCGAGGAGCCGCGGGGCACGGAGATCAAAGGCCCCATCGCTCGTGAGGTCGCCGAACGCTTCGGCAGCATCGCGTCCACCGCGACGATGATCGTCTAACCATGACGCGACAGCCACGCAAACAACGAAACCAGACGGAGAACGCCCCGCTTCACGAGCGGCAGCGACGGGTTCGGGCGACGCTCACAGACGACCTCCGTGCGGAGTTCGACCAGCGGAACGTCCGCGTCAACGCGGGCGACACGGTCGAGATCCTGCGCGGTGACTACGCCGGCGAGACCGGCGAAGTCGTCGACGTCGACCTTCGCGCGGAGACCATCACGGTCGAGGACGTTACCGTCGAGAAGTCCGACGGCGAGGAGGTTCCTCGTCCGCTTCCGGCGAGCAACGTCCGCGTGACGGACCTGAACCTGGAGGACGACCGCCGCGAGGCGCGGCTCCGGGAGGATAACGAATGACGAACCATCAGAAACGACTGGCAGTACCGAACTCCTGGCCGGTCGAACGCAAGACGGACACGTTCACCGTCAAGGCGGGTGCCGGACCACACGGCGAGTCCGGCGTGCCGCTTTTGATCCTGCTGCGGGACGTCCTCGAGTACGTGGACACCCGCAAGGAGGCGCGCTACGCGCTCAACCAGGATTCCGTGTTGGTGAACGGCGACGCCGTCTCCGACGAGGAGCGGCCGATCGGGATGTTCGACATCCTGGCGTTCACCGAACGCGAGGAGTACTACCGCGTCTTCCCCGACGAGGGCGGCCGGCTCGCGCTGACGCCCATCGACGCCGACGCGGCCGATGGCCGCCTCGGCAAGATCGTCGCCAAGACGACCGTGGCTGGGGGCGATTCCCAGCTCACGCTTCACGACGGAACGACGCTGCACGTCGCCGCCGACGAGGCGGGCCAGTACAGCCCGAAGGACTCGATCGTCGTCGACAACGAGTCGAAGGAGATCGTCGCCCACTTCGGCTACGAGGAGGGCGCGCTCGTGACCGCCGTTGCCGGCCAGCACGCCGGCCAGATCGGCACGGTCGAGACGATCGACGTGACTCTCGGGTCCGGCGACAACGCCGTCACCGTGGAGACCGACGACGACGCCTACGAGACGGTCGAGGAGTACGTCGTCGTCATCGACGAGAACTTCACCGGAGGTGACGAGGAATGAGCGCCGAGGAGACGATGCGGCAGCCCTCCATCGAGAAGGTCGTCGTCCATATGGGCGTCGGCGAGGGTGGTGAACCGCTCGCGGACGCCGAGGATATCATCGAGGCCGTCACCGGCCAGCAGTCGGTTCGAACGACCGCCAAGAGCACGATCGCGGAGTTCGACATCCGTCAGGGCGATCCGATCGGTACCAAGGTGACGCTCCGCGGCGACGACGCCGAGGAGTTCCTCGAAACCGCGCTTGAACTGACCGATCTCTCGGTCTCGCAGTTCGACGACCGCGGCAATCTGAGCTTTGGGGTCGACGATCACACGGACTTCCCGAGCCAGGAGTACGACCCGAACGTCGGCATCTACGGAATCGACGTCACGGTCACGATCGTTCGACCGGGATACCGTGTCGCCAAGCGGAACACGGTCACGCGCTCGATCCCGTCGTCCCACCAGATGACGGTCGATGACGCGCGCGAGTTCCTCGAGGCGAACTTCGAGGTGGAGGTTGACGAATGAGCGAAACCGAAACAGACGAACTGGAGACGGGCGAACACGCAGCCAAGCGCACCGACGATCAGGTCGAGTGCCGTCGCTGCAGCCGCAAGCAGGGGCTCGTTGGAAAATACGACATCAACCTCTGCCGGCAGTGTTTCCGCGAGGTCGCCCGAGACATGGGATTCAGGAAGTACAGCTAACGATGGCAGGAAACGATCCACTCTCCGACGCGCTCGCGGGACTCGATAACGCCGAGCGAGTCGGACATCTGTCGTACACGGTAGAGCCCGCCTCAAACGTCATCGGCTCCGTCCTCGAGGTCTTCTACGACCGCGGGTATGTCGACGAGTTCGAGTTCGTCGACGACGGCAAGTCGGGACGCTTCGAGGTCGAACTGAAAGGCGCGATCAACGAATGTGGCGTCGTCAAGCCCCGCTACTCGGCGGGCGCCGACGAGTTCGAGAAGTGGGAGAAGCGGTTCCTCCCCGCCCGCGACTACGGGGCACTCGTCGTGACGACGAGCCACGGCGTGATGAGCCACTACGAGGCCCGCGAACAGGGCATCGGTGGCCAAGTGATCGCATACGTATACTAACCATGAACAGCGTCGAAATCAACATTCCGGACGACGTCTCCGCGGCGATCGATCACCTCGATCTCACCGTCGAGGGCCCGAACGGCAGCGTGACGCGCCGTCTCTGGTTCCCCGACATCGAGGTCTCGATCGAGGACGGCGCGGTCGTCATCGCTTCCGAAAACGAGGACGCGAAGACGAACGCGACCGTGGGTACCTTCGAGAGCCACGTCGCCAACATGATCCACGGCGTGACCGAGGGATGGGAGTACAAGATGGAAGTCTTCTACGCCCACTTCCCGATGCAGGTCACGGTGGAGGGCGACGACGTGGTCATCGAGAACTTCCTCGGTGAGAAGGCTGCCCGACGAACGCCGATCCGCGGCGACACGGACGTACAGGTCGACGGCGAGGAGATCGCGCTCTCCGGCCCCTCCAAGGAGGACGTCGGACAGACCGCCGCCGACATCGAACAGCTAACCCGCGTTTCCGACAAGGACACGCGCGTCTTCCAGGACGGCGTGTACATCGTCGAGAAACCCAAGGCAGGTGGCGTCTAAATGGTAGACGAACTCGAGGACATCAGCGGCGTCGGTCCCTCGAAGGCGGACGCGCTTCGCGAGTCCGGCTACGAGACCGTCGAGGACGTGAAGGCCGCTTCCCAGTCCGAGCTCGCCGAGGTCAACGGCGTCGGTAACGCGCTCGCTGCGCGTATCAAGGCCGACGTCGGCGGACTCGAAGTGGACTCGGAGACGGAAGCCGAGATCGAAGAGGAGACGGACGAGGAGTCGGCCGAGGTGGCCGACGACGAGGACGTCGAGACCGAACTGCGCCCCCGTGGCCACGCCGAGAAGACGCCCGACCTCGACGACGAGACGGCGCGCTCGCTGGCACAGAAACACCGCGAGGGCAAACCGCAGTTCAACCGGCAGGACTACCACAAGAAGAAACGCGTGCCGACGTCCTGGCGGAAACCGCGCGGCGCCCTCTCCAAACAGCGTCGCGGCATCAAGGGGAAAGGCGACACCGTCGAGGCCGGATTCCGGTCCCCGACGGCGGCTCGAGGACTCCACCCGAGCGGCTTCGAGGAGGTTCGTGTGCACAACACGGACGACCTCGAAGGCGTCGACGGCGACACCCAGGCGGTTCGGATCGCCGGCTCGGTCGGCGCGCGCAAGCGTGAACGGATCGAGGAGATCGCCGAGCAGGAGGAGATCCGCGTGCTCAACCCGACCTACGTCGAAGTGGAGGTTGACGAATGACGGATCTGAGCGCACAGAAGCGGCTCGCGGCCGACGAACTCGACGTCGGCAAGGGCCGCGTCTGGTTCGACCCCGACGCACAGGAGGAGATCGCCGACGCGATCACCCGCGAGGACGTTCGCGACCTGATCGATCAGGGGACGATCCGCGCGACGGACGCCAAGACCAACTCCCGCGGTCGAGCCCGCGAGCGCGACGCGAAGCGCTCGTACGGCCACGGCACCGGTGCCGGCTCCCGCAAAGGGAAATCCGGCGCCCGCAGGAGCGATAAGGACGACTGGATGGCACGCATCCGCGCACAGCGTGCACGCCTCAAGGAGCTTCGAGACGAGGAAGACGTCCTCGACCCCTCGGAGTACCGAACGCTGTATAACAAAGCCAGTGGCGGCGACTTCGACGACGTCGCTCGGCTCGAGGCGTACATCGAAACGCAGTACGGATACGAGGTGAGCGACTGATGGCAACAGGACCACGATATACGGTGCCGATGCGCCGTCGTCGCGAGGTTCGGACGGATTACCACCAGAGGTTGCGCCTGCTGAAATCGGGCAAGCCTCGCCTGGTCGCCCGGGTGAGCAACGCTCACGTCAGGGCGCAGCTGGTTACCCCCGGACCGAGCGGCGATGAGACCCACGTGGCGGCCTCGAGCGAGGATCTCGATGCGTACGGCTGGGAGGCTCCCACGGGGAACCTTCCGAGCGCGTACCTCACGGGATTCCTCCTCGGCGGCCGCGCCGTCGCGGACGGCTTCGAGGAAGCCGTCCTCGACATCGGTCTCAACACGGCGACGCCCGGCAACAAGGTGTTCGCAGTACAGGAAGGAGCGATCGACGCGGGACTGGAGATTCCCCACAGCGAGAGCGTGCTGGCCGACTGGTCGCGCAACCGCGGCGAGCACATCGCCGAGTACGCCGAGCAGCTTGAGGAGCCGCTCTACAGCGGGGACTTCTCCGCGACCGAACTACCCGAGCACTTCGACGACGTGCTCGCTACGATCCAGGAGGACTATGAGTAGACACAACGACGGCTGGGAACCGCGAACGCGGCTCGGCCGCAAGGTGCAGGAGGGCGAGGTCTCCTCGATGGAGCAGGCGCTGCAGTCCGGGCTCCCGCTCAAGGAACCGGAACTCGTCGATCAGCTCCTCCCGGGGCTGGAGGACGAAGTCCTCGACATCAATATGGTACAGCGAATGACCGACTCGGGCCGCCGCGTGAAGTTCCGGTGTGTGGTCGTTGTGGGCAACCGCGACGGCTACCTCGGGTACGCACAGGCCCGTGACGAACAGGTCGGCGGCGCGATCCAGAAGGCGATCGAGGTCGCAAAGCTGAACATCATCAAGGTCGACCGCGGCTCGGGCTCGTGGGAGGATCAGCCCGGCGGCACGAACTCCCTCACCCGCACGGCGGAGGGGAAGGCCGGCTCGGTCACCGTCGAGATCAAGCCCGCCCCGCAGGGGCTCGGGCTCGCGGCGGCGCCGACGGTTCGACACATCCTCGAGCTCGCCGGCGTGCAGGACGCCTGGACCAGCTCGAACGGGAACACACGAACGACCGTCAACCTCGCGAAGGCGACGTTCAACGCGCTGGAGAACGCGGCCCAGTCGCGAACGCCCCAGCACGCGCGTGAGGTCCACTACGACGAGGTGAGCGAGTGATGCAGGCGATCGTCCAACTGCGTGGCGACGTGAACATGAACGCCGAGGTGGAAGACACCCTCGAGATGCTCAACATCAATCGCGTCAACCACGCCACGTTCATCCCCGAGACCGACACCTACCGCGGGATGATCACCAAGGTCAACGACTACGTCGCGTTCGGCGAGCCGAGCCACGCGGCGGTCGTGGAGACGCTCACGCGCCGTGGCGAGCCCCTCGAGGGCTCTGCGGACATCGACGATGAGTGGGTCGCCGAACACACCGATTACGACGACGTCGCGTCGCTTGCGACCGCGCTCGTCGACGAGGAGACCACGCTACGCGATCAGGGTCTCTCGCCGGCAGTTCGGCTGCACCCGCCTCGCGGTGGCCACGACGGCATCAAACATCCGGTGATCGAGGGCGGCGAGCTCGGTCGACACGCGACCGAGGAGATCGACGCGCTCCTGGAGGCAATGCGATGACCGACAAGAAGAACCGCCAACGCGGGTCCCGAACGCACGGCGGCGGCAGCCACAAGAACCAGCGCGGTGCCGGTCACCGTGGCGGTCGCGGCGCCGCCGGACGGTCGAAACACGAGTTCCACAACTACGAGCCGCTCGGGAAGTACGGCTTCAAACGGCCCGACGGCGCACAGGAGGACATCAGCGAGGTGTCCGTCCAGAAGCTCGACGAGGACGCGGCGCTGTACGTCGCCGACGACGTCGCCGAGGAGGATGGCGAGACGGTCGTGATCGACGCCCGTGACGTCGCCGAGGACGGCTATGAGGCGGACGTCGTCAAGGTCCTCGGCGGCGGCCAGGTTCGCGGTCAGCTCCGCGTGACGGCCGACGCCTTTACCGCCGGCGCACGCGAGCTGATCGAGGAGGCGGGCGGCGAGGCCGTCCTCTCCGACCGCGCCGAGGAAGCCGAATCAGAAGACACATCCGACGCCGAGGACGACGACGCGTAACCATGAGCTGGAAGGACGCCGCCGAACCAGTGCTCACGCGGATGCCGACGGTCCGGCGTCCGGAGGGCCACGTGCCGTTCAAGCGGAAGATCGCGTGGACGGCCGCGATCCTGATGGTGTACTTCTTCCTTACCAACATCAACCCGTTCGGGTTGGCTGCGGGCCAGAGCAGCGACTTCTTCGGCCAGTTCCGGTCGATCCTGGCCGGCGAACACGGATCGCTGCTGCAGGTCGGTATCGGACCGATCGTCACGGCGTCGATCGTCTTACAGCTGCTCGGCGGTGCGAACCTGCTCGGACTGGACACGAACGATCCCCGCGATCAGGTCCTCTATCAGGGCCTCCAGAAACTGCTCGTGTTCATTGTAACGGCCATGACGGCGGCGCCGATGGTCTTTACCGGCGGGTTCCTGCCGGTCGATACGGCCGTCGCGAACGCGCTCGGCGTGAGCACGTTCCTCGTCCAGCTGATCATCTTCGCGCAGGTGTTCGTCGGCGGCGTGCTCATCCTGTTCATGGACGAGATCGTCAGCAAGTGGGGCGTCGGCTCCGGCGTCGGGCTGTTCATCATCGCCGCCGTCAGCCAGCAGATCGTCGGGGGCTTCTTCAGCTGGTCGGCGCTTGGCCAGGTCGGCTTCTTCGCCGGCTGGTACGGCATCCTCTTTGGCGATCTGACAATCGGGTCGGTCTTCACACCCGATGGACTCCAGAGCCTGCTGTTCGAGCCCGGAAACCTGCTCGCGCTGTTCACCACGGTGTTCATCTTCGTCGTGGTCGTGTACGCGGAGTCGGTTCGCGTCGAGATCCCGCTCTCACACGCTCGTGTGAAGGGCGCTCGCGGGCGGTTCCCGGTGAAGCTCATCTACGCGTCCGTCCTGCCGATGATCCTCGTTCGTGCGCTGCAGGCGAACGTTCAGTTCCTCGGCCAGATCCTCAACCGGACCTGGCAGGGGATGCCCACCTGGCTCGGCATCTACGGGGATCAGGGCCAACCCGTCTCCGGGTTCTTCTACTACGTGAACCCGATCCAACAGCCCCAACAGTGGATGTGGTTCCTCGGCGAGGCGTCCGCGGAACCGTGGATGATCGCGATACGGATCGCGATCGACCTGACGTTCATGATCGTCGGCGGCGCGATCTTCGCCATCTTCTGGGTGGAAACCACCGGGATGGGCCCGGAGGCGACCGCCAAACAGATCCAGAACTCCGGGATGCAGATCCCCGGGTTCCGCCGGAACCCGCAGGTCGTCGAGAAGGTGATGGAGCGGTACATCCCGCAGGTCACCGTCATCGGCGGCGCGCTCGTCGGGTTGCTCGCCGTGATGGCGAACATGCTCGGCACCGTCGGCGGCGTCTCCGGAACCGGGTTGCTGCTTGCGGTCTCGATCACCTACAAGCTCTACGAGGAGATCGCCGAAGAGCAGCTGATGGAGATGCACCCGATGATGCGCCAGATGTTCGGCTCGGAGTAAGAACAACTCTAGAACACACACGACCGTTCTAGGGGTTCTTACGCTAATTTTATCGAACTCACGTGGTCGGTTCTGCGAGTTGCTCGGTTCTGAGCATCAGCTATCGAGCCTCTCTCGCCTCTTGGCGTTTGATAGCGCCGTTACGCGTGTTCTGTAATATCTCCGAGCTCGAACAGTTGTACGTCATCGCGCTCGGACACGGCTTCCTGAACGGACTGTGTCGCACCATTCCGGGTGAATAAGGCGTACTTGGTGTTTCTCTCATCGGTGTCCGGCGTCCATCGAATCTCGGCGGCATGGTCTTCGAGCGAGGCGAGGGCTCCGTAGTCAAGCGGTGCGTTCGTGAACTTGCATTCCCCCACGACCATCGTCCCGTCCGTGGTGAATCCGACGACGTCAACCTCGTGTTCCTTGTACCACCAGCGACCGATATCAAGGAACGTCTCTGCGGGATAGAGCCCCGGGAGTGCGTCTTGGCATAGTCTCTCGAACTCGTGACTCACGAAGTCCGGGAGCTCCGGTTCGATGACCGCATCGTACGCGTTCTCTCCGAGACGTTCATATCGATCTTCCTTACCGTAAACGAACCGGAACCAGAACCGGAACAAGGGATCTAAGATTCGATAGCGGCCGCGGCGTGACTTCGCCTTCTGTTCAGTGATCGGGACCTCCCGCTCAATGAGTCGCAGACGCTCCAACTTCTGTGTGTACGTTGATATCTGCTTCCCGTCGATTCCTATCGCCTGAGCGATCTCGTTCGACGTCGTCTTTCCAGCAGCGATGGCAGTGAGGATCGCAAAATACCGGTTCGGATCTGTGAGTTCGGTACGGAGCACGTACTCCGGTTCGTTGTGGAGATATCCCTTCTGGGAGAGGATTTCTTCGGTGAGAACCGTTCCGAGGTCTCGTCCGAGATCGACGCCATCGAGATAGTACGGAACGCCACCGAAGATTCCCCACGTGAAGATCCGATCTTCGGGCGAATACGCGTCCGGAACGAACTCCTGTGCAGCAGCAAAGTTGAGGGGTCGGAGGTCAAGTCGTTCCGTGAATCGTCCGTACAAGGGACTGTTCCCGAGCAGCGTTGCTTCTTCCATCATACTGATCGACGACCCGACCAGAATGAGCGTTCCCGCGGTGTTCTGGAGCCGCTGGTCCCACAGTCGCTGGATGATCGAAGGGAGACTCTCGTCGGCGTCGATGAGGTAGGGGAATTCGTCTAAGACCACGATTCCGTCCTGATCACCCAGATATCCGAGCAGCGCTTCCCAGTTCCGTTTGATCTGCGTGATACCGGGGAAGGTTTCGGCGGCGACATCGACGAACTCGTCAAGCTGTATCTGGGAGGTGGTCTCCGTAGCCTGATAGACGACCGCGTCGTCACGGTCGGAGAGCGAGTGCTGGACGAGCTGTGTCTTCCCGAGGCGTCGCCGACCGAAAACCACGACCATCTCTGCGTCATCGGATTCATAGCAATCGCGTAGCCGAGCGAGTTCGTCGTCCCGATTCACGAAGTGGTTCATGCGCCCACTCCACCGTGACAGGGAATAATACTTCCGAATAGCCTATTTCAGAATAGGCTAATTCAAACTTGTCTATCGAACTTTCTATCGTCTCTCTTGATCTGCGGAGGTCAGACGACAACGCACATCCGGACTGATTCACCGCTATGTTCAGTAACTGAACACACTCATCCTTTTATGCGCCAGATGTTCGGCTCGGAGTAGCGAACATCTGCAATCTTTCACATTCTTTAGCAGCTCTGAGCGACCGCTTCGTCTTCACCCGTCTCCCTCCGGGGGGTGGTCGCGGTGAGCGACGTCGACCTCTTCGGTCGGCTTGACGCTGCCGAGCAGGTCACTGACGATCAAGAGACTACGGTCGAGTCGTCAGTCGAGCGGACCGAGACCGGAGAGACCGCCCACACTGCGCACACGGCCATCAACTCACCGACCACCACGGGAGGGCAGCGACGGTCCGCCTCTCCTCGGTACATTCGCGGTGTCGGTTCTGCCGGAGTACATTCACACGACTCGAATCGCCGTCTTACACGAGGGGAGATGTGACGTCGAACCGGTCCCACAGTGTCGGTACTACGGTGAAACGCATACCGGGAATTGATGGCCCGGAGAATCACTTGGCCGTCTGTGACGCGTACGAGCGTGCCAAAGGACGTACCACGGAGACCGGAGACGAGACGATGAGTCGACGACGAACGGGGCAGCCGTTACGATTATGTCACCAGTTCCAAACACGTTAGCTATCCTTCTTACCGTTCTGATATAATCGTGTAGTCACTGCTAACGGGAGATGGAACAACAGATGTTCTCGTCCCAGCGATCCCGGGGATGGACGACTTGACCCTTTCGTGTCAGGTGTCGTAGCTTCCGCCATCAGATAGCTCCATCCAGCGTTGATCCGGAAGTAATCTTTGACGACCGGTTCTGGGTACACATCACGAAGGGTATCGTAGATCGAGATTCCTCTGTGCCGGGCCTGGTCACAGTCTGGTTCCGGATAAAACTCACGTGCAAAAAATGCGTACACGTGCGGCGATTCGAATATACCATCCGTGATGGTATCGATCGAAGTTGAGGGTATTTCCCCGTTCTTCGAGATCTCACTTGTATCAATATGGTCCGCAACCGGCTCGACTGCTTCTAATTCGGGCCCCATCTCTTCCGTTCGCTCACACTCCGAGAAATGCTCAATACAACACTCTGGGTACCCGTGTAATGCTCCTTGGTACTGTTCGAACTCGCCGCGATCACCAGTGACAACTGCGTCGATGTTCCGATCGAGAACATCGGTCGGCGCTGGGGCATCGTCCTCGCGGAAGAAGTAAATGCGTGCACCGTAGTTAACTCGCTGAGGCGTTCTCAACCACTCCGGAATGACGAAACACGTGCCGGAGAACTGTTGTTTAAAATACCTCACTTCCGGAAGTTGTTGGAGGAGATCTCTATAACGTGTCGAGGCTGATTTGAGGTTTTCGCGCGTGAGTGAGTCGAAATCGATCTGAATCTGGTCGTAGACCTGGCGTGACTGGGATGCGATGCGTTGACGCTCTGTCAGCGACGAAACGGTCTCAACTGCATCTACTGCTAATTCCTGTCCCCGAAAATACTCATTATCCACCTGAATACTTGCACCGCGTCGTTCCTCTTCCATCACTGCTCGTACGTCCAGTGCTGCAAAGGCCGGAAGGGCTAGAACATCGCTCATATCTACTGATGCCACGAGAAATCACCGTCCTCAATATCTATCCATACTCTAATAAATTTATCCGACGATTAACAATAACTCAACGCTCTTCGTTTTCTCGGCGTGGGTTAGATTTGATCAAGCACCTGCGTAAGCCCCCGTCCTTAAGGAGCAACGCAGGGCGAAGCCCGAGTAGCGCAGTAGGGCGGGGATACAGCGTCCCCGGAAATCGGAGATTTCTGGTGTGGAAACGAATCGCGGAGAGATTCGGTAACGCCTGTAGAGATTGCGCTCTCTACGGGAACCAGTGAGGTTCCTGCAAAGCGCGTCTTGGAAGCAGGAAGCCCTACCCGCAAAGAACGAGCCGCGTCAGCGGCGAGTGAGTAGGGTAGGGTCGTTCACTGTGGCCCGAGATAGCCCCACGCTTGCAGCCGGTCGCCGTCGCCGCTGATCCACCGTTCGCCGATATCGTCCCGGTAGTACATGTTCGGCATCACGATGTCGTCGATGCGGTCGTACGCCTGCTCACGGGCGGCCTGCATCGTGTCACCCTTGCCCGTCACCACGATCGGCATCCCGTTATCGCCGGCCGCGCGCCATTGGCCATCGACCTTCTTCGCGTCCTCGAGATGGATCCCGTCCCGGCTTTCCGTCTCGAAGACCACGGCGGCGTTTCGGGAGTTCTCGTCGTACGTCTGCTCGTCGTCGAACGGGAACGGCGGGAGGACGATGCGAACGGCGATCTGGTAGCCGTTGTGCACCTCCAGTTCGGGGTCGTTCCCGTGTGCAAGATCGTGAAAGAACTCGCCCGTCGAGGACTCGATGGATTCCTCCTGGAGGGCGATCGTCGGATATCCGAACCGCGGCGTGAACTCCAACGGATAGATACCGGTCTCATTGACGATGCAGTTGATGTCGATGCTCCCGACGTACCCTTCGTTGGCGAGCCAGTCCTCGAGTCTACCGAACGTTTCCTCAAACAGTTTGTTCTGCCCCGCCCAGAACATCGACGTTCCCATTTCACCGGTGGATGGACCGATGTTTCCCGGGAACAGCTTCTTGTGCTCGAAGTTGAAGTTGACCTGGTCGATGAACCGATCGCCGTTGAAAAATCCGCAGATGGCGACTTCAACACCCTCGACTTTCCGCTGGAGTTGGAACCCCTTCATCCGGTGTCCCCACGCCTTCTTGTAGGCTCGCAGGACGTCGACGACGTCGCTTCCGTCGTCCTCGTTGCCGACGTACAGGAGACGCTTGACGTTTTGAACTTCGCCGAGTGGTTTGATCACGTATGGGGCAGGATTCTCCAGAACGTGCTGGATGCCGGCATCGAAGTCGTCGAAGATGTGGTGTTCGACAGTATTCACACCGTGATCTTCGAGAATTTCCATTGCATAGCCCCGATCCGCTTCGAGATGATCGGTGTTTGGTGTCCCGCCGACGACGGCGTTCCCGTCCTCACGGAGTTCCTCAGCGAGCGTGCCAGTCCCGATGTCGGAGCCGACCCAGATGTCGTCGAAGATGATGACGTCGGCCCACTCGATCTCGTCGCGCCAGTCGTCGGTTTTCGGCACGAAGCCGTCGCCGATCTCCCGATCGCTTTCCGCCTCGATGTAGTACTTCACGTCGTGACCCTCGCGATGAACCTGCCAGGCGAGATCGGTGATGAGCGCCGCGTCCGCCGAGACGAACAGGAACCGTTCGGATGCCATAGCTGACCATCACCCAGCAGCGACTTGAAGCCTACCCCGGCGAGGCGGCCGGCATATTCGGCCGCAATGGACGCGCAGAAGAGGGATATCGCCCCCGAACAGGTTCCCCGTCGATCGCCGACCGGGCCGGGAAGGTGGACAGAGTTAAGGGGCTAACTACCCAATCAGTTTTTGTATATGACCTGGTCCAATGAGGACTGGTGGCCGAACCTGCTACGACTGGATATTCTCGACGACAACGTCTACGGTGGCAGTCCGTATGACGAGGACTTCGAGTACGCCGAGGAATTCCGGACGCTCGACCTCGATGCGGTGAAGGCGGACATCGAGGACGTAATGACGACCTCCAAGGAGTGGTGGCCGGCCGATTACGGCCACTACGGACCGCTTTTCATCCGGATGGCGTGGCACAGCGCCGGGACGTACCGGACCCTGGACGGTCGCGCCGGGGCGGCCGGCGGCCTGCAACGACTCCCGCCGGAGAGCAGCTGGCCGGACAACATCAATCTCGACAAGGCTCGGCGGCTGCTCCAGCCGGTCAAACAGAAGTACGGCCGCAAGCTCTCGTGGGGCGACCTGATCGTCCTCGCCGGCAACGTTGCTCTCGAGTCGATGGGCTTCGAGACCTACGGCTTCGCCGGCGGCCGCGTGGACGAGTTCAAATCGAACGAGGCGGTCGAGTGGGGTCCCGAGACGGAATGGGAAACCACCTCCCCCGAGCGCTACAAGGAGGGTGAGGCCGGCAACCTCAAGAACCCGCTTGCGAACACCGTGATGGGGCTCATCTACGTGAACCCCGAGGGCCCGAACGGCGAGCCGGACGTCGAGGGCTCCGCGAAGAACATCCGGGAGGAGTTCGACCGGATGGCGATGAACGACGAGGAGACGGTCGCGCTCATCGCCGGGGGCCACACCTTCGGCAAGGTTCACGGAGCCGACAGTCCCGAAGAGCACCAGGGTCCAGAGCCCGAGGCAGCACCCATCGAGGAGCAGGGTCTCGGCTGGAAGCACGACTTCGACGACATCGGCGGGATGATCACGAGCGGTATCGAGGGGCCGTGGACCGACGCGCCGACCCGGTGGGACATGGGCTACATCGACAACCTGCTGGGACACGACTGGACCTCGGTCAAGGGGCCTGGCGGCGCCTGGCAGTGGCATCCGGTCGAGGCGGACGAGATCGAGCACGCCCCGGGCGCGCAGGACTCGTCGAAGACGGAACAGCCGATGATGCTGACGACCGACGTCGCCCTGAAACACGACGACGACTACCGGGAGATCCTGAAGCGGTTCCAGGAGAACCCCGACGAGTTCCAGAAGGCGTTCGCGAAGGCGTGGTACAAGCTCATCCACCGCGACATGGGCCCGCCGGAGCGGTTCCTCGGGCCGGAGGTCCCCGAGGAGACGATGATCTGGCAGGATCCGGTTCCGGACGCCGACTACGATCTGATCGGCGACGCGGAAGCCGCCGAGCTCAAGGAGGACGTCCTCGACTCGGGGCTCTCCATCCAGCAGCTCGCGAAGACCGCGTGGGCGGCGGCGTCGACCTACCGCGACAGCGACAAGCGCGGCGGCGCCAACGGTGCCCGGATCCGGCTCGAGCCCCAGCGGAGCTGGGAGGTCAACGAGCCCGCGGAGCTCGAAACGGCCCTCGAGACCCTCGAGGACGTCCAGGCGGCGTTCAACGAGTCGCGATCGGACGACGTGCGCGTCTCGCTTGCCGACCTGATCGTTCTCGGCGGCAACGCGGCGATCGAGCAGGCGGCCGCCGAGGCCGGCTACGACGTCGAGGTCCCGTTCGAACCGGGCCGCACGGACGCCACCCAGGAGCAGACCGACGTCGAGTCCTTCGAGGTGCTCGAACCGAAGGTCGACGCCTTCCGGAACTACCTCGGCGAGGGCGACTACGACGACCTGTACGACTCACCCGAGGAGCGAATGGTGGACAAGGCGGAGTTGTTGAACCTGTCCGTGCCCGAGCTAACGGCGCTCGTCGGCGGGATGCGCGCCCTGGGCGCGACGTATGACGATTCCGACCGCGGCGTCCTCACCGACCGGCCGGGCGCGTTGACCAACGACTTCTTCGTGAACCTGCTCGACATGGCCTCCGAGTGGGAGCCGGTCGACGAGGACGGATACGTCTTCGAGATCCGCGACCGCGAGACCGGCGACGTCAAGTGGGAAGCCACCCGCCTCGACCTCATCTTCGGCTCGAACTCCCGGCTCCGTGCCGTCGCGGACGTCTACGGAGCCGCGGACGGCGAGGAGAAGCTCGTCGAGGACTTCGTCGCCGCCTGGAGCAAGGTCATGCAGCTCGACCGGTTCGACCTGGAGTGACGACGACCCCCGCATAGGGGCACTCCTCGAGTGACCGGCGGCGTCTTCCGCGACCGATCGTTTCTTTGTTTCTCCCGTCGCAGCGCCGAACACGCGTGGAACTCCTCCAGCTTGCGGGCCTGCTCTTTGCCGCGCTCGCGGCCGTGTTGTGGGCCGTTCACAACGTGATCGTCAGGGTCGCGACCCGGACCGGGACCGTCGCCGACACGCTGGCGGTCGTGCTGGCGGTGAACGTCGTCTGTCTCGTCCCGTTCTCGATGGTCGCCTACTACCCCGACTACGGCCTCACGCCGGTCGCAGCCGGCGCGTTCGCGGCCGCCGGGCTCGCCGGGCTGCTGCTCGGGCGTCTCTGTATGTTCGAGGCGATCACGGCGATCGGCGCCAGCCGGACGACGCCCGTCGTCTCGGCGTCGACGCTGGTCTCGACCGGTCTGGCCGTGTGGTTTCTCGGGGAGACGATCACGGCGAGACATCTCGTGGGCATCTGCTGTATCGTCTTCGGCGTCGCCGTCATCTCCTGGGTGACCGCGGCCGACGCCGGAGACGACGCGTCGGTTCGCGAGACCGGTGTCTCCCTGTCGTTCCCGCTCGCAGCCGCGGTGTTCATCGGGATCGAACCGGTGTTGATCCGCGTCGGGTTGACCGCCGGGACGCCGATCCCCGTCGGCCTCTCGGTGATGATCACGGCGGCGGCAGCCAGCTATCTCGGCTTCCGACGCGTTCGTGACGGGGCGATCTCGCTTCCCCGTCACGGGACGGGCCGCCGCTGGTACGTCTGGGCGGGACTCTCGAGTTCGGCCGGACTGATCGCATACTTCGCCGCGCTGTCGGCCGCACCGGTGGTGATCGTGATCCCGATCGTGCAGGTCTCGCCGCTCGTCGTGCTCGTCATCTCCGCGGCGTTCCTGCCGCGGCGCGTCGAACGCGTCACGCTCCGGCTCGTCCTGGCGGCGGCCGTGGTCGTGGTCGGCGCCACGCTCGTCTCCCTGTCGGGGTGAGTCGGCTTACTCGTCGACGAGCGTCACGTCCAGCCGCTTCTCGAGCGCCTGAATGACCGATCCGCCCACGTTCGCGCGGGAGGCGCGCCCCTGCTCGATGGCGAGGACGTCGTCCTCCGCAAGCCCGGTCTCCTCGGAGAGCTCCTCGATCGTCAATCCGGCCTCCTGGCGGGCCTGCTCGGCTCGTGCGCCGTAGCCGGAAACGAGATACGGGAGTTGGTCGTCCTCGTAATCGGTGCCGTGTTGTTCCCAGTGGCTGGCATCGCCCTTGCCGGCGTCGTACATCTCAGCTTGCTTGCGTGCGAGTTCCTGTGACCGGCTGGGAGAGTCGCCATCTTGACCGGCACCGCCCGACCCGCCACCGGACCCGCCCCCCGATCCCGAATCGGCGCTATCGTCGTGGGGTCGACAGTTCGAGCAGACAAGCAGGGTCGCACCCGCGACCTTCGCCTGTCGGAGGTCGTCAGTCTCTCGTCCGCAAAGCTCGCAGGCGTCGCCGTCGCCGCCGCCGCGTGACGACCCCGTCGAGTATTTGGCCATACCCGGGGTATCGGTCGCAAGGGTTTAAAAGAAACGAGGAATCGGTCGCCGCGACGATCTTGACGACGCTACCGCTCAGGGTGTTGCCGTCGAAGGATTGTGCGTGGGTGCTGTCGTAGGGGACAACACCGTGCATCGGTGTGGCGGGTGTGCCGCCGTACGATGCGTGGGACCGGATTTGAACCGGCGGACCTCTACAGGACAGCGCCCTCAACGCTGCGCCGTTGGCCTGGCTTGGCTACCCACGCGCTCGCGTGTTTTCCGCATTGCCTTCTATCGGAAGGATAGTAAAAGGGCTGTCGATTTTCCGGTTCATCGTGAGACGGGTCCACGCCACGGACGTCCCTGCAGGCGATCGGTTTCGGATCGGCGTTCCCGGAACCGATCGACCGCTCCCGACGATCCACAGGCAGCCCCGATCGGAACGGGAGGTCCTTTCACCGGGGACGCCGTAGGCGTGCGTATGGCCCTTCGAGCTCGCGACCACGTGCCGGCGGTGGCGGGACTGCTGTCGGCTGTCGCGTTGACGATCGTCTTCGCCGCGGTGACCGGATCGATCCCGGCGTCGTTCGTTCCGGATCCCGGTTCCGCAGTACTGTCGACGTTCACCCACCTCAACGCCGTCATCTCCGTGGCGGCGATCGTGACGATCGCGGCCGGCTGGCGCGCGATACGGAACGGCGACGTCCGGCGGCACCGCACCCTGATGGGACTGTCGACCGCCCTGTTCGCCGCCTTCCTGGTGTGTTACCTCTGGCGGCTCATCCTCGTTGGAACCGCCGAGTTTCCCGGTCCCGAGGTGTACTACCGATACGTCTATCTCCCGTTCCTGGCGGTTCACATCCTGCTGGCGATCGTCTGTATTCCCCTCGTCTGTTACGCGCTGGTCTCCGCGCTGACGCGACCGATCGAGGCGATCCCCGAAACGGCACACCGTCGCGTCGGGCGGATCGCGGCCCCGTTGTGGATCGTCTCGTTCGCGATGGGCATCGGCGTCTACCTGCTGTTGCACCACGTCTTCTAACCACCGAGGAGAGTCGGTGGTGATCCCCCGACGAGACCGTCGAGGCGCGGCGTCACCGCGCCGTCACTCCTCGGCGTCGATGTCGCCGAACGCGAGCGCGAACAGGACCGCCACGAACCCGAAGCTGGTGGCGATCGCGAGCAGGTCGCCGCCGGAGAGGGTCACTCCTCCGGATGCCGGCGCCGGCGTGTCCGCCGAGGATCCGTCACCGGTTCCGCCGTCACCGGACCCGGATCCCCCACCGCTTCCGCCATCGTCGCTTTCGCCGTCGCCGCTGCCGTCCCCGCTTCCATCGCCGCCCTCGCCGTCGCCACCGGACGGATCGATGAGGTCGTCGTCGGTGCTGCCGACGGCGACGACGCCCTTCATCCCGACCGCCTCGTGGGGGTCACACTGATACCGAAACGTGCCCTCACTCTCGAAGGTGTGCTCGAAGGTGTGACCGCCCTCCTGGATGAGCTCGGACTCGAAGGCGCCGTCAGCCTCCGACACGTTGTGCTGGCCGCCCTGTCCGGTCCACTCCCACACGACCGTGGTGCCGGGATCGACGAGGATCGCCGGTGGGTCGAACAGCAGCCCGTTGCCGGCGCCGACCGAGACCGTCACCTCGTCCTGGCCCGTCAGATCGACGGTTCCCTCGTAGTTGCTCACGCCCTCGAGCCAGCCGTCGTAGTTCGCCGCCGCCGTCCCGGTCCCGACGGCGAGCCCCGCTGTGGCCGCCGCGGCGCCCGCGCCGAGCCGGAAGAACCCCCGTCGGTCGATGTCCGTCTCGCCGCCGTCCGATGTCGGTTCCCGTGGTGAATCGCTTAGTGACATATCTCTAGGTCCGTGTTTGAGAGGGAATACCCCGTCGGTCGTTCCCGACGGCTGAGACGGGGTGGCGAACATATTCGGCTGGGATCCCCACAAGTCCGGCGTTCGTAAGCCCGGCGTCAGTCGTCGGCGGGCGGCGACTCGCCGATCGCCGGCCGATCGACGTCGCGGTCGGTCGCCTCGTCTTCGACGTCGAAGGGATACTCGCCGGTGACACAGCCCAGACAGAGGTCCTCGTGTCCCGTTCCGAGCGTCTCTGCGATCGCGTCGATCGAGAGGTACGACAGGGAGTCGGCGTCGATCGCCTCGCGGATCTCCTCCGTGGAGCGATCGGCCGCGATGAGCTCATCGCGGGTTGCCATATCGATGCCCAGATAACAGGGTGCGATGATCGGCGGCGCACCGATCCGCATGTGGACCTCCTCGGCGCCGGCGTCCTTCATCAGATCCACGAGCTGGGTCGAGGTGGTTCCCCGGACGATGGAGTCGTCGATGATCGTGACGGTCTTGCCCTCGACGGTCGACCGAATCGGGTTCAGCTTCAGACGGACCGCCCGCTCGCGTTCGTCCTGTGTCGGCATGATGAACGTTCGGCCGACGTAGCGGTTCTTCATCAGTCCCTCCGCGAAGGCGACTCCGTCGTCGTCCTCCGGCCGCGGGTCGCCGTCGGCGGTCGTTTCGGCGGCGGCGTCGGCGTACCCCGAGGCGAACGCCCGGCCCGAGTCGGGAACGGGCATCACGACGTCCGTCTCCACGCCGGCCTCCTCCCAGAGCTTTCGCCCGAGGTTTCGGCGGACCTCGTAGACGAGTTCGTCGTCGATGACCGAGTCGGGGCGCGCGAAGTAGACGTGTTCGAAGAAACAGTGGCCGGTGTGGTCCTCCTCGACGAGCTGGTAGGTGTCATAGCCGGTCCCGTCCGACTCGAGGACGACCAACTCGCCGGGACGGACGTCGCGGACCAGCTCGCCGTCGAGGGTGTCGATCGCCGCCGACTCGGAGGCGAGCACGTAGCCGTCATCCAGCTTCCCGATACACAGCGGCCGGTTCCCCTTCGGGTCCCGAACGCCGAGCACGGTGTCGTCGTGCATGATCGTCAGCGAGTAGGAGCCGTGGATCCGCTCCATCGTCCGTTTGACCGCACGGACGAGGTCGGCGTCGAGGAGGTTCCGCGCGAGGTCGTGGGCGATCACCTCGGTGTCGCCGTCGGAGGTGAACGCGTGTCCCTGGTGGGCCAGGTCGTCGCGGATCTCGGCGGCGTTGACGAGGTTGCCGTTGTGCGAGAGGCCCAGCGATCCGGACTTGAACGAGACCGAGAAGGGCTGGGCACAGCTCTTATCGAGGCTGCCCGCGGTCGGATAGCGCACGTGACCGATCCCCGTGGTTCCGGTGAGCGATTCGAGGTCGTCGAGGTCGAAGGCGTCCCCCACGAGCCCCCGTTCGACGTGGCTGTGCTGTTGAAAGCCGTCGTGGGTGACGATCCCCGCAGACTCCTGCCCGCGGTGTTGGAGCGCGTACAGCGCATAATACAGCGGTCGTGCAGCCGGTCGGTCCTCGAGCGCGACGCCGACGACCCCGCACTTCTCGCGCGGGCCCGCGGCGATCCCGTCCCCTCCGGGTTCCATACCGATCGGTGCGGGATCGATTCGTAAAAAGACTCGTGTTTGTGGCGTGATGGCCCCATCAATCGAGGAAGACGATCCTCGATCGTGGATATATGACGATCGATGTTGGTGAACTAATACGAGGGCACGCACCCGTCACAGACACGCACCCGTCACAGACACGCACCCGTCACAGACACGCACTCGTCACAGGGACACGTGGAAGTCGTCGTACGCGCTCGCGAGATCGGCGACCGCCGCGAGCAGAGCAGCGACGTCGTCGAGGTCGGTCGTGTCGACCACCTCGACGGGGGTGTGCATATATCGGTTCGGGATCGACACCGTCACCGAGGGGATGCCCGATCGGGAGGTGTAGAAGGCGTCAGCGTCGGTTCCGGTTCGGGTCCCGGCAGCCTGGAGCTGGACGTCGACGTCCGCCTCGTCGGTCGCGGCCGATCGGGCGAGCTCGACGAGAACCGGATGGTTGGCGCTGCCGCGAGTGACCACCGGTCCCTCGCCGAGTTCGACCGGGCCGCGCCGCTTGGCCGAGACGTCGGGCGTGTCGGTGGCGTGGGTGACGTCGACCGCGAGGAACGCGTCGGGGTCGAGGTCGTAGCCGACCATCTTCGCCCCCTGGAGGCCGACCTCCTCCTGCACGGTGGAGACCGCATACACGGTCGCGTCGACGTCAGCGGCGACGGCTCGTCGGAGTGCCTCCGCCGCACACCACGTCCCGACCCGGTTGTCCATCCCGCGTGCGGCCAGTCGGGTTCCGGCGAGCTCCCGGAGCGAGGTCGAGACGGTGACCGGATCGCCGATCTCGAGGAGCTCGCGGGCCTCCTCCTCGTCGGCCGCCCCGACGTCGACGAACTGTGCGGAGACGTCCTCGTACTCGTCGTTCGACGTCTCCCGAAGGTGGATCGCCGTCTGCCCGATCACGCCCTGGACCGGTTCGTCCGCGTGGATGGTGACGTGTTGCCCCTTCGAGACGGTGCGGTCGGCGCCGCCGACGGAGGCGATCCGAAGGAACCCGTCATCCAGGATATCCCGGACGATGAATCCGATCTCGTCGGCGTGGCCCGCCACCGCGATCTCGGGGCCCTCACCGGACCCCTCGTGGACCGCGACCGCGTTCCCGTAGGCGTCGGTTCGGACCTCATCGGCGAACGTCTCGACGTAGTCGACCCAGACGCGCTGTCCATCGGTCTCGAAGCCCGACGGGCTCGGCGTGTTCAACAGCGTCTCGAGGAAGTCGCGGCGGCGCTCGTCCATACCGGTCGCTGGACGGGGAGCCGTATCAAACCGACGACTCGACCGACCCACCGCGGGACCGGGTCGGCAGTCAGGGGCGACGCAAACGGTTCGGCGCCCGGAGGCGACACAAGCGCTTTGGGCGCCCGGACCCGAACCCGGGTATGAACCTCCTTCGCAGCGTCCGCACGGTCGCCGAGGCCTCCGGGACCGGCGTCGTGGACTGGGACCGGGTCGGCAGGGCCGCCAAGGAGGGAACCGATCCAGGATCCCTCGACCTCTCGCCGGCCGACCGCGCGGGCTACGCGAGCGACGTCCGGGACGCTCGCGACCGGCTCGGGTCGATCGGCGGGATCTCCTTTGCCGTGCCGCCGACGGTCGAGGTACAGAACCGCCACCACTGGATCGACGCCAACGTCGAGACGTTTCGGACCGTGATGGCGCCCGTTGAGTCACACGCCGCCCCGGCGTTCCCGGAGCTGTCTCGGATCGCGAACACCGGGACGATGTCGGTGCTGCTGGCGTTCCTCGCCCGCAACGTGCTCGGCCAGTACGATCCGCTGTTGCTGGCCGACGAGCCGGACGGCGACCACGGGCTCTACTTCGTCCATCCGAACGTGGTGCGCGTGGCCGACGAACTCGACGTCTCCTACCCGCGGTTTCGCCGCTGGATCGCGTTCCACGAGGTCGCCCACGCCGCCGAGTTCGGCGCGGCGCCGTGGCTGCCGGACTACCTCGAATCGCGGATGGAGGACGGGGTGGCCGCGATCGCCGCCGGCGAGCTGGACCGGGACGCGTTCCGCGAGCTCGACGCCGCGATGACGGCCGTGGAAGGCTACGCCGAGCTGCTGATGGATCGGGCCTTCGACGACGCCACGGACGACCTCCGCCGGAAGCTCGACGCCCGGCGGTCGGGCGGCGGACCGATCTCTCGGATTCTCCGGCAGCTTCTCGGACTCGGACTGAAACGGCGACAGTACGAACGTGGCGTGGCGTTCTTCGATCACGTCGCCGACGAGCGCGGAGTCGCGGCCGCCGCCGCCGTCTGGGACGAGCCGACCGCGCTCCCGACGGACGCCGAGATCGACGACCCCGCGGCGTGGATCCGGCGAGTGAACCCCTGACGATCGCGGGTCGATCCGCGACGGTGCGACCCAATACCCGGTCCCGACGCTTCCGCCAGCTACCGGCGACGTCCGCCCCGGCCGCGGCGCCGGGATGGGGTGAAGCCACTGATCGTTCGGACCACGTACCACAACAGCACGAGCGAGACGAGGAAGCCGCCCCCGAGCGCCGCGAGCAGTTGTGTCGTCGTCGCACCGCCCGCGATCGCCACGCCGCCGGCGGAGGCGGTGACGACGAGCACGAACAGAGCCTTGAGCCAGCCGGTGCCGGCGTCGCGTTCCGACTCGGACATCGGATCGACCATCAGTCGCGTCCCTCCCGTCCCGGTGACATACGTCCCGTTACGGGCGGACGGGCTTGAACGTCGTGGGTCGATGTCGGAACCGACGGCGTCGCCCCGCTCGGAGTGACCGAAACGATCGAAGCAGTCGAGACGGCCGCCGTTCCGGGTCGCTTTTTTAGCGGGCCGCCAACCGGTACCGTATGGACGACCAACTCCGCGAGCGCGTCGAGGCGGCCGCCGAGGAGGCCGCACTGTTCAACGCGCTCAAACACGATAGCGATCCCGACGTCGGTGCCATCATGGGGCCGCTTATGGGATCGAACCCCGACTTCCGGCCGCACGGCGATGCGATCCCCGGCGTCATCGCGCCGATCGTGAACCGGGTCGCCGGGATGGATGCCGCCGAGCGCCGCGACCGGCTCGGGGAGCTTGCGCCCGAGCGCCTCGACGAACTCGAGGCCGACGACGAGGACGACGCCCACGCGCTCCCGGACCTCCCGAACGCCGAGCCCGGCGAGGTCGTGATGCGCGCGGCCCCGAACCCCAACGGCCCGTGGCACATGGGTCACGCCCGGATGCCCTCGGTGATCGGAACCTACGCCGAGCGGTACGACGGTCGATTCATCTGCCGGTTCGACGACACCGATCCCGAGACGAAGCGTCCCGATCTGGACGCCTACGATGCGATCCTCGAGGACATCGAGTATCTCGGGTTCGACCCCGACGTCGTCCTGAAGGCCTCCGATCGGGTGGAGACCTACTACGAACACGCCCGCGAGCTGATCGACCTGGGCGGCGCCTACACCTGTTCGTGCCCGGCCGCCGAGTTCAGCGACTTGAAGGCGAACGCCGAGGCCTGCCCGCATCGCGGGAAGGACGTCGAAACCGTCCACGAGGAGTTTGACGCGATGGTCGCCGGCGAGTATGATCCCGGGGAGATGGTCCTGCGCGTGAAGACCGACATCGACCACAAGAACCCGGCGCTGCGCGACTGGGTGGCCTTCCGGCAGATCGACACGCCGCATCCCCGCGAAGAGGCCGCCGAGTACCGCTGCTGGCCGATGCTCGACTTCCAGTCCGGCGTCGACGACCACCTGACCGGCGTTACCCACATCATCCGGGGGATCGACCTGCAGGACTCCGCGAAGCGTCAGCGGTTCGTCTACGACTACTTCGACTGGGAGTATCCCGAGGTGCTCCACTGGGGACACGTCCAGCTCGACGAGTACGACGTCCAGATCTCGACGTCGACGATCAAGGAGCTGATCGAGGCCGGCGAGCTGACCGGCTGGGACGACCCCCGTGCGCCGACCATCCGGTCGCTTCGTCGCCGCGGGATCCGCGGGCAGGCGATCGTCGACGCGATGATCGACCTCGGGATGTCGACCTCCGACGTCGACCTGGCGATGTCGTCGGTGTACGCGAACAACCGCGAGCTGATCGACGACGAGGCGAACCGGTACTTCCTCGTGCGCGACCGCGCGGACGACCCCGCAGTCGAGCTTACGGTGGCTGACGGTCCCGACGCGGGCCACCCGCCGCTCCATCCCGACCACGAGGACCGCGGCACGCGCACCGTCCCCGCGGCGGACGTCCTCCTCGAGGAGTCCGATCTCCCCGCGGACGGCGACCGTGTCTGGCTGAAGGGCTACGGCTGTGTCCGGTACGATGCCGACGGCGAGGCCCTCGAGTACGTCGACGACGACATCACGGCCGTTCGCGAGGAGGGCGTCTCGGTCGTACACTGGGTTCCCGCCGAGGAATCCCTCGAGACGATGCTGCGGACGGTTGACGGCGACGTGGTTGGCTACGCCGAACCGAGGGTCGCGGATCTGGCGGTCGACGACGTGATCCAGTTCGAACGCGTTGGGTTCGTCCGGATCGACACGTTCGACCCCAACCCCGCCTCGTCGGGCTACGGCCCGACCGGCGAGGAGGACCTGGTCGTCTACTACGCCCACCCCTGATCGACGGACGAACCTCTCCGTCCCTACTCGAGATACCGATCCGGAACCACTCCCCGCAGCGACGCGGGCACGCGAGCCGCGAGTGCGGCCGCGATCCCGGGGAGCCGCCGGCGAACCGTCACGTAGACGGCGGAAACGCCGAGCAGACCCACCGCCAGCGTCTCGAACACGCCGTCGGCGACGAGCAGCACCGGAACCCCCGCGGCGGCCGCGATCGCGAGATCCTCGGGTGATCCGTCATAGCGGATCCACCGCTTGGGCGCGATCCACCGGCCACGAACGTGGTCGTAGACGGCCCGGTCATCGCGACCCTCCCAGGGCCGAAGCTCGAGGCCGCCGCCGAGGACGTCCATCAGGCAGTGGGCTGCCGCGGCAGCGAAGCCGACCGCGAGCGCGATGAGCGCTGGCGTCGACGTCACGACCACGTCGGGAAGCGAGACGAATCCCACACGCGCGGTCGGAGCCGGACCCACCCCGCCGAGGGAGACCGTCGCGGCCACGCCGATCGCGACCGCGGCGGCGGCGTACAGCACCGGAAAGTGGAGCGTCCGTCGGTGCCCTTTATAAAGATCGAGATCGGGGAACGCACCGCCGACGAGGCCCGCAAGCAGCACGACCCCCGCGATCTCGGGGAACTGCACGGCGATCGGTGCGGCGATCGCCATCCCGACGAGCACGTGGGTCGTCTGCATCATTACGTCCTGATAGAGACGACAGAAGACTATGAACCTGTCGGCGCTTCCTCGTCCACGGGTGAGGTGTCCCCGACCGATCGCCTCAGACACCCTCGACCGTCTCGCGATACGCGTTCAGGAGGTCGTTCGCCTCGTTGACGGCGTCCGTGGCGGTCGGCTCGTCGGCCTTGATGTCCTTGAGCTTCTGCTGGTGGCGGGCGACGGTGCCGTGGTCGGGCCCGCGATCCCGATCGGCAAGCGTCCCCAGCCGATCCGCCTGTTCGGCGAGTCGATCGCCGGCACTCCCGTCGATCGCGGTCGCTGCCTCTCGAAGCACGTCGCTCGCGTCTCGTAGCTTTTGGATGCTCATACGATGCGGTTCGTACGGAAGGCACATAGCGATTGTGTCGGTCAGCGATCGTGCCGGCCAGCGATCGTGCCGAGCCTTATAAGCGATGCCGCCGAAGCCGGCGTATGGTCACGATCAAGGACAGCGTCCACGACCACATCCGGATCGACGGGGTGGCCGCGGACCTGTTGGACACCCCCGCGGTCCAGCGGCTGCGGCGTATCTCCCAGCTCGGGACCGTCACGCTCGTGTACCCCTCGGCGAACCACACGCGGTTCGAGCACTCCCTGGGGGTGTACCACCTCGCGAGCCGTGCCCTCGACCACCTCGGAATCGGGGGGATCCAGGCCGACCGGATCGAGGCCGCCGCGATCCTCCACGACGTCGGACACGCCCCGTTCAGCCACAACGTCGAGTCGCTGCTGTACCGTCATACCGGAAAGTACCACGACGACGTCGCGGACCTCGTGGCGGCGGGGGCGGTCGGGGACGTTCTCCGTGACCACGACCTCGATCCGGGCCGGATCGCGGACATCATCGCCGGCGAGGGGCGCTATGCCGGACTGGTCTCCGGAGAGCTCGACGTCGACCGGATGGACTACCTGGTGCGTGATGCCCATCACACCGGGGTCCCGTACGGGACGATCGACACCGGCCGGCTGGTTCGCGAGCTGACGTTCGTCGACGACACGCTCGTGCTCGACGAGGGCAACGTCCAGACCGCCGAGAGCCTGCTGCTCGCACGGGCGCTGATGAATCCCGTCGTCTACACCCACCACGTCGCGCGCATCTCGAAGGCGATGCTGCGCCGGGCGACCGCGCGGCTGCTCGAGACGCCCGACGTGACCGCCGAGATGGTCCGACGGATGGACGACCACGAGCTGATCGTTGCGCTGCGGCGCACCGAGGCCGCACGTCCCATCATCGATCGGTACGACCGACGCGATCTCTACAAGCGAGCCGTCTGGGCGGAGTACGACGACGTTCCGGCGACCGTTCACGATGCCGACCACGATCGCATTCGCGAACTGGAACGGGAGATCGCTGCGACGGCTCGGACCGGCTCCGGACCGGCGGCGGATGCCGACGACGTGGACGGCTCCCACGACGTTGACGGCGTCGACGATGTCGACGATGTCGACGTGATCCTCGACGTTCCGCCGGAGCCATCGATGCGCGAGTCCACCTCGCGGGTCACCGTCAATGGCGACATCCGCCGGCTCGGCGACCAGTCGCCGCTCGTCTCGGCGCTGCGAACCGCCCAGCGCAACCAGTGGCGCCTCGGCGTCTACTGCCCCGAACCGCTCACCGATCGGGTGGGACGGGCGGCCGCCGACGTCCTCGGACTCGATCCGGACTCGCTCATCAGCGACGTCCGGCACGGACTGGAGACGACGCTCGACGAGTTCGAACCGGTGTCGTGACCTTCAAGCGGACTCGGCGGGAGACACCGGTATGCACGTGGAAGGGACGATCCTCCGTGGACCCGACTTCACGCCGGTCGAGGGACGCGTCGTCGTGGCCGACGGCGAGATCGTCGCGATCGAGGAAACGGAGACGGACGGCGACGACGTGATCTGTCCCGCCTTCGTCAACGCACACACCCACATCGGCGACTCGATCGCCAAGGAGGCCGGCGGCGGCCTCTCGCTCGACGAACTCGTCGCGCCGCCGGACGGGCTCAAACACCGACTCCTCCGGGCAGCCGACCGCGAGGAGACGGTCGCCGCGATGGCTCGGTCGCTCCGGTATATGGAGTCGACCGGAACCGGCACGTTCCTCGAGTTCCGGGAGGGCGGCGTCGCGGGCGTCGAAGCGCTTCGGGACGCGCTTGCGGGCGCGGGCGGGGCGGAGTCGGTCGGCGAGCGCGACATCGACGCCGTCATCCTGGGTCGCGAGGAGGAGGCGGTCCTCGAGGTCGCGGACGGTTTCGGCGCCTCGGGGGCGCGGGATGCCGACTTCGACGCCGAGCGAAACGCGACCCGAACCGCCGGCAAGCTCTTCGGCATCCACGCGGGCGAACGCGACGACCTGGACATCAACCCGGCGATGGATCTGGACCCGGACTTTCTCGTCCATATGGTTCACGCGGGCGAGCTCCACCTGGAACGGCTCGCGGACCGGGATACGCCCGTCGTCGTCTGCCCGCGGTCGAACCTCGTGACGAACGTCGGCGTCCCGCCGATCCGCGAACTCGCAGACCGGACGACCGTCGCGCTCGGAACGGACAACGTGATGTTGAACTCGCCCTCGATGTTCCGGGAGATGGAGTTCGCCGCCAAGCTCGCCGACGTCTCCGCGCGGGACGTCCTCCGGATGGCGACGGTCAACGGCGCCGAGATCGCGGGACTGAACCGCGGCGCCATCGAGGAGGGCGCCGACGGCAAGCTGCTGGTCCTCGACGGCGACTCGGACAACCTCGCGGGCGCCGAGGACCTGGTTCGGGCGATCGTTCGACGCGCGGGCGAGGCCGACGTCAAACGCGTCGTGTTGTAAGGCGGTTCGGGCGCCTGGCGTCGGAGACGACGCGAGGGTGTGATGTCGTGAGACGATCGGCGCGTCGGGTGTGGGGACGGGACCAGGGCCGGAGTTGAGGCCGGAGTCGGGGGCACGCTTATGGGCTGATGGACCCATTCATAGATCGCAATGGACGTAGACGCGGCACTCGTTACCGAGCCGGAAGGGGAGTTCGAGATCGACACGGTCCAACTTGAGGAGCCACAGGCGGGCGAGGTGCTCGTCAGGGTCGTCGGGGCCGGCGTCTGCCACACGGATATGATCGTCCGCGATCAGCTCTATCCGACGCCGCTGCCGGCAGTACTTGGCCACGAGGGCTCCGGCGTCGTCGAGGCGATCGGTCCCGGCGTGACCGGTCTCGAACCGGGAGATAACGTCGTGATGAGCTACGACTACGACGGCGATTGCCACAGCTGTCGGGACGGTCATCCGGCCTTCTGTGAGGACTTCTTCGAGCACAACTTCTCGGGCGCCCGTCCCGAGGACGGCACGTCTCCGATCTCACGGGACGGCGAGCGCGTCAGCGGCCGGTTCTTCGGGCAGTCATCGTTCGCGACCCACGCGATCGCGACCGAGCGAAACGTCGTCCCGGTCGACGACGACGTCCCCCTTGAACTGCTCGGCCCGCTTGGATGCGGGATCCAGACGGGCGCCGGCGGGGTCATCAATTCCCTCGACCCGCAGGCGGGCTCGTCGATCGCGATCTTCGGCGCCGGGTCGGTCGGCCTCTCGGCGGTGATGGCCGCCGAGATCAAGGGGTGTACCGAGATCATCTCCGTCGACCTGAAGCCCAACCGGCTCGAGAAGGCCGCCGAGCTCGGCGCGACCGAGACGGTCAACCCGGCCGAGGTCGACGACGTCATCGAGACGGTCCGGGAGCTCACCGGCGGCGGCGTGAACTACGCGCTGGAGACGACCGGCGTCCCCGACGTCGCCGAACAGGCCGTCGAGACGCTCACCCAGCGTGGCACCCTCGGGATCATCGGTGCCCCCGCGCTCGGAACGGAGGCGAGCTACGACGTCAACAACCTCCTGTTGAACGGTCGGACGATCACGGGCATCGTCGAGGGCGACGGCGACCCCCAGCAGTTCATTCCGGACCTGATCGAGTTATACCGGCAGGGGAAGTTCCCCTTCGACGAGCTCGTCACCTACTACGACTTCGAGGACATCCAACAGGCCGTCGAGGACTCCGAAAGCGGCGAGACGATCAAGCCCGTTCTGCGGGTGAGCGAACCCTAACCGCGCCCCCGGCGAGCGGACGAACTCACAGCAGCGGGTCGAAGCTTTCGACCCTGTGGTCGCCGAGCACGCAGCGACCGCGCTCGGCGTGACCGAGCCGCTCGACGTGCACTGCATCGAGGCCGGCGTTCCAGGCGGCCCCGACGTCGCCCTCGCCGTCGCCGGCGTAGTAGCCCCGGGCCCGGTCGGGATCGACGTCGAGGTCGTCCATCGCGAGCTCCAGGGGGGTCGGATCGGGTTTCCAGCCGGTCGACTCGGTACAGCAGACGACCGTATCGAAGTGGTCGTGCAGGTCGAGCGCGTCGAGGACGGGCTCGGTGAGGAACTCCTGACAGTGGGTCACGAGGCCGGTCGGCCCCTCGACGGCCGCGAGGACGCGTTCGGCGTCGGGGTGGAGGTACGTCGACTCCGCCCGAACGCGGGGATCCTCCTCGGCGTGAAAGGCGTCCCAGAAGGCGTCGGGGTCGATTCCCCACGACCGGAGCGTCTCGTTGCGCGATCCGGTCAGTCCGTGCCAGAGGACCCGGGCCTGATCGTCGGAGAAACGCCGACCCAGCCGGTCGCCGACGCGGTCGAAGACGCCACGCGTGTACGCCCACTCGGCGTCGACCAACGTTCCGTCGAGGTCGAACAGGTGGAAGTCGTACGCACTCGCGAGCATACGCGGACCTACGACGCCGACGGAAATGGCCCTTGTGGTGCTCCGGCCCCCGAACTCGATCGGGGACGCAGCCGGGAGGGTCGTCGACGGCGTACTCGGGAGCCGCCGATCGCCAATGAATATATAGATCTATATATGCAAACGTTGCCATCCGTAACATATTCGACGCCGCCCGGTCTACGTCAATCCATGGTCGATCGAACGAGTCCGACGCCGTGGCTGACGTCACCGGGGTCGCCGCCCGCGAGCGGGGGTCGCCGCCGATGCCGCTGATCCAGACGGGCATCGAGAGCACGCTGATCGCCGAGCTCGACGCGTCAGTGACGAAGCTCGTCGTCGCGACGCTGCTGGGGATGTTCCTCGGGCTGGAGCGGGAGTGGTCACACAAGACCGCGGGCATCCGGACGTTCGCGCTCCTGGGTCTGCTCGGCGCGGTCTTCATCGTGCTTGACGCCGGCGGCCTGCTGGTCGTCGGCGGGCTGTTGATCGTCGCCCACGCGATCCTGCTCGGGGTTCGCAGCTTCATCGAGGAGGATCACGAGGGGCTTTCGCTGACGACGTCGGTCTCGATGCTCGTCGCCTACAGCATCGGGGCGCTCGTCGGCGAGGGGCTCTACATCGAGGCGGTGACGGTGGCGGTGTTGTCCTCCCTCCTGTTGGTGTTGAAACGGGAGCTCCACGAGTTCGCGTGGGGGCTCTCGAAGGAGGAAGTGCGGTCGGCCACCGAGTTCGCCATCCTCGCGTTCGTCGTCTATCCGCTGTTGCCCAGCGAGCCGATGGGGCCGTGGAACGCCATCCAGCCGCGGGTCGTCTGGCTGCTCGTGATCGCGATCGCCGCGATCGGCTTTTGCAACTACGCCCTGCTCAAGCGCTACGAGGGACGTGGGCTGGCCGTCACCGGCTTCTTCGGCGGGCTCGTCAACTCGACGGCGGTCATCGCGGAGATCACGAAGCGTGCCGCCGTCGATCCCTCGCTTCGCGACCTGGCCGTTGGCGCCATCCTCCTGGCCAATGCGGCGATGGCGCTCCGAAACGCCGTCGTCGTCGCGGCGTTCGTCCCCACCGAGGCGGTCGCGGTCGGCCTCCCCCTTGGGGGGATCGCAGTCGCCGGCGTTGTGCTATCGATGTGGACCAGCGACTGGGACGCGACGGTCGAGACGGACATCACGTCTCCCTTCAGCACGACGAACGCGTTGACCTTCGGTGCGCTGTTTCTGGTCGTCCTCGTGGTCGCCGCGGGCGCACAGGCGACCGTCGGCGCCAGCGGGTTCCTCATCACGATGTTCCTCGCGGGGCTCGTCTCCTCGGGGACGGCGGTGACCTCGGCGGTCACGTTGGTCAGTACCGGCGGGATCGCGGCCGACACCGCGGTCTGGGGCGTCATCGCCGGGACTACGGCGTCGATCCTGGTCAAGGTCGCCTTCGCCGCCACGATCGACCGGGCGCTCGTCGGGCCGGTTCTCGGGTACAGTCTCGCGCTGATCGTCGTCGGCGTCGGTCTCGGCGCCGGCGCGACGCTTGCCCCCGACGTCCTGGCAGGGACGTGGTGAGACGCCGAGCCGACGTATTGGACCAACCAAAAAACGGAGTGACGTATAGTAAGCGGAAGCCCCGTCCTTTAGGGTGGGGTCTAAGCGATAGGCCCGACCGAACAGCCGCCGACTACTGCTCGGCCGGGGTCTCCAAGTCGTCGGCGGCGT